>JBDKLR010000051.1:0-15601 GCA_039795515.1 Pseudomonadota bacterium | reverse complement strand
TGAATCGCATCGGTGGCAATCTTGATGTTGCCATCGGTGCCGTTTTTAAACCCAATCGGGGCTGACAAGCCGGACGCCAATTCGCGGTGCACCTGGCTTTCGGTGGTGCGCGCACCAATGGCGCCCCAGCTGATCAGGTCACCGATGTACTGCGGTGAAATCACGTCCAAAAATTCACTGCCAGCAGGCACACCTTGACGATTGATTTCAATCAGCAACTGGCGCGCGATGCGCAGGCCCTCGTCGATGCGAAAGCTTTCGTCCAAGTAGGGGTCATTGATCAGGCCTTTCCAACCCACGGTGGTGCGTGGTTTTTCAAAGTAAACCCGCATCACGATTTCCAAGGTGTCGGCGTATTTCTCGCGTTCCACTTTCAGTCGGCTGGCGTATTCCAAGGCGGCGGCAGGGTCATGGATGGAGCAAGGGCCGATCACCACCAGCAAACGGTCGTCCTTGCCGTTCATGATTTTGTGGATGCGCTGACGGGTCTTGGCAATCAAATGCTCGACCGCGGTGCCTGCGATGGGAAAGAAACGGATCAAATGTTCGGGAGGCGGCAACACGGTGATGTCCTTGATGCGTTGGTTGTCGGTTTGGCTGGTTTGGTCGTTGATCGGCGCATAAGCATCATGCTTGGGGGTTTTCATGGCAGCTCCTTGGAAGCGTTTCAAATTCGGGGGCAAAAAAAAACCGCCGTTGCCGGCGGTTGGTTTTGGAGTTCAGAGCGTTGTTTGCGTTCAGACCTCTCGACCGCCGGTGCAGCGTGAGAAGAAAAAGTAAGCAAAGTAAAAGTGCAATGAAGTCATGGGCTGAAATGTAGCACAAGGCCCTGACGCGGCAAGACAGCCGTAGTCAGGCGGTTCCACCGACGGTCAAGCCGTCGATGCGCAAGGTGGGTTGACCCACACCCACAGGCACGCTTTGGCCTTCTTTGCCGCAGGTACCGACGCCGGGGTCGAGGGCCATGTCGTTGCCGATCATGCTGACGCGGGTGAGGGCATCGGGGCCATTGCCCACCAAGGTGCCCCCTTTGACCGGGTATTGAATTTTGCCGTTCTCCACCCAAAACGCTTGGCTGGCCGAGAACACAAACTTGCCCGAGGTGATGTCCACCTGTCCACCGCCGAAGTTGGTGGCATACAGGCCTTTTTGGATGCTGGCCACGATCTCTTCAGGGTGCTTGTCGCCGCCCAGCATGTAAGTATTGGTCATGCGTGGCATGGGCACATGGGCATAGCTTTCACGTCGGCCATTGCCGGTCGGGGCCACGCCCATCAAGCGGGCGTTCAAACTGTCTTGGATATAGCCCACCAAGATACCGTCTTCGATCAAGACGTTTTTCTGACTGGTGTTGCCTTCATCGTCCACGTTCAGTGAGCCACGACGGTCGGCGATGGTGCCGTCATCCAACACCGTGACGCCTTTGGCCGCCACGCGCTCGCCAATGCGCCCGCTGAATGCGCTCGAGCCCTTGCGGTTGAAATCGCCTTCCAAGCCATGGCCAATCGCCTCATGCAACAAAATGCCAGGCCACCCCGAGCCCAACACCACGGTCATTTCGCCGGCGGGCGCAGGCCGCGCCTCCAAGTTGGTGAGGGCCGATCCCACGGCTTCATCCACATAACGGGTGAGGCATGCGGCATCGAAATAAGCCAAACCAAACCGGCCACCGCCACCAGCCGAACCGCTTTCGCGACGGCCATTTTGTTCAACGATGACCGACAAAGACAAACGCACCAAGGGGCGCACATCAGCGGCCAAGGAGCCATCGGCACGCGCCACCATGACCACGTCAAATTCACTGGCCAAACCAGCCATGACCTGCACCACACGGGGATCTTTGGCACGGGCTTGCTGTTCGATGCGCTCGAGCAACTTCACCTTGGCCGTGCTGTCCAGGCTGCCAATCGGGTCATCTGCATGGTAGAGCTGGCGACTGGGCGCGATGACGCGTTGAGGTACTTTCGTCTTGGCATTGAGGCCAGCCGTGGCAATGCTGCGCACCGTGTGTGCGGCATCCATCAAAGAAGCCAGGGAAATATCGTCTGAATAAGCGAAGGCGGTTTTTTCACCGCTGACGGCTCGAACGCCCACGCCTTGGTCGATGCTGAAGGAACCCGTTTTGACAATGCCCTCTTCCAAACTCCAACCCTCAGAGCGGGTGTATTGGAAATACAAATCGGCATCGTCCACCTTGTGCGCCCGAATGGCGGACAACGCTTGGCTGAGATGGGATTCGTCCAAACCGTAGGGGGTTAACAGCAGGCTTTGCGCCAGGCTCAAGCGCTCGAGGGTGGGTTCGCGTGAAATCATGGTCCCATTGTAGGAGTCCTCCAATCTCTCAGGGCGACTGGGGTTGTGAGGCTTCAGGACTGCACCAGTTGCTTGGCTTTGGCCACGGACAACAAAATGCCAATGCCCAATCCGAGGGTGACCATGGCGGTGCCCCCATAGCTGATGAAAGGCAAAGGAACGCCCACCACAGGCAGCATGCCGGCGACCATGCCCATGTTGACAAAGGCATAGGTGAAGAAGATGAGGGTGATGCTGCCGGCCAGCAAACGGGCAAACAAGGTGGGGCCCTCGGTCGCGATGGACAGACCTCGGAACACCAACACCAAAAATCCGAGGATCAACAGCATGTTGCCAAACAAGCCAAATTCCTCGGAGAAAGCGGCGAACACGAAATCAGTGGTGCGCTCTGGGATGAAATCCAATTGGGCCTGTGTGCCTTGCATCAAACCCTTGCCCCAAAAACCGCCAGAACCAATGGCAATCATCCCTTGGATGATGTGAAAGCCTTTGCCCAAAGGGTCGCGACCGGGGTCGAGCAAGGTGCACACGCGTTGTTGCTGGTAATCACGCAAAAAGGGCCAATCCATGCCGTCCACGCACAACACGGGCTCAAAGATGACCAACAAAGCAATGCCGATCAGGCCCAAGATCAATGGCGGAATGATCAACCACCAACTCAGACCTGCAAAATAAATCACGTACAAGCCCGCTGACATGACCAAGATGGCCGTGCCCAAGTCCGGTTGCTTGACAATCAATCCGACCGGAATCAACAAAATGACGCTGGCCACCACAAAATCCAGGGTCCTCAACTGTCCTTCGCGCTTTTGAAACCACCAAGCCAGCATCAGCGGCATTCCAATTTTCATGATTTCGCTGGGCTGGATCACGATGCCGATGTTCAGCCAACGCTGGGCTCCTTTTTTGGTCAACCCAAACAAAGCCACCGCGACCAACAGCGCCAAACCCACGGTGTAGATGGGAACCGCCAATGACATCAATCGTTGCGGCGGGATCTGGGCCACCACAAACATGATGAACGCCGCCAATAACATGTTGCGGCCATGGTCCAAAAACCGTTGGCCATCGGCATAGCCACTGGAAAAAATGGACAACAACCCGGCCAAGGCCAAGACCAACACGGCAAAGCTCAAAACAGCATCAAAACCGATGACCATGGGGGTGATGCGTTGAAACACGCTGTATTTGCCGATGCGGGTTGCCATGGGAGAATCTTACCCATGTATGCACTCTTTGAAGACAGCGGCAAATTCTTGACCGGACGGGTTTTGTCAGAAGCCGACGCATCCGCCCAAATTGAACTCGACAGCGGCAAACGCATGAAGGTGAAAAGCGCCAACATGCTGATGAAATTCGACAAACCCACGCCCGCTGAATTCATGCAAGCAGGGCATGCCGTGGCGGCTGACATTGAAGTCGACATCGCTTGGGAGTTTGCGCCCGATGAGGAATTTGGCTTTGCAGAGTTGGCGCAGGACTATTTCAGCAAAGAAGCCACCCCTGCGCAGCAAGCCGGCATGTTGCTGCGATTGTTTGACACCCCCCACTATTTCCGGCGGGCGGGCAAAGGTCGTTTTCGCAAAGCCAGTGCCGAGGTGATTCAGCAAGCGCTGGTGGCCATCGAAAAGAAAAAACAAGTGCAAGCGCAAATTGCAACTTGGGCCGCCGAGTTGGTGGCGGGCGTGTGTCCCGAGCCGATTGCCCAGCAGCTCTACAAAATCTTGTTCAAGCCGGATAAAAACGCCGCCGAATACAAGGCCGTGGTGGAGGCTGCGCGCAACAGCAACACACCACCCCTGGCTTTGCTGCAAAAAGCAGGCGCGATTCGATCGGCCTACGATTTTCATTGGCAACGGTTTTTGTTTGACAACTTCCCCAAAGGCACTGGCTTTCCTGCACTGCAAGCGACCGCTGTGCAGGCGGATTTGCCCTTGGCCAAAGTCCAGGCCTATTCCATCGACGACTCCCAGACCACCGAGATCGACGACGCTTTGTCCGTGCAAGGCCTGGGAACCGACAGCATCACCTTGGGTATTCACATCGCGGCACCCGGGTTGGCGGTTCAACCTGGCGACCCGATCGACCAAGTGGGTCGATCACGCTTGTCCACGGTCTACATGCCGGGTCACAAAATCACCATGCTGCCCGACAGCATTGTGCAAAGTTACACGCTGCAAGAAGGCCGCGCATGCCCTGCTCTGTCCTTGTATGTGCGCTTTGATGCGGCCACCTTGGCCATTCAAGACAGCCACACCCAGTTGGAGCAAGTGCCAATTGCCGCCAATTTGCGCCACGATCAATTGGATGAAGTGGTGACCGAGGCTTGGCTGACCAATCCCTCACCCGAACCACACCACCAAGCACCATTGATGCCTCATGCCGAAATGGCTTTTTTATTCAAACTGGCCAAACACCTCAAGGCGCAACGCGAGGTGGTGCGTGGCAAACCCGAAACGTTCAACCGTCCCGACTACAACTTCAGATTGGTCGACACGCCCGAAAGCGGCCCCGTGGGACAAGAAACAGTGCAAATCACCATCCGCCAACGCGGAGCACCGTTGGACTTGATCGTGGCCGAGGCCATGATCTTGGCCAACAGCACCTGGGGCCAGTGGATGGCCAGTTTGGGCGTGCCGGCCATCTACCGCAGCCAAGCCAGCTTGGCGCCCGGTGTGAAAGTTCGCATGGGCACCAAAGCCTTGCCGCACGCCGGCATCGGTGTGCCCAGTTACGCCTGGAGCACATCGCCGCTGCGCCGTTACACCGATTTGGTCAACCAATGGCAATTGATCGCCTGCGCCCGTCAAGGCGCTACCGCTGCCTTGGTGGCTCCCTTCAAGCCCAAAGATGCCGAACTGTTTGGCATCATCTCGGCGTTTGACACGGCTTACACCGCCTACAACGTCCACCAATCGGGCATGGAGCGGTTCTGGACTTTGCAGTATTTGCAGCAACAACACATCACCGAGTTAGATGCCACGGTGTTCAAGTCTTACCCTGGCGAACCCCCTATGGCGCGTGCCAACAACCTGCCCTTGGTGTTCACAGTTCATGGTGCGCCTGCCCTGGAAAGAGGTTGCCAGGTACGGGTGAAAGTGCAAGGCATGGACTTGATTGCCTTGGATTTGCAAGTGCAGTACTTGCAAACCTTGGACACCGCGCAAGCCCAGGCTGAAGTGGAAGAAGATGACGAGGTGGCCGCTGGCCCCTTGAACATCGCGATGGACCTGACCGAGGCGCCAGTGGAGGAATCCCAGCCATGAATTGGGCTTTGGGCCTGTCGCTGCTGCTGCATGGCCTGGTGCTGTCCATCCAATTGGGTACCCCTGAAAGCACGGACCGCTTGGTGCGAGACAGTGGATTGGAAGTGATCCTGGTCAACACCTTGTCGGATGAAAAAAAACCTGACAAGGCCAAAGCGCTGGCACAAACCCATTTGGCAGGGGGCGGCGAACGCACGCAGGCACGAGCCTCCTCACCGCTGCCCAACGCCGCTCAAACCCAAACCGGTGAAGCCGATGACCAACGCAACAGCAAAATCGCCAAGCGGGAATTGGAACAAACTGAATTGTTGGCGCAGACCAAGCGCACACTCGCAGCCTTGAACGCCAACCCAGCCACTCAAAACGACCCTGCGATGGAGCGCCAACGCCAACAACTGTTGAAAATGCTGGCGCAGATCGAAAAACGCATTCAAGAAGAGAACGCCCGGCCGCGCAAACGCTATGTCAGTCCCAGCACACAAGAGGCGGCCTATGCCATTTATTACGACCATTTGCGCCGCAAAATCGAAGCCCGCGGCACCCTGTTTTTTCCCGAATCACAGGGTCACAAGCTCTATGGCAGTTTGATCATGGTCATCACCATCGATGCCCGTGGCCAAGTGCTCACCTGCGATGTGTCGCAAAGTTCGGGCAACCCGATCTTAGACATGCAAGCCAAAGCCATCGCCAAGCAAGCAGGGCCTTTTGGGCCTTTCACCGACACCATGAAACGCCAAATGGACCAACTGGCCTTGGTGACACGCTTCAGTTTTGACAGCAGCAACACCCTGCAAACAACGTTGCAAGAACAATGAACATGCGTGTGTCTCGTCTGCTTCAACCCTTGGCCCGTTGGTTGGCTTTGGTGGCTTTGTGTGGCTTGGGTTTGCAGGTTTTTTTTGTGGCACGCATTGCCAGCATGCGCTATATCGACCCTGTGTCAACGGCTTTTCAGCGTTCAGAGGCGATGCGCATCGCGCGCAACAACCCCGATTTTCGTTGGCAACAAGACTGGGTGGACGGCGCTGCTCACCCCAAAAACATGCAGCGGGCCGTGATCGCGTCTGAAGACGACGTCTTTGCCAGCCATGGTGGCGTGCAATGGGAAGCGATTGAGAAAGCGTGGAGCCGCAATGCCCGAGCCATGGCGCGCGCCCAAGCCCGTGCCGAGGCCAACGCAGGTCAAGCGCCCCGTGCCAAGGTGGTGGGTGGGTCGACCATCACCCAACAATTGGCAAAAAATTTGTTTTTGAGCGGCGAGCGCACCATGCTGCGCAAAGCGCAGGAATTGGTGCTGACCTTGGCGCTCGAACAATTGTTGAGCAAAGACCGGATATTGACCATCTATCTCAACAGCGTGGAGTGGGGTGAAGGCGTGTTTGGTGTCGAGGCCGCTTCTCAACACCACTTCAAACACCCCGCCAGTCAACTCAATGCCTGGGAATGTGCACGTTTGGCTGTGATGCTGCCCAGGCCCAAGTACTACGAGAAATATGCCCGCTCCCCTTACCTGGCGGCGCGCGCCCAAACCATCTTGGCCAGAATGCCGCAGGTGGCGCTACCATGAGCACCACCACCCGCATTTTGGGCATTGACCCGGGCTTGCAGTGCACCGGCTTTGGTGTGATCGAGAGCACTGGGACGCTTTTGCATTACGTGGCCAGTGGCACCATCACCACAACCCACTTGCCACGCGAGCATTTACCGGCGCGTTTGCAAGTGATTTTTGAGGGGATAGCGGAGGTGGTGTCCCGTTATCAACCGCAAGAATCGTCGGTAGAAATTGTCTTCGTCAACATGAACCCACAAGCCAGTTTGTTGTTGGGACAGGCGCGTGGCGCTTGTTTGACCGCACTGGTTCACAAGCAATTGCCCGTCGCCGAGTACACCGCCTTGCAAATGAAAAAAGCCATTGCAGGTCATGGCAAAGCCGCCAAAGCGCAGGTACAAGAAATGGTGAAACGATTGTTGAAGTTACCGGGTTTGCCTGGCCCAGATGCAGCTGATGCGCTGGGATTGGCAATCACACACGCCCATGCGCGTCACGCCGCAGGCCTGCTGGCCCAGGCCCATCTCACCAAGCCGGTGCGAGTTGCGCCAAACCGCGGGGCGCCGCTTTCTCATCGTCAAAGCTGACCCATTCATAGCACTCGGGGTGGTCAAGCAATTCACGCAGCAAGCGGTTGTTCAGGGCGTGGCCTGAGCGAAACGCACTGTATGCGGCCAGCAATGGACGTCCCAACAAATACAAGTCGCCCATGGCATCCAAGATTTTGTGCTTCACAAATTCATCGTCATAGCGTAGCCCATCGCTGTTGAGGACTTTGTAATCGTCCATCACGATGGCATTGTCCAATCCACCACCCAAAGCCAAACCATTGGCCCGCATCTGCTCGACATCTTTGGTGAATCCAAAGGTGCGTGCACGTGCAATGTCTTTCACATAGCTGCCTGTTTCGGTGTCGAACTCCACCCGTTGGCCGGTGGAATCCACAGCTGGGTGTTGGAAGTCAATTTCAAAACTCAGCTTGAAACCATGGTGCGGGCTCAGCCGTGCCCATTTGATGTTGTCACCCTCACCCTCTTGTACATGCACTGCTTGGGTGACGCGAATGAAACGCTTGGGCGCGTTTTGCAACACCACCCCAGCGCTTTGCAGCAAAAAGACAAACGAAGCCGATGAACCATCCAAGATGGGCACTTCTTCGGCAGTGATGTCCACGAACAAATTGTCCAGTCCCAACCCAGAGCAAGCCGACATCAAATGCTCGACCGTGTGCACCTTGGCCCCTTGTGCCGAGATGGTCGAGGCCATGCGGGTGTCGGTGACCGCGGTGGCGCTGACGGGGATGTCCACCGGATGTGCCAAATCGACGCGCCGAAACACAACCCCTGTGTCCGGCGGGGCTGGACGCAAGGTCAACTCCACCCGTTGGCCGCTGTGCAAGCCAACGCCAACAGCGCGGGTGATGGTTTGAAGGGTTCGTTGTTTCAGCACGGTCTCGATTTTAGTCGGCCTGTTTGCGCAAGAAAGCAGGGATCTCGTAATTGTCCATGCCGCCTGAGGACATGGCATCGACCCGTGCCGCAGCTTGGGTGCGGTTGGTACGCCACACGCTGGGCACATTCACGTCGCCTGCGGGTGTTGGGGTGGCCAATGTCGCGGGTGCGACCATGGTCTCGCTGCTGGCAGACATGCTGGGTGCAATCGACGTCACCGGACTTGCAGCCACAGACATGGTGGTCTGGTTGGGGGTGTACGCCACGTCATGGGTGCCAGTGCGGATGACGGACAAAGGCGGCGCCACGCGACGACCCGCTTGGGCCAAGCCAGTGGCCACCACCGTCACGCGGATTTGGTCACCCAAGCTTTCGTCATAGGCTGTGCCATAAATGACATGCGCTTCTTGCGAGGCAAACGCACGGATGGTGTTCATGGCCTCGCGCGACTCGGCCAAACGCAACGCACCCTTGGCTGCGGTGATCAGCACCAACACACCTTTGGCACCGGTCATGTCCACACCTTCCAGCAGTGGGCAGGCCACGGCTTGTTCTGCGGCAATGCGCGCACGGTCTGGGCCATTGGCTGTCGCTGTACCCATCATCGCTTTGCCTTGCTCACTCATGACGGTGCGAACGTCCTCGAAGTCGACGTTCACCAAGGCTTCCACATTGATGATTTCGGCAATGCCACCGACCGAGTTTTTCAGCACGTCATTGGCAAATGCAAAGGCTTGGTCTTGGCTGACATCGTCACCCAACACTTCTTGCAGTTTTTCATTGAGCACCACGATGAGTGAGTCGACATTGGCTTCGAGTTCGGCCAAACCGGCCTCGGCATTGGTCATGCGACGACCGCCCTCCCAATCGAATGGCTTGGTCACCACGCCCACGGTGAGAATGCCCATTTCGCGGGCGACACGAGCCACCACAGGCGCAGCGCCGGTGCCTGTACCGCCACCCATACCAGCCGTGATGAACACCATGTTGGCGCCTTGCAGCACTTCACGGATGGTGTCGATGGCGGCCTCCGCTGCCGCTTGACCACGCTCTGGTTTGCTGCCTGCACCCAAACCGTTGTCGCCCAATTGAATGGTGCGATTGGCTGAACTGACCTTGAGCGCTTGCGCGTCGGTGTTGGCGCAGATGAATTCCACGCCGCGCACACCACTGGTGATCATGTGTTCCACAGCATTGCCGCCGCCACCGCCGACGCCAATGACACGGATTTGCGTGTTGGAGGTGAATTCTTGTTTTTCGATCATTTCAATGTTCATGTTGTTTCTCCGAAATTTTGTAATGCAGTTGCCTTGAATTTGTTGTTGTGTGAATGGACATCGCTCAGCCAGGGGGAGCGCCGCGGATACACGGTCGCCATCGTCGTCCTGTCAGCACGCGGGAACTGGCCAGCAACAGAGGTGTGCATGTGATGTTGTTCATGATCAGAAGTTCCCCACAAACCAGTCTTTGACGCGTCCCATGGCCGTTTTCATCGACCCGTTTTTTTGAGCCACCCTGAAACCACGCAAACGCGCCATGCGGGCTTCTTCCAGCAATCCCATGACGGTGGCCGCACGGGGGTGCGACACCATGTCTGACAGGGCACTGCTGTAACGAGGCACGCCTCGACGCACCGCTTTCAAGAAGATGTCTTCGCCCAACTCGATCATGCCGGGCATCATGGCACTGCCACCGGTGAGCACAATGCCAGAGGACAACACCTCTTCGTAGCCTGAGTCACGCAGCACCTGCTGCACCAGCGAGAAAATTTCTTCGATGCGTGGTTCGATCACGCCTGCCAAATTTTGTCGACTCAACATGCGTGGGCCTCGGTCACCCAAGCCAGGCACCTCCACTTGGACATTGGGATCGGCCAGCAGTTGTTTGGCAAAACCCGACTCCACCTTGATGTCTTCGGCGTCTTTGGTCGGGGTGCGCAGCGCCATGGCAATGTCGCTGGTGATCAAGTCACCCGCAATGGGAATCACAGCGGTGTGGCGAATGGCACCACCTGTGAAGATGGCAATGTCGGTGCTGCCCGCACCAATGTCGACCAGTGCCACACCCAATTCGCGCTCATCGTCTGTCAGCACAGACAAACTGGATGCCAGGGGATTGAGCATCAAGTGGTCCACATCCAAACCACAGCGTCGGACACACTTGATGATGTTTTCGGCAGCGGTTTGGGCGCCGGTCACGATGTGCACCTTGGCTTCCAAGCGAATGCCACTCATGCCAATCGGTTGCTTGACATCCTGTCCATCGATGATGAATTCTTGCGGTTCCACCAACAGCAAGCGCTGGTCTGTGGAAATGTTCACGGCCCTGGCGGTCTCCACCACACGAGAGACATCGGCAGCGGTCACCTCGCGGTCTTTCACAGCCACCATGCCTTGCGAATTCATGCCACGGATGTGGCTGCCGGTGATGCCGGTATATACCCGGGTGATTTTGCAATCGGCCATCAACTCGGCCTCTTTCAATGCCTGTTGAATGCTTTGCACCGTGGCATCGATGTTGACCACGACGCCACGCTTCAAACCACTGCTGGGCGCAATGCCCAAGCCCGCCACTTTGAGTTCTGCACCCGGCAAAACCTCGGCCACCACCACCATGACTTTGCTGGTGCCAATGTCCAAGCCCACCACCAAATCTTTGTACTCTTTTGCCATGGAACCCTCTTTGTGCTTACCTTGTTGTCGTTGAACCCAGCGTGCTCACGTTGCGCAATCGCAATGCATAACCGTTGACATGTCTCAAATCTGCCGCTTCCAATGCTTGCGCCTGTCGTCCGTAACGCTGACTGACTTGCGCCAATGTTTGGGTGAACCGTTGAACGCGCGCCAACACCTCGGCTTCTTGTCCGCGACCCAGTTCCAACTGCGCGCCGTTTTTCAAACGGGCGCGCCAACTGCCACGCCCCGTCAATTCCAATCCTTGCAACGCCATGTCCAATTTGCTGAACTCGGGTGAAAGTTGATAAAACATTTTCAACACCCTTGCCGATTCAGCGTCAGGGCCGACCAGGTGCGGTAAATCCTCGTTGTCCAGTTCGCCAAAGTTGGCGCCAAAGACTTCGCCTTGTTTGTTCACCAATCGCGAATCCGATTCATGGCCCCAATAGGCGACGGGTTCATGCTCGTACAAATCGACACTCAAGCGGTCTGGGAACTCACGCCGAACCATGGCACGTCGCACCCAGGGCACGTTTTCGAACGCCGTGCGCGCTTGTGCCAAGTCCACGGTGAAGAAACTGCCACGCAGTCGAGGCACCACGTTGGCACGCAGTGTGACTTCATTGTTGTGCCGCACATCGCCTTGCACCGTGATCGAGGTGATCGCAAAGATGGGGTGACGCAACAACCACCAAAAAGACGCACCCACACACACCACGATGAACACGCCCACCAGGATCGCACTGGTGATGTTCATCAGTCGAATGTCCATGGCCATATCGGGTGCTGTTTGCATGCTGGCGTCATAGGAGTGGTTCATGCTCGCAAAGCTCCCAATGTGCTGTCCAAACGCGCTTGGCTGAGGATTTGCAAACACAAGGCCTGGTAAGACACACCGGCTGCTTTGGCTGACATGGGCACCAAAGAGTGACTGGTCATGCCTGGACTGGTGTTCATTTCCAGCAAAAAGGGTTTGCGGTCACTGGCGCGAATCATCAGATCGGCTCGACCCCAACCACGGCACCCCAACGAGCGATAAGCTGCCACGCTCAAGGCTTTGATCGCCTCTTCTTCTGCAGGTGGCAAACCACTCGGGCAGTGGTATTGCACCGTGTCGGTGAAATATTTGTTCTGGTAATCGTAAGCACCCTGTGGGGCCGCAATACGCACCACTGGCAGTGCATGGGCCTCATGGCCCTCACCCAAGACAGGGCATGTCACTTCCTCACCCTCAATGAAGGTCTCACACAACAAATCGGGGTCGTACTTGGTGGCCAAGGCCACTGCTGCGGCCAAAGCATCAGCATCCAACACCTTGGTCACACCGATGGACGATCCTTCATGCGGTGGTTTGACGATCAAGGGCAAGCCCAGTTCTTGGGGAATCTTTGCAATGCGCTCTGCTGTTTGCAAATCAGGGGTCAACCAAACCGATCGGGGCGTGGACAAACCCTCGGCCACCCACAATCTTTTGGTGAGTTGCTTGTCCATGGCCATGGAAGACGCCATGACGCCCGAACCTGTGTACGGAATGCCCAACAATTCCAGCGCACCTTGGACCGTGCCATCCTCACCATGACGCCCATGCAAACTGATGAAGGCGTGGGTGAACTGTTGGTCATGCAAACGTTGCAAACTGTGCTGCGCTGGATCAAAGCCGTGTGCGTTCACGCCCGCTGACACCAATGCTTGGAGCACACCTTGACCTGACATGAGGGAAATGTCGCGCTCGGCAGAATGCCCGCCCATGAGGACAGCCACTTTGGCGGTGTTGATGTCAAATGTTTTCATCATCGAACCACCTGCAAATGTGGCTGACCGTTCGATGTTGGATGTGCCACCAACTTGGCTGGCAATTGACCAATGCTGCCCGCGCCCATGCACAACACCACATCACCATCTTGCGCCTGCTCGCGCATCAACGCTTCCAACTGGCTCAGATCTTGGGCGAACACCAACGCTTGTTGACCTGCCACACGCAGTGCGTGTGCCAAGGCTCGACCATCTGCCGCTGCGATCGGCTCTTCGCCTGCCGCATACACCTCGGTCAACCAGACCACATCCGCCAAACGCAAGACCTGCACAAAATCTTCAAAACAATCGCGTGTACGTGTGTAGCGGTGCGGCTGGAATGCCAACACCAAGCGCCGACCCGGATAAGCCCCTCGTGCCGCTGCCAAGGTGGCCGCCAATTCCACAGGGTGGTGGCCATAGTCCTCAATCACCGTGAAAGATCCGCCTGCGGCTGCTGGGGCTTGACCATGAATTTGGAAACGACGACCCACACCTTTGAAATCAGCCAAGGCCTGCACCACTGCTTCATCTGGCACATTCAATTCCACCGCGACCGAAATGGCGGCCAAGGCATTGCGCACATTGTGTTCGCCGGGCAGGTTCAAATCGATGTGCAGGTCTGGCAGGGTCACACCGTTGCTGCGGGTCACGCGAAACTGCATGCGTGAACCAACGGCATTGACATCTTGTGCACGCACTTGGGCATGCGCCGACAAACCATAGCTGGTGATGGGACGAGACACATCAGCAAAAACGCTGCTGAGCACAGGGTCATCGGCACACAGGATGGCGGCGCCATAAAACGGCATGCGGTGCAAAAATTCGATGAATGCAGCTTTGAGCTTGTTGAAGTCATGGCCATAGGTGTCCATGTGGTCTGCATCGATGTTTGTGACCACCGACATGATCGGGTTCAAGTTGAGGAACGAGGCATCCGATTCATCGGCCTCGACCACGATGTAATCCCCCGAACCCAATTTGGCATTGGCGCCGGCACTGATGAGTCGCCCACCAATCACAAATGTCGGGTCCATGTTGGCAGCTGCCAGCACACTGGCCACCAAACTGGTGGTGGTGGTTTTGCCATGTGTGCCTGCAATCGCAATCCCTTGTTTCAAGCGCATGAGCTCGGCCAGCATCACGGCCCGTGGCACCACGGGCACTAATTTTTGATGTGCCGCCACCACCTCGGGGTTGTCGGCCTGCACCGCCGTGGAGGTGACCACGGCGCCTGCGCCTGCAATGTGTGCAGCATCATGGCCCACTTGGGTCCGAATGCCCATGGCTTGCAATCGACGCAAGACTGGACTGTCCGCGATGTCCGAACCTGACACCACGTAACCCAGGTTGTGCAGGATTTCTGCGATGCCGCTCATGCCAGCGCCACCGATACCAACAAAATGCACATGACTGATGGCGTGCTTCATTTCAGCACCTCCGCACAGGCTTGTGCCACATCTTGTGCCGCTGCTGTTTGTCGCAAACCATAAGCCTTCAAAGCTGCTTGCAGCAAACGTTCGCGGTTCAACTGCATCAAAAATTCAGCCAGCGAAGCAGCGGTCCATGTGTGTTGCGACATCAGCCATCCAGCATCTTGTGACGACAAAAACCGGGCGTTGGCGGTTTGATGGTCATCGACGGCTTGTGGGAATGGGATCAACAAGGCTGCAGCACCCACAGCCGCCAATTCACTCACCGTGCTGGCTCCAGCCCTGCAAATGACCAAATCCGCTTGGGCAAACGCCTGGGCGGTGTCATCGATGAAAGGGACCAATTCCGCTTGTACTTGGGCTGCCGCATAACTGTCTTGCAAGCTTTGCAAATGCTTGGCACCCCCTTGATGGACGACCACCGGGCGTTGCGCTTGCGGGATCAAGGCCAAGGCTTGGGGGACAACGCTGTTCAAGGCTTGTGCGCCCAAACTGCCGCCCACCACCACCAAGCGCAACGGGCCCGAGCGGTTGGCGAACCTGGCCTGGGGTGGCTCTTGTTTCAAGAATTCTGGGCGCAAGGGATTGCCCACCCATTCACTGCGCGGCAACACTTGCGGGAAAGTGCTCAACACCCGATCAGCCACATGAGCCAAGACCTTGTTGGCCATGCCTGCGATTGAATTTTGTTCATGCAACACCAGTGGTTTGCCGCACAACACCCCCATCATGCCGCCCGGGAATGTGATGAAACCACCCAAGCCCACCAAGACATCGGGTCGCACCCGGCGAATCACAGCCAAGCTTTGCCAAAACGCTTTGAGCAAGTTCAGCGGCAACATCGCCAAAGTGATCAAGCCCTTGCCGCGAACACCGCCAAATTGCACCGTCTCAAATGCAAAACCTTTGGCAGGCACCCATTGGCTCTCCATGCTGGGAGCAGGGGCACCCAGCCAATGCACGCGCCACCCCTGCTGTTGCAAGACATCTGCCACAGCCAAGCCCGGGAAGATATGTCCTCCAGTGCCACCTGCCATGACCAAGGCGGTGCGTTCTGTCATACGCGACCTCCATGCATCAGCAATCGGTTCTCGTAGTCCACGCGCAGCACGATGGCCAAAGC
>JBDKLR010000050.1:0-21742 GCA_039795515.1 Pseudomonadota bacterium | reverse complement strand
CAGGCCAACAATGATGAACAAAAGGACTGGCAGGTACTGCTCTAGGCTCATTTGAATCTCTGTTTGCTACTTGCCATGCAAGCTTGACTCATTGTCCTGACATCACGATGACATCAGGTTGTTGATGGTGCCGTCGGCGAGACTCGAACTCGCACAGCTTTCGCCACTACCCCCTCAAGATAGCGTGTCTACCAATTTCACCACGACGGCTGGTTTTGTTGCACTTCAACGCCCCTGTTTCAGGCACGTTGAAAAGCCCATGATCTTAACCCCAATTCAACGCCTTCAGACCCTTGGCGAGTCAATTCCCAGAGGGGAAAACTCACTTGCCTGGATTTTGCGGTGCTGGTGCGACAGGGGTGGGGGCAGCAGGTGGCACGGCGTTGTTGGCCGCAGGCACAGCAGTTGGTGCAGCAGGTGCGACAGGCGCTGGAACGGCTCCAGGGATGCTGTCAGCGGGTGTGGCCGGTGCTTTGGTGGCAGGCAACGTCTCGAGCACCGAGCCGCCAGATGAGGCGGGGCGCAAATTGCCAAAGTAAGCCAAACCCAAGGTGCACACAAAGAACACCGCAGCCAGCACCGAGGTGGTGCGGGACAAGAAGTTGGCGCCACCCGTGGCACCGAACAAACTGCCTGAGGTGCCGCTGCCAAAAGCTGCACCCATGTCAGCGCCTTTGCCGTGCTGCACCAGGATCAGACCGATCATGCCGATGGCAGACAGAATTTGAACCAACAGCAATAAATTGAGAAGCGTGCTCATGAAAACTCCGTGAATGTCACTGCGATGCCGCAGCCACAATGGCCAAAAAATCGGCGGCTTTGAGGGACGCGCCCCCGATCAAGCCACCATCAATGTCTTGCTGCGCCAGCAAACTGGCGGCGTTGCTGGCGTTCATGCTGCCGCCATACAACAAAGAAATGCGTTCGGGGTGCGCTGTGGCTGCGGCCAACTGGGCACGCAACAAGGCATGCACCTCTTGGGCTTGCGCAGGCGTGGCGGTTTGGCCTGTGCCAATGGCCCAAACTGGCTCGTAAGCCACCACGATTTCGCTGATGCAGTGCCCATTGGTGTGGATGACTGCAGCGAGTTGACGTTTGACCACCGCTTGGGTTTGGCCTGCTTCACGCTCAGCCAATGTTTCACCCACACAAACAATTGGCGTGATGCCTGCCGCCAATGCACGCTGGGCTTTGGTGGCCACATCTGCATCGGATTCGCCGTGGTACTGGCGACGCTCTGAGTGGCCCACGATGGCATAGCGCACACCGAAGTCGCGCAACATGGCAGCTGACACTTCGCCGGTGAATGCGCCCTGCTCGTGTGCAGACACATCTTGAGCGCCCCAATGCAAAGCTCCGCCTTGCAACAGTTGCTGGCACTGCGCCAAATAAGGTGCAGGCACACAAACTGCCGCAGGGCAAGCGGTCGCTGACAAACCCGCTTGGATGGCGCGCAAGAGGTCGTGATTGGCAGCCAAGCTGCCATTCATCTTCCAATTGCCCACGATCAACTGGCGGGTCATCGCGTCACTCCTGGTGAGGTTGCTCGTCAGCGTGCTGCTGAGGCGGTGCTTCAGGGCGGTCCAACAGGGCTTTCATGGACAGCTTGATGCGGCCTTTTTCGTCGGTTTCCAACACTTTGACGCGCACCACTTGTCCTTCGGCCAACACATCGGTGACCTTGGCAATGCGTTCGTGGCTGATTTGGCTGATGTGCAGCAAACCGTCTTTGCCAGGCAGCAGGTTGACCAGTGCACCGAAGTCCAAAATCTTGGTGATCGGGCCTTCGTAAACCTTGCCAATTTCCACTTCAGCGGTGATTTCGCTGATGCGGCGCTTGGCTTCATCCGCTTTGGCACCGTCGGTGGCGGCAATGGTGATGGTGCCGTCTTCTTCGATGTTGATTTGGCAACCGGTTTCTTCGGTCAACGCACGGATGACGGAACCGCCCTTGCCGATCACGTCGCGGATTTTGTCCGGATTGATCTTCATGGTGTAGAGCTTGGGCGCGAAATTGCTGATCTCGGTTTTGGCTTCGCCCATGGCGTCTTGCATTTTGCCCAGGATGTGCATGCGGGCTTCTTTGGCTTGGGCCAAAGCGACTTGCATGATCTCTTGCGTAATGCCTTGGATTTTGATGTCCATTTGCAAAGCAGTGATGCCGTTGGTGGTACCAGCCACTTTGAAGTCCATGTCGCCCAAATGATCTTCGTCACCCAAGATGTCGGTCAACACGGCGAAACGATTACCTTCTTTGATCAGGCCCATGGCGATACCGGCCACATGAGCTTTCATGGGAACGCCAGCGTCCATCATGGACAAGCAGCCACCGCAGACAGACGCCATGGAAGATGATCCATTGGACTCGGTGATCTCCGACACCACACGCAAGGTGTAGGGGAATTCTTCTTTGGAAGGCAAACAAGCGGCCAAAGCACGCTTGGCCAAACGGCCATGACCAATTTCACGGCGCTTGGTCGAACCCATGCGACCTACTTCGCCGGTGGCAAAGGGAGGCATGTTGTAGTGGAACATGAAGCGGTCCTCGAACTCGCCCGCCAAAGCGTCGATGCGCTGTGCATCGCGCTCGGTGCCCAGGGTGGTGATGACCAAGGCCTGGGTTTCACCACGGGTGAACAAAGCCGAGCCGTGGGTACGGGGCAATACGCTGTTGCGGATTTCGATGGGGCGCACGGTGCGTGTGTCGCGGCCATCGATGCGGGGCTCACCAGCCAAAATTTGGCTGCGAACAATGCGCGCTTCGATGTCAAACAACATGCCTTCGACTTTGACACTGTCGAACTCGACGCCATCGGCTTTCAAGCCTTCCATGACGGCCGCATAGGCTTCACGGCAAGCCTGTGTGCGGCTTTGTTTGTTGCGAATTTGGTAGGCGGCAGCCAGCTTGTCGTCGGCCAATGCGGCAACTTTGGCAATCAAAGGCTCATCCTTGGCAGGCGCTGTCCAGTCCCAAACGGGTTTGCCCGCATCGCGCACCAACTCGTGGATGGCGTTGATGGCAATGCGGCTTTGTTCGTGACCAAACACCACCGCGCCCAACATGATTTCTTCAGACAGTTGCAGTGCTTCAGATTCGACCATCAGCACAGCAGCTTCGGTACCAGCGACCACCAGGTCCATGACGCTGTCTTTGCGCTGGGTTTGACCGGGGTTCAACACATATTCGCCGTTGATGTAACCCACGCGGGCCGCACCAATGGGGCCGTTGAAAGGAATGCCAGAGATGGACAAGGCGGCCGAGGTGCCGATCATGGCGGCAATGTCGGCGTCCACTTCAGGGTTCAACGAAATGGTGTGGATGACCACATGCACATCGTTGTAGAAACCTTCGGGGAACAAAGGACGGATGGGGCGGTCGATCAGTCGGCTGGTGAGGGTTTCCAGTTCGCTGGGCTTGGCTTCGCGCTTGAAAAAGCTGCCGGGGATCTTGCCGGCGGCGTAGGTTTTCTCGATGTAATCGACGGTCAAGGGGAAGAAGTCCTGACCAGCTTTGGCGTTTTTGGAGCCAACGACGGTGGCAAGCACCACGGTGTCATCGATGTTGACCAGCACCGCGCCGCTGGCTTGGCGCGCGATTTCGCCGGTTTCCATGGTGACCGTGTGTTGGCCCCACTGGAAGGTTTTGGTGACTTTGTTGAATAAAGACATGTGTTTTTCCTAAGGAATGTGGGAAGTGCAGGCCACTTCACCTGAGCCCAAAGTCACTGTCAGTACACGATGCCATTCCAGAAAAACGCCGCTGCTTTTTTTGGAATGACACAGCTTCGAACCGAGTCAGTTTCTTTGCGTTTGCCCTGCCCCATGCATGAACGCCTGAGTGAATGAACAGACTCAGGCGTTGGGCATGGATGCGGGGTATTACTTGCGCAAACCCAATTTGGCGATCAGCGCCGTGTAGCGCTCTGCGTCCTTGGATTTGAGGTAGTCGAGCAATTTGCGACGACGGCTGACCATGCGCAACAAGCCACGGCGACCATGGTGGTCTTTGGCGTGGGTTTTGAAGTGAGGGGTCAGTTCATTGATACGTGCGGTCAGGATGGCGACTTGCACTTCGGGACTGCCTGTATCGTTGGCGGAACGTGCGTTGGCCTTGACGACCTCGGCTTTGTTTAATGTGGTCATGGTGTTTTCCAAAAAATTTGACATGCGCCAACAGCCGGAAATGCCAGATGGCGTGAACTTTGGGCCGGATGGCCTAAGCCAAAAGATTATAGCTTGGCAAGCCAGGCGCGCAGCCGCCCGGCACCCTCTGTCAACCGGGCCAGGTCTTGCGAGGCAAAACACCAGCGCAGCCAACCCTCGGCCTCCGGCGCAAAAGCGCTGCCCGGTGCCAAGCCCAAACCGGCCTCGGCGACCAGTCTTTTGGCGGTTTGCAGGGCATCGGCCTGCCCGGGCAATCGGAAAAAAGCGTACATGCCGCCGTCTGGCAAGGCCAATTCCACACCCGTCATACCCTGCAACTCGCCCACCAAGGTGTCTCGGCAACGCCTGAGGTGGGCCACCACGCGGGGGGTCACCTCGTTGGCGCGTTGCAGGGCCACCATCCCGGCCCGCTGCACAAAAGTGCTGGCACAGGAGGTGTTGAATTCGATGAGTTTGCCGATGTGGTCGGTCATGGACGAAGGCATGACCAACCAACCCAAGCGCCAGCCGGTCATGAGAAAACTCTTGGAAAAACTGTGCGCCACCACCAAGCGGTCATCTGGCTGGCTGATGTCCAAAAAGCTGGGGGCGCACCCCTGCGCTGATGGCAAGTAGTACAGGTTTTCGTAGACCTCGTCAGCCAAGATCCAAGTACCTGTCTGGCGGCAACGGGCCAGCAAGGCTTGCTGTTCCGCGCGGCTCAAGGTCCAACCGGTGGGGTTGTTGGGTGAATTGAGCACCAACAACCGGGTTTGCGGCGTGATGGCCGCCAACAACTTGTCCAGCGGCAGCGACCAGCGGCCATTGTGAGGCGCCAGGGCCACAGTGCGCAATTGCGCACCCAGGATGAGGGGCTGGGCGGTGAGGTTGGGCCACACCGGCGTGACCACCACCACTTCGTCGCCGGGGTTGACCAAGGCCTGCATGGCCAACATCAGGCCGTTGACACCGCCCGAGGTGACCGCCAAGCGGTCAGAGGCCACAGAGCGATGGCGCTCGGACATGTAGGCCGAAATGGCAGTTCTCAGTTCGGGCAGGCCCAGGTTGTGGGCGTAAAAAGTTTCGCCCTGATGCAGCGAATCGATGGCGGCTTGTCGAATGAAGTCAGGGGTGACTTCATCGCTTTCACCAAACCAGAAGGCCAGCACATCGGCGCGGCCCAAGCCCGCATTGGCCACTTCGCGGATTTTGGAGGCTTCCAGGTGGAGGATGTCTTGGCGCATGGGTTTTAAAAGGGTCGTTTCATTTGACAAACAGTAGACATTTGAACCTGGGCCGCTGTCAACGACTGGATGATGCGAAAACCAAAACCTGAACCTTCGACATCAAACTTCACGCCGGGCTGGCCTTGTCTGTCCATCACGCCCACCACCAGGGGTTGCTGCAACTGGTGGTCGGCCGCACGCATGGCCACTGTCTGGCCAAAGCGTTGCAACTTGATGTTCTCCAGCGCCAAAGCCACGGGCAACGCTTCAGCTGTTCCGGCTTGTTCCAGGGCTTGCGCCAAGGCTTCCACCATGATGTGCATGCGCAAATGCGCGTAGTCGTCGGCCGGGTTGGGGTAGCGTTGTTTGAAGCCTTGGTAAAACTTCAAAGACTCGGCACCCGACACATTGGGCATCCAGTCGGCCACGGCCACCACCTGGCCCACACCCGCCACGCCAATGGCGGCGGGCGCGCCCAAGGCGTTGCCATAAAACGTGTAGAACTTGCCTGTGAAACCAGCATCCTTGGCGGCTTTGATCAGCAGGCTCAGGTCGTTGCCAAAGTTGCCTGTGATGACCGCCTGCGCCCCGCTGGCCTTGATTTTTTGCATGTACGGGAGGAAATCTTTGACGCGCCCCATGGGGTGCAATTCCTCACCCACGATTTCCACATCGGGGCGCACCTGTGCGAGTTGACGACGCGCCTCGCGCAGCACGCCTTGGCCAAAGCTGTAGTCTTGCCCGATCAAATACACACGCTGCAAAGCCTTGTCGGTCTTCATGACGCTCATCAGCGCTGTCATGCGCATGTCGGCGTGGGCGTCGAAACGGAAATGCCAAAAACTGCAGCGCTCGTTGGTCAGTGCCGGGTCGACCGCCGCGTAGTTCAGCAGCAAGGCGGCTTGCTGAGGCTGACGCTCGTTGTGCTTTTGCAAACCATCAATCAACACCGAGGCCACCGCCGAGCTGTTGCCTTGCAACACAAAAGACGCGCCGTCTTGCAAAGCCGCACCGAGCATGGACAGCGCCTCTTCGGCCTGCCCTTTGCTGTCATAGCGCAGCAGTTGCAGGGCATGAACGCCTGAATTCAGCCGCACACCGCCGCGCTGGTTGATCCGCTCGGTGGCCAACAGCAGGTTGCGGTAGACCACCTCGCCGGTGTTGCCAAACGGGCCGCTCAAACCCTCGATCAGCGCCAGTTTGACGACTGGCGCCTGTGGCGACAACGGTTTGTCGGCGGCCATCACCGGCAAGAAAGCCAGGCTGACAACAGCAGCCGCCCATCGGGCTTTGGACATGAATTTCATATGAATCAATGGGTTACGTTCACTTTGTGCAAGGGCCAGCGGGGCAGCACATCGAAGGCATAGTCGCTGCTGGCGGCTTGGACACCAGCGCCCAATCGCATGGCGGCGGCCATGGCGATCATGGCGCCGTTGTCGGTGCACAGCGCGGGTTCGGGGTAATGCACCCGTGCGCCCAGCTTCTGGCAAGCCCTTTGCAACTGGGCACGCAGGCTTTTGTTGGCCCCCACGCCGCCCGCCACCACCAGGCGACGGAGGCCTGTTTCTTTCAAGGCTTTGACGGCTTTTTTCACCAGCACCTCGACGATGGCTGCTTGGGTGGACGCGGCCAAATCGGCTTTGCGGGCGGGCAGGTCGTCACCGAGTTTTTGGCATTGTGTGAGGACAGCGGTTTTCAAACCCGCGAAGGAAAAATCCAGGTTCGGCTGGTGCAGCAATGGGCGAGGCAGCGCAAATGCATCCTCGCGCCCTTGGGCGGCCAAGGCCGACAAGGCCGGACCACCGGGGTAGCCCAAACCAAGTAATTTGGCAGATTTGTCAAAAGCTTCACCCGCTGCATCGTCAATGGTTTCACCCAGCAGTTCATAGTCGCCGACGGCTTGCACACGCATCAACTGGGTGTGACCGCCCGAGACCAACAGCGCCACAAAGGGAAACTCAGGGGGGTCGTCACTCAAAAAGGGGGACAACAAATGGCCTTCCAAGTGGTGGATGCCCATCACCGGTTTGCCCAGACTCGCGGCCAAGGCGCAAGCCGTGCCAGCGCCCACCAACAAAGCACCAGCCAAGCCAGGACCGCGTGTGAACGCCAAGACATCGATGGCACTCAGGGGTTGTTGGGCTTGGTGCATCACCTCTCGAATCAAAGGCAGCACACGTCGCACATGGTCGCGGCTGGCCAACTCGGGCACCACGCCACCATAGGCCTCGTGCATGGCGGCTTGGGTGTGCAGTGCTTGTGCGACCAAGACCGGCACTGGCTCACCAGGCTTTGCGTGGACCAAGGCCACACCTGTTTCATCACAAGAAGATTCAATGCCAAGCAACCACATGCCGGCGAGTTTAGCGGTGCGTGAATGGCCTCATTACTGAAAGTGATGAAGCATGTTTGACAATAGACCCATGGCCATCAGTCACTTCATTCGGGAAATCGGTCGCGGCAAAGAAGGCGCTCGCCACTTGTCGCGTGCCCAAGCGCATGAACTCATGGCGCAGGTGCTCGATGGCCAGGTGTCCGATTTGGAAATGGGCGCGTTTTGCGTGGCCATGCGCATCAAAGGCGAAACGCCCGAGGAAATGGCTGGTTTTTTGGACGCCACCCACGAGCGGCTGCACCGCATCCCCAACAGCAGCGCCCAACCCGTGGTGGTTTTGCCCAGTTACAACGGCTCGCGGCGCTTGCCCTTGCTCACGCCCTTGCTGGCCCTGCTGCTGGCGCGAGAAGGTTGGACTGTGTTGGTGCACGGCGGCAACACCGAAGACCAGCGCGTCGCCACCTCGGCGGTGATGCAAGCCTTGGGCCTGCCCCTGCTGCACGAAACGCGCGCATTGGTCCCAGGCGAAGTGGCCTTCGCGCCCACCGCCCTGCTCTGCCCTGGTTTGTGGCGTCTGCTCGAGGTGCGTCGCAGCGTGGGCTTGCGCAACCCCGGGCACAGCCTGGTCAAACTCATGGACCCGATTGAAGGATTGAGCCTGCGGGTGGCCAGTTACACCCATCCGGAATACGCCGTGTCGATGCAAGACACCCTGCAACTGTTGCAAGCCCATGCCATGTTGCTGCGCGGCACCGAAGGCGAGCCAGTGGCCGATTACCGCCGCAGCCCGCAGATGCGCTGTTTGCTGGCTGGCAAGCCCATGGCGGACACCCACTCCCTAGAAGACATGCCCGAGCAAGCGCCCTTGCCCAACGGATTGGACGCCACCGCGACCGCGACTCTGATCCAAGACATGCTGGCCAACCGACTGCCGATACCCCAGCCTGTGTTGGCCCAAGCGCATCAACTCGGCCGCATGGCCCAAGGATTGAGCAACTCATGAACAAACACGCTGTCGCGCCTGTTGTCACCCTGGTGGGCGCTGGCCCTGGCGATCCCGATTTGCTGACGCTCAAAGCTGTGAAAGCACTTCAAGCCGCCACAGTCGTGTTGGTGGACGATTTGGTGCATCCCGAGGTGTTGGCCCATGCGCCCGCAGCGGCGCGCATCGTGCACGTGGGCAAGCGTGGCGGTTGCCAATCCACCCCGCAGGCCTTCATTGAAAAACTCATGGTGCAAGAAGCCCTGGCCGGCGAGAACGTGGTGCGCTTGAAAGGCGGCGATCCGCTGGTCTTCGGGCGTGGCGGCGAGGAGCAGGCCCATCTGCAAGCCCATGGCATTGATGTGCGGGTGGTCAATGGCATCACCGCAGGATTGGCTGCAGCGCACGATTTGGGGGTGTCGCTGACCCACCGTGAACACGCCCATGGCGTGGTCATGGTCACCGGACACGCCAGTGGCTCGGGACCATTGCCCTCGGTGAATTGGCCGCAATTGGCCCAAACCGCCCACGATTGCAGCCTGACCTTGGTGATTTACATGGGTGTCCAAAGTTCGGCCCAAGTGGGCCAAGGATTGCTGCAAGGCTTGCCCGGTGACACGCCCGTCGCGGTGGTGGAAAACGCCAGCCAAGCACGCCAACGCCAAGCCCATGGCCGTTTGCAGGACCTGCAAGCCTTGTTGGTGCGAGAACAACTGGGCAGCCCGGCGATCATCATCGTGGGCGATGTCCTGCAAGGCCTGCAGGCCTTGACATCCGAGCACCTCGATCCAACGGCCAAGACGGCTTGAGCACCAAGCTGGGGCAGGCCCACCCTGCTCAGGGGATAATTGCGCTTTAGCAAGCAATCGGAAGACGACATGGACGCAGAACGCATCAACACCATTGGCAATTTGCTGGTCGATTTGGGTGCCCGCACCCTCGACCTACGGGGGTATCTTTGACTACGATGCCAAATCGGAACGTCTGAGAACCGTCAACGCCTCACTGGAAGACCCCGCGGTCTGGAACGACCCCAAAAAAGCCCAAGAACTGGGCAAAGAAAAAAAATCCTTGGACGACATCGTCCTCACCCTGGGCCGCTTGGGCCAGGAAATCGAGGACAACACCGAGTTGTTCGAGATGAGCAAAGCCGAGGGTGACGAAGCGGGTTTGATCACCATCGCCGAGGACACCGACCGCATTCAAGGCGAAATCGAAAAGCTCGAATTCCGCCGCATGTTCAACAACCCGGCGGATCCCTGCAATGCATTCTTGGACATCCAGGCGGGTGCGGGCGGCACCGAGGCCTGCGACTGGGCCAGCATGTTGTTGCGCCAGTATTTGAAATACGCCGAGCGCAAAGGCTTCAAGGCCACGCTCGAAGACGAGTCGGCGGGTGATGTGGCGGGTATCAAAGGTGCCACTTTGAAAATCGAAGGCGAATACGCTTTTGGTTTGCTGCGCACCGAAACCGGCGTTCACCGCTTGGTGCGCAAATCGCCCTTCGACTCTGCGGGTGGTCGACACACCAGTTTTGCCAGTGTGTTTGTTTATCCCGAGGTGGACGATTCGATCGAGATCGACATCAACCCGGCTGATGTGCGCACCGACACCTTCCGTGCCTCAGGCGCGGGCGGTCAGCACATCAACAAAACAGATTCGGCGGTGCGACTGACCCACATCCCGACAGGCATCGTGGTGCAGTGTCAAGACGGTCGCAGCCAGCACAGCAACCGCGACGTGGCCTGGAAACGCCTGCGTTCGCGTCTTTACGACTTTGAAATGCGCAAGCGCATGGAAGCCCAGCAAAAGCTGGAAGACACCAAAACCGATGTGGGCTGGGGTCACCAGATTCGCAGCTATGTGCTGGACCAAAGCCGTATCAAAGACTTGCGCACCAACGTGGAAATCAGCAACACCCAAAAAGTGTTGGACGGTGACCTTGATCCATTCATCGAGGCGTCGCTCAAGCATGGTGTTTAAACAGGAGAAATCTGATGCGTGAAGGACAAGCCGTGTTGACGCGGCGTGAAGACTACCAAGTACCCGCCTTCTGGATCGACAAGGTGGAACTGGTGTTCGACTTGGATCCACACAAAACGCGGGTGCTCAACACCATGCAGGTGCGCCGCAACCCCGATGTGCCCGCGCAAGCACTCCGATTGGACGGCGAAGAACTCAATTTGTCGCGCGTGTTGGTGAACGGTCAAGGCACGTCCTTCAAGATGGATGGCGAAGTGCTGGTGCTGGAAAACCTGCCGGACGGCCATGACGCTTTCACGCTGGAGATTTTCACCACCTGCAACCCGACCAAAAACACCCAACTCTCAGGCTTGTACGTCAGTCAAAACTCGTTCTTCACCCAGTGTGAAGCCCAAGGTTTTCGACGCATCACTTATTTCTTGGACCGCCCCGATGTGATGAGCAGTTTCACGGTCACGCTGCGGGCTGACAAGGCCAGTTATCCCGTGCTGTTGTCCAACGGCAATTTGCTGGAACAAGGCGATTTGGAAGACGGTCGCCACTACGCGAAGTGGTTCGATCCGCATCAAAAACCCAGTTACTTGTTCGCTTTGGTGGCTGGCCAACTGGTTTGCCGGGAACAGCGCATTCAATCGCGCAGTGGCCAAGAACATTTGCTGCAAATTTATGTGCGCTCGGGTGACTTGGACAAAACCGATCACGCCATGCAGTCGCTCATGGCCAGTGTGGCCTGGGACGAGGCGCGATTTGGCCTGAGCCTGGACTTGGAGCGCTTCATGGTGGTGGCCACCTCGGACTTCAACATGGGCGCGATGGAAAACAAGGGCTTGAATATTTTCAACACCAAGTACGTGTTGGCCAGCCCTGCCACCGCCACCGACACCGATTACGGCAACATTGAAAGCGTCATCGGCCATGAATATTTCCACAACTGGACCGGCAACCGCATCACCTGCCGCGACTGGTTCCAGTTGTCACTCAAGGAAGGGCTCACGGTTTTCCGTGACCAAGAGTTCAGTCAAGATTTGGCTGGCTCCGAGTCGGCTCGCGCGGTCAAGCGCATCGAAGACGTGCGTTTGTTGCGCACCATCCAATTTGCCGAAGACGCTGGACCCATGGCCCACCCTGTGCGGCCCGACAGCTACATGGAGATCAACAACTTCTACACCGTGACGATTTACGAAAAAGGTGCGGAAGTGGTGCGCATGATGCAAACCCTGGTGGGTCGCGATGGCTTTACCAAGGGCATGAAGCTTTACTTCGAGCGCCACGACGGCCAAGCTGTGACTTGCGACGATTTTGCGCAAGCCATTGCCGACGCCAACCCCCAGTCACCGTTGTCTTTGCAACTCGATGTGTTCAAGCGCTGGTATGCCCAAGCAGGAACACCGGTGGTCCAAGTCACGTCCCATTTTGACGAAGCCGCGCAGCGTTACACCTTGCACTTCGCGCAAAGTTGCGCCGCCACGCCTGGCCAGGTGCACAAACAACCCTTTCTGATCCCGATCAACTTGGGGCTGTTGAACGTCGATGGCACCTCGATGGGCGACACCCAATTGCTGGTCTTGAACCAAGCCGAACAAACCTTGGTGTTTGACAACATCACCAAAGCCCCAGTGCCTTCTCTTTTGCGCGGTTTCAGTGCGCCGGTGCACTTGGTCTATGACTACAGCGAAGCCGAATTGCTGACCTTGCTGGCGCACGACACCGATGCTTTCAACCAATGGGAAGCCGCGCAGCGCCTGAGCCTGAACGCCGCATTGAAAGCCTTGAACGCCGAGCACACAGCATCACCTCTGCCAGAGACCTTGGTGCGTGGGTTGCAATCGGTTTTGCGCCACCCCAGATTGGATGCCGCCTTCAAAGAACTGGTGCTGACCCTGCCCAGCGAAACCTACATCGCCGAGCAATGCAGCCAAGTCGACCCGCAACGCATTCACCAAGTGCGTGAATCCATGCGTATGCAACTGGCTGTGAACTTGCATGACGATTGGGTCTGGGCCTACACGCACCATGCCAACACCGGCAGCTACCAAACCGATGCGCTGTATTGCGGCCGTCGCGCCTTGCGTGGATTGGCCTTGGTCAACCTGTGTTTGGCAGGCAAGCATCAAGGCGACAACACCTGGCCTACGCAGGCATTGCAACAGTTTGACAGTGCCCACAACATGACCGAGCGCATGCACGCGCTGTCGGCCTTGGTGCACATCGACCACCCGTTCTCCGTGTCGGCCCTCTCGCGCTTTCATGCCATGTTCAAGCGCGAGGAGTTGGTGCTGGACAAATGGTTTGCCCTGCAAGCATCGGCCAGTGGCAGTCAAGTGGATGTGCTGACCAAAGTTCGTCAGTTGATGCAGCACCCGGACTTCCACATCCGCAACCCGAACCGCGCACGCAGTTTGGTCGCCAGTTACTGCGCCAATGCAGCGGCATTCCACCGCAGTGACGCCTCGGGCTATGTGTTTTGGAGCGAGCGCGTGCTGGAACTGGACAGCTTCAACCCGCAAGTTGCGGCGCGCTTGGCACGCAGCTTGGACCGTTGGCGCAAACTGGTCGAACCCTACCGCAGTGCGGCCCACGAAGCCATTCGCCGGGTGGCCGCCAAAGACGATTTGAGCGCCGATGTGCGCGAAGTGATCAACTCTGCCCTGGAAGACTGACACATGGCCACCTCTTTGTCCCGCTATTTGGTCGAGCAGCAACGCGCCAAAAACCACATCCCGCCCGAACTGCGCTTGTTGCTGGAGGTGGTCGCGCGGGCCTGCAAAAGCATCAGCCATGCGGTCAACAAAGGGGCCTTGGGCGGTGTGTTGGGCAGTGCCCACAGCGAGAACGTGCAAGGCGAGGTGCAAAAAAAGCTGGACATCATCGCCAATGAGGTGTTGATCGAGGCCAATGAATGGGGTGGCCACCTGGCCGCCATGGCTTCGGAAGAAATGGACAGCATTTACGTGGTCCCCAACCGTTATCCGCAAGGGGAATACCTGTTGTTGTTCGATCCTTTGGACGGGTCGAGCAACATCGATGTGAATGTCAGCATTGGCACCATCTTCAGTGTGTTGAAAAAACCCGAAGGCAGTGCAGGCGTGAGTGAAGCCGATTTCTTGCAAGCGGGCCACACCCAAGTGGCTGCGGGTTACTGTGTCTATGGCCCTCAAACCACCTTGGTGCTGACCGTGGGAGATGGCGTGGCCATGTTCACGCTGGACCGCGAGCAAGGCTCTTTCGTGTTGACACAAGAAGATGTGCGCATCCCCCCTGACACCCAAGAATTTGCGATCAACATGAGCAATATGCGCCACTGGGACGCGCCAGTGAAGCAATACATCGACGACTGTTTGGCTGGCAAAACCGGGCCGCGTGGCAAAGACTTCAACATGCGCTGGGTGGCCAGCATGGTGGCCGACGTGCACCGCATCCTCACCCGCGGTGGTGTGTTCATGTACCCCTGGGACAAGCGCGAACCGCACAAGCCTGGCAAATTGCGCCTCATGTACGAAGCCAACCCCATGAGTTGGCTGGTCGAGCAAGCGGGCGGTGCCGCCACCAATGGCACACAACGCATCTTGGACATTCAACCCACTGAATTGCACCAGCGGGTGAGCGTGTTCTTGGGTTCCAAAAACGAGGTGGAGCGGGTGTCTGCCCTGCACCACCAAACTTGATTTTTTCAACCTTCACCCGAACGAGAACCCCATGCGCAAGCCCTCTCATATTGCATCTTTGCTGCTAACCCTGACAGCCCTGTTCTGCTCGGTGGCGCAAGCCGAGGTGGTCAAGATTGCCTTCATCGATGTCTTGTCCGGCCCCTTTGCCGCTGCAGGGAAATCGTCGTTGGACCAGTTGAGAGCCGTCGTGGCCGCGCGCAACGCCAAGGCCAAACCCTCAGAGCCTTCGTTTGAAGTCGTGCCTTTTGATGGCAAAGGATCGCCACAGGAAAGCGCGCTGATGCTCAAGAGCGCCTCCGACCAAGGCATTCGCTACGTGACGCAAGGAGGCGGCTCGGGTGTGGCGTTTGCGTTGACCGAGGCCATCACCAAAATCGCTGATCGCGAGCCCGAAAAAGCCATGGTCTACCTGAACTATTCGGCCATGGACCCTGGCCTGACCAACGATCGTTGCAACTTCTGGCATTTCCGCTTCTACCCTTCCAGCGAAATGAAAATTGAAGCACTAACCACTTACATGAAGACACGCCCTGACATCAAAAGCGTGTACCTGCTGAACCAAGATTACACCCACGGTCAACAAGTTTCCAAAGCAGCCAAGGCCTATCTGGCACGCAAGCGCCCTGATGTGCAAATCGTGGGTGACACCTTTGTGCCGATTGCCCAAGTCAAAGATTTCGCGCCCTATATCGCCAAGATCAAAGCCTCAGGCGCCGACACGGTCATCACCTCCAACTGGGGCACCGATCTGAGCCTGCTGCTCAAAGCCGCCAAAGACTTTGGCTTGAACATCAACTTTTTCACCATGAACGCCAACAACCCCGGCGTCCCCGCGCAAATGGGTTCATGGGGTGTGGACAAGGTCAGCGTCATTTGGAACTGGGGCCACAACGCGCCCACCCCCGAACTTGAAAAAATCTACCTCGATTACAAAAAGAAATCCGATGAAGACTTCATCTTCGCCGCGCATTACAACAGCATCCACATGCTGAGTGCAGCCATGGACAAAGTGAAATCCACCGACCCCCAAAAAGTAGCCTACGCCTTGGAAGGCATGAAATTCAAGAGCCCGGTGGGCGAAGTTGAAATGCGCAAAACCGATCACCAGTTGCTGGCTCCGCTGTTTTTGGGCATGTGGGCCAAACAAGGCAGCAAGGGTGTGAAGTACGATGCCGAAAAAACGGGTCATGGCTTTCGCTCCGAAGTGGTGTGGGACGCCTACGTCAGCGCACAGCCCACTTCTTGTCAAATGAAACGCCCTTGAAGGACAACCATGGCCAGCCAACCGAGTGAACTCATCCACGCATTGGTCTTGCGTGAAATGCAAGACGGCGTCATCCGCGATGGACTCTGGGCACAAGCCATGTCCGAAGCAGGTTCGGACAACAACAAAGCCAAAAGCATTTACATCCGCTTGCGGGCCGAGAGCATGCAAGCAGAAACCAAAAACCTGTTGGTCAAGCAAATCCAGCAAGGCGTCAAAGACGCCTTGAAACCCAACAAAGATTTTTTGTCTGCGAGCAGCCTGAAGAAATGAATCAGCTGCCCAGTTGTTTCAGCAGTGAGGGCTGAACAATTTCGATCCAGTAGCCGTCAGGGTCTTTGATGAAGGCCACGTCGCGCATCTTGCCTTGCTCTGGACGCTTCACATAAACCACTTGGTTGTCGTCAAACCATTGAACCGCAGCAGCCAAGTCGGGCACCGAAAAGCAAATATGGCCAAACCCTTGCGGTTGCGCATTGCCATCGTGGTACTTGAAGTCCGCGTCTGATTCGGTGCCCCAGTTGTGGGTCAACTCCAAAATGCCGCTTTGCGAAAACGTCCAAGCGGTGCGCTCACCTTGATCAGTGGGCGCCTCTTGGGCCAACTCGGCAACGGCCAAAAAATACAGCGAAAACTTCATCTCGGGGAAGTCGAGTTTTCGCAAAACACGCATGCCAAACACGCGGCTGTAAAAGTCCAAAGACACAGCCGGGTCTTTGACGCGCAGCATGGAGTGGTTCAGCACAAAACCACGAGCATGTGGCGTGGGATGCGCGCAGACACCTGCGTGCATTTCAGTGGAAAAAGTCATGATGAAAAACTGAAAACTAGGATTTAACCGCCGTCAAGACGTTGGCGTGGTGGGTGCCTGTCATGAGGGTTGGCAAGTCGAGGTCCTGCGGGACATCCTCTGTCTGAAACTTCTTCTCTTGGTTGATCAGGCAACGCCTCAGGTAGCGCAAACTGGTCACACGCAGGAACGAGGCGAAGTTTGAGACTTCGCCCCGGTGCTGCATGATTTCATCGTGAAGTTGGCAAATCAGGGCATTGGTGGTGCAGCCCTCGTCCTCGGCCATTTCAGCCAAAACGTCCCACACGGTGTTTTCCAGCCGAATACTGGTGAGCATGCCGCGAATGCGAACCGAGCGGGTACGTTGCTCGTACTGAATCGGATCGGCCTTGACGAAATACTCACACATGGAATTCTCCTTCGGCTGGAAAACCAGTCTATCAAATCGCCCGTTCGGTCATCTGTTTGGCGATGTAGTCGGCTTGACGGATCGCCAATGAAACGATGGTCAGCGTGGGGTTTTCAGCGCCACCGGTGGTGAACTGAGAACCGTCGCTGATGAACAGGTTGGGGATGTCATGGGTTTGGCCCCATTTGTTGGCCACGCCATCTCGTGCGTTGGCGCTGATGCGGCAACTGCCCAGGTTGTGGGTGGAGGGATAAGGCGGGGTGCGGTAGGTTTTGATGGCACCAGCGGCCTGGTAGACACGCTCGCCTTGGGTGAAGGCATGGTTGCGCATGGCGATGTCATTTTCATGGTCATCGAAATGCACGTTGGCCACGGGGCTGCCCCACTTGTCTTTCACATTGGTGTTCAAGGTGATGCGGTTGGTTTCACGGGGCATGTCCTCGCCCACCAGCCACATGCCCGCCAAGTTGGTGTAATGGTCCATCCACCATGCATAGTCTGCACCCCAAGCACCGGGGTCCAAGAAGGCCGGCATGAAGGCCAAGCCCAATGACAAGGTTTCCATTTCGTAGCCACCCGCAAAACCACGACGTGGGTTGTGAATGGATTCGTCACGGATGATGCCCGCCATGGTGGTGCCACGGTACATGTGCACGGGGTCTTTGAAGGCCGCGTAAACAGAACCCGTCATGTGGCGCATGTAATTGCGGCCCACTTGGCCTGAGGAATTGGCCAAGCCGTCTTTGAACATGTTGGAAGCAGACAGCAACAGCAAACGGGGTGTTTCGATGGAGTTGCCAGCAACACAAACCACACGGGCTTTTTGACGTTGTTCTTGGCCGTCTTTGTCAAAGTAGACAACGCCAGTCACCAAGCCCTTTTCATTGTGCTCAATGCGGGTCACATGCGATTCGGGACGCAAGTCCAGGTTGCCCGTGGCTTCTGCTTTGGGAATCTCGGTGTAAAGCGTGGACCATTTGGCGCCGCTTTTGCAGCCTTGGAAACAAAAACCCAGTTGCATGCAGCGGCCACGTCCGTCGCGTGGTTGGCTGTTGATGGCCATGTTTCCTGTGTGCACTTCCTTGTAGCCCATCTTCTTGGCACCTGCGTAAAGCACCTTGAAGTTGTTGTTGCCAGGCAGGCCAGGAATGCCGTTGGTACGTGTCACGCCCATTTTGTTTTCAGCCTTGGCGTAATAAGGGGTCAACTCGGCCAGCGTGATCGGCCAGTCGAGCAAGTTGGCGCCTTTGATGTCGCCATAGACCGTTTTGGCGCGGAATTCGTGTTCTTGGAAACGCAAAGAAGCGCCCGCCCAATGGGTGGTGGAACCGCCCACGGTTTTGCAAATCCAGGCGGGCAAACCCGAGAAGTCCTTGGCGACACGCCAGGTGCCCGAGGTGGTGCGGGGGTCTAACCATGCCAATTGACCAAAAGATTTCCACTCGTCGTTGACGAATGATTGGGGCGACTGGCGTGCACCAGCCTCGAGCACCACCACTTTGATGCCCTTTTGACAAAGCTCGTTGGCGAGTGTGCCGCCGCCTGCACCTGAACCGATGATGACGACCGCGCTGTCGTCGTTGAATGCGATAGAAGCCATGTGTGTTCTCCTGAATCTGGTTGTGTGTGGTGATCAGCCCAAGAAAGGCGGTGGGCTGGCGGCCTTGGAAGGCGCTGGCAACCATTTGAGATCTTGGAAACCACGGGTGATGTACCCGCCTTTTTCCCAAGCAGAGCCGGGGTAACCGAAGGCCGCATAGGCCATGTCGTTGTTGTAAACCGAGGTGACGCACTGACCGCGCACCGCACCAAAAAAGGCCGAACCTTCCAGCCCTTTGACGATCTCGAGTTTTTTCGCAGCGCTGGCTTTGTTGAAATCACCGCCCGCCAATTCGTGCAAGTTGGCCACGCCATCGCGCAACATGCTGGCCGTGCCTGCATAACCAGAAGCAGAAGCGTCCAAGTCTTTGGCCAAGATGGCGTAGACCGCGTCAGGCAATTTTTGATGGGGATACAAAACACGACCCATGGCCATGAGGGTCTCGCCCTCCGCTTGGGACAATGTTTTGAGCTCGACCGCCCAAACGGTGGACGGGGCCAAGCCCGCGAGCACCGAGCCAGCGGTCAGGGTGCCCATCAGAATGCCGGAACCCTTGAGGAATTCACGACGTGCCAACGGCAGGTTTTGCTTGGGAACAATGCCGCTCTCTTCACAATCGCTGAACTCGGATGCAACAGGTGCAATGGGAATGGTTCGCATGGATGTCTCCTTTGTGTTCTGAACAATCAACCGATCGCAGTATTTCACTGTGGTTTCAATCCAAGGTTGTATGTCGCTAAACACAAGGTAAACCCTGTGCTCCAGGGCCTGAGTCGTCTGTATCTGTTTGGTGTTTTCCCTAGGAAGCATGCCCAGCCACCGAATTTGTTGCCACAATGGTCCACGGTTGATAAATGCATATCTTTGCAAGCGACCGTTGCTCCCGGAGGCAGCATGAAACTCAGCACGATGAGTGTTTGGATGGACAGCTGGCCCCTGCCTTTGAAAGGCTTGTCGGATAGGATGTTTTCAGCGATTGGCAGACAATCCAACCACCCCGCGCAACCATCCCACTCAACCATGCAATATGACGGCAACGATGACTGCAAACAATCGCTGATGACAGTGATTGAGGCACAGATCTTGCCGCGCTTGTTGGGTGCGCATCCCAGTGAAATCGACCTCGCTCCTTTGCAATCCCAACTGGTGTTGATCCCCACCGAAGCCGATGTGGTGGTGTTTTCCCAAGCTTGTTTGGGACATGCCTCTGCCTCGCCCTTGCAATTGGTGCAAGCCATGCTGGCGCAAGGCGTTTTGAAAGAGCAAATTTTTCTCGACTTGATCACGCCAGCAGCGCGGCTTTTGGGGCAGCAGTGGACGGACGATGAAATCGACTTTGTGCAAGTTTCCCAAGGACTCTTGCAGATGCACCAAGTGACCCGTGATTTGGGTTATGTCATCTCCGACATGCCACAAGTCGCCGGTGATGTTCGACGCATTTTGCTGGCCTGCACGCCGGGCACCCAACACATCTTGGGTCTGGCCATCGTCGCTGATTTTTTCCGCAATGCAGGCTGGCAAGTGGTGGTGGAGATTTCCAACCACGAACAAGAACTCACCAGTGCGGTCAAAGCCGAATGGTTCGACCTGATTGGTTTGTCGGTGGGTTTGATGGAGCAATTGCCCACCCTGCCCCCCTTGATCGCCAAACTCAAAAAACTCTCGCACAACCCCCAGGCCCTGGTCCTTCTGGGCGGGCCCGCCTTGCTGGCCCCCAATGCGGTGGGCTCTTTATGGGGCTCTGATGGTGTGTCCACCGACGCTGCGGAGGCTGTCCATCTGGCCGATCGCCTCATGAAAACCGCCTGACGCGCCCTTCCCGCAACGGCTGTTTCAGGCTTTTGCCAGAGTAAACTTGGTGACATGGCCTCCAAAGCACCCCCGCCCCTGATTCGCAGTACCAAAGCCTTTTCGGTGGAAATTCCTGAAGGATCCAACAGCGCCAAAGCCAGGCGCAGTGATGTGGTGGGCAGCGGTGATTTGGACATTCACAAAAACCAGTCCCATTTCCAGAGCGAAGACCAACAACATGGATCCGCCAAAGGGTTTCACGAGGATCAACCCCTGGGTCTGGGTTCTGCTTTCGAAGAGGATCATGCGCAAGCGTCTCAAGGCCATGTCTCCGATCACCAAGATGGTTTGAAAGTCCGCTTCGCCGCAGAGCAAGCCGGCCAAGCACATGCCGACAACATGGTGAACGAAGACCATGCGCACAGAGACAACTTGCAAGGGGTGGCAACCGACGCTATTCACGACAACTTGCAAGGGGTTGCCAACGAAGCCCTTCACGACAACCTGCAAGGAATCGCCAACGAAGGCCTTCATGACAACTTGCAAGGTGTCGCCAATGAAGCGATACACGACAATTTGCAAGGCGTTGGCACGCAAGCCGAGCAAGACCATCTGGTCGGTGTCGCCGAGTCGCCCTTAGACAGCCACCAACAGACAGGGATGGCCAAGGACGCCATTCGAGACAATCTCCAGGGTGTCACAAACCAAGCCCTTGAAGACCACGTGCAAGGCGTTGGCATGGAAGCCGCGCTCGACCACAAAGTGGGTATTCCCCAGTCCCCAGAAGACAGCCATCAACAGGCCGGGATGGCCAAGGATGCCATTCAAGACAACCTGCAAGCTGTGGGAGACGACGACATCGAACACAACGTGCAAGGCATTCCCAACGAAGCCCTGAAAGACCATGTGCAGGGCTTGGGTGTTGCAGCTGCGCACGACAACCAAGCGGCAGTGGCCAAAGAACCCGAACAGCACAACAAAGCTGGCGTTGCCAAAGAAGGCATTCAAGACAACCAGGCGGGCATTCCCAAAGACAGCTTGCAAGACAATGACCAAGGCATCGCCAAAGACCATGTGGACGACCACATCGTTCAGCTGCCGAGCACACAGCAGGTTTTGAAAGATAGGCCGAAAGCAGGCACCCCTCAGAACGATGGGGCGCTGGATCGGTCTTCAGCAGACCATCCGTCAACGTCCAAGGCCACCCGCCCAAGCCATTCGGCTACCACCCATGCCCCCCACTCGCCCGAGGAACAAGCCGCACACACCCAGGCCGCCTTGCTGGCGCAGCAAGAAAAAGCCAAAAAGATGGAAGAGTTTCACGGAAGAGTCGACGCCATTCGCAAAACCGTTTCAGGGATCAATCACAAGCTCGACGAGCTCGATGAGGAAAGCACGCCCCTCAAACATTGAGGCTTTCTCAGACCTCGGCTTCAGGCGATGGCAATCGCGAAGCCAAGACCTTGTCGATGCGTCGACCATCCAGATCAACCACTTCAAACCGCCAGCCCTGAACCTGGACCGACTCACCCTCTTTGGGCACTTGCC
>JBDKLR010000049.1:0-12342 GCA_039795515.1 Pseudomonadota bacterium | reverse complement strand
CGATTGAAGATGTCGCGCCCTTGCGGCACATAGCCAATGCCTGCGCGTGCGCGCTCATAGGGCGTGGCGTTGGTGATGGTGTGGCCTTGAAACCCGATGTGCCCTTGTCGGATCGGTACGAGGCCCATCAGGGATTTCAGGAGCGTGGTTTTTCCAACGCCATTGCGCCCCAACAGCACCGTGATTTGCCCGGCCTGCGCCGTCAAACTCACATCGCGCAAGATGTGTGAGCCACCGTAGTATTGATGAATGTGTTCTATCGCCAACATGTTTCAGCGTCCCAAATAAACGTCGATGACGCGTTCGTCTTTTTGCACATCGTCCAAACTGCCCTGCGCCAACACAGCACCGTCGCACAACACGGTCACGATGTCTGAAATTTGTCGAATGAACGCCATGTCGTGTTCAACCACCATCAAGGAATGCCGTCCCTTGAGTGTCAAAAACAATTCGGCAGTGCGTTCGGTTTCCTGATCGGTCATACCCGCCACAGGTTCGTCCAACAACAGCAATTTCGGGTCTTGCATCAGCAGCATGCCAATTTCAAGCCATTGCTTTTGTCCGTGACTCAAATTGCCCGCCAATCGAGACACCTCGTCTTGCAATCGGATGGTGAACAAGACCTCGGTCAATCGATCAAGCTGTTCGCCATTCATCTTGAAGAACATCGATGCCGCCACACCTTTATGGGTTTTCAAGGCCAGTTCCAGGTTCTCAAACACACTCAGATGCTCGAACACCGTGGGCTTTTGGAATTTGCGCCCAATGCCCATTTGGGCAATGGCGGGTTCGTTGTGGCGCAGCAAATCGATGGTGCTGCCGAAATAAACACGGCCTGAATCGGGTTTGGTTTTGCCCGTGATGATGTCCATCATGGTGGTTTTGCCCGCGCCATTGGGGCCGATGATGCAGCGCAGTTCACCCACACCAATGTCCAGCGACAAGTTGTTGATCGCTTTGAAGCCGTCAAAGCTCACGTTCACATCTTCCAAGTACAAAATGCGTCCGTGGGTCAGATCCAACTCACCAGGGGTGTGCACCCGAGAAAAGCTGGCACTGCGTCCTCCCGATGTCGTTGCTTGCTCGATGCGGGTTTTGTAGGTGTCGAGTCGCTGTGCGCCCTCACTCATCAAATCGGGGGTCATGACGAAGCTCCCGTCTTGTTCATTTTGTGGCGTATGGTTTGAACCAATCCCACCAAACCTTGCGGCATGTACAAAGTGACCGCGATGAACAACGCGCCCAACACATACAACCAATACTCGGGGGCCACCACGGTCAACCAGCTTTTCGCCCCATTGACCATGAAGGCACCCACCACTGGACCGATCAGACTGCCACGCCCACCCACAGCCGCCCAGATGGCGATTTCAATCGAATTGGCGGGACTCATTTCACTGGGGTTGATGATGCCCACTTGCGGGACATACAAGGCCCCAGCCACGCCACACATCACCGCAGAAATCACCCAGATGCTGAGCTTGTAGGGCAGCGGCGAATAGCCTGAGAACATCACGCGGCTCTCTGCATCGCGAATCGCCTGCAAAACCCGACCGTATTTGCTTTGCACCAACCACCGCGCCATCAAAAAGAAACCGAACAAACACCACGCGCTCATCACGAACAAGGCCATGCGCATGTGGGCGGTGGCCAAGGGCATGCCCAAGATGCGCTTGAAATCGGTGAACCCGTTGTTACCGCCAAAGCCTGTTTCATTGCGAAAGAACAGCAACATGAATGCAAAGGTCATGGCTTGGGTGATGATGGAGAAATAAACACCTTTGATGCGGGACCTGAATGCGAAATAGCCAAACACCAAGGCCAACAAGCCAGGCGCCAACACGACCAGCAACAAAGTGGCGATGAAACTGTCACTGAAGTACCAGTGCCAAGGCAGTGTTTTCCAATCCAGAAACACCATGAAATCGGGCAACTCTGACTTGTAATTGCCATCCAAGCCAATTTGTCGCATCAGGTACATGCCCATGGCATAACCACCGAGAGCAAAAAACAACCCATGGCCCAAGGACAAAATTCCGGTGTAGCCCCATATCAAGTCCATGGCCAAAGCGCAAATGGCAAAGCACATGATCTTGCCGACCAAGGACACCACAAAGTCGCTCAGGTGCAAAGGATGCGCCACGGGCAACATGACATTGAGCACCGGGGCCAGCACACTCAACACCAGCAAGAGCACGGCAAATACGGTCCAACCCATGGGGGTCAGCAGGCGCGGGGCGGCAGGGAGATTCAACTGGTGCATGTCAGGCCTCCGCACTTCTGCCCTTCATCGCAAACAACCCTTGTGGTCGTTTTTGAATGAAGACAATGATGAACACCAAGACTGCGATTTTGGCCAACACAGCACCCGTCCAACCTTCTAAGAATTTGTTCAGCACGCCCAAACCCAAAGCCGCGTAAACCGTGCCTGCCAGTTGACCGACGCCGCCCAAGACCACCACCATGAACGCGTCGACGATGTAACCCTGACCCAAGTCAGGCCCCACATTGCCGATTTGGCTCAATGCACAACCGGCCAATCCTGCAATGCCCGAACCCAAGGCAAAGGCATAGGTGTCGATGCGTGCGGTGTTCACCCCCATGCAAGAAGCCATGGCACGGTTTTGCGTGACACCCCGCACGAACAAGCCCAAACGGGTTTGGCTGATCAACAAGGCCACAGCAGCCAAGACCAGCAAGGCAAACACCACAATCAAAACGCGGTTCCAAGGCAGGCTCAAATTGGCCAAGACCTGAATGCCACCGCTCATCCATGAGGGGTTTTCAACAGCCACGTTTTGTGCTCCAAAAAGACTGCGCACGGTTTGCATCAAGATCAAGCTGATGCCCCAGGTGGCCAATAAGGTTTCCAAGGGTCGACCGTACAAATGTTTCAGCACGGTGCGTTCGAGCAAAGCGCCCACCAAAGCGGCAGACAAAAAAGCCAAAGGGATGGCCAAGGGCAAGTAATAGTCAAACCAGCCCGGTGCATGCGTGCGGAACAATGCCTGCACCACATAGGTGGCATATGCACCCACCATCATGAGTTCACCGTGGGCCATGTTGATCACGCCCATCAGGCCGTAGGTGATGGCCAAGCCCAGCGCCACCAACAACAAGATGGAGCCCAAACTGATACCGGTGAACAACGCGCCCAAGCGTTCACCCCAGGCCAATGCGGCCTTGATGTCAGCCAAAGAAGCGACGAGTTGGGCTTTGACTTGGGAATCGGTTTCAAGACCGAGTTGTTGGTTCAACAACAACTGTGTATGGGGCGTCTTGCTTTGCGCCAAGGCTTTGGCGGCTGACAAGCGCAAGGCTGCATCGGGGCTGGCGATGTCGATCGCTGCTTGCGCCCATTGAAGCAGCTGAATGATGGCCGTGTTTTTTTCCACCGCCAACGCTTTTTGCAACAAAGGCAGCTTGCTGGCGTCCGGTTCAGACAGCAGGGATTGCGCCGCCTTCATGCGCATCTGATCATCAGGACTCAAGAGTTGCAATGCCGCCAAGGCGGCGTCCACCTCTCCACGCATGCGGTTGTTGCTGACCACGCTTTCTGCGTTGTCGGGCATGCGCATTTCTGCATTGGTGACCGGGTCGGTGGCTTTGCCATCGCGCACCACCGCTACTTTGTCACCAGCAACCACCACCGCGTCATCGGCCAAGGCTTGCAAAAACACCGCGGTCTGTGCATCGGCCACGGCCAATGCTTTTTGCAAACTTTGCACGCGGGCATCTGTCTCGCCCATCACCATGTCGTGGACTTGCTGTGCCGTCAACGCCTGAGCGGAACCCGTCCACATCAGTGTCAACCACATACAAGCCAACCAAGCTTTGCGTCTCATACCTGTTCTTTGTCTTTTCTGAAAAACAGGGGAGTGACTTTCGCCCTCCCCTGCGTTGTGAGTGATTGGGTACCGAGGCACCCATGTCCAAGGACTTACTTCTTCTTGACGGGCTCGTCAGGCTTTTTGTCATTGCCGGCGATGAAAGGACTCCATGGCTTGGCTTTCACAGGACCTGGTGTTTTCCAAACCACATTGAACTGACCATCGGCCTTGATCTCACCGATGAACACCGATTTGTGCAAGTGGTGGTTTTTCTCGTCCATCTTGCTCTCGATGCCGCTGGGGGCTTTGAAGGTTTGACCGGCCATGGCAGCGATGACTTTGTCGACATCGGTGGACTTGGCTTTTTCAACCGCTTGTTTCCACATGTTGATACCGATGTAAGTGGCTTCCATCGGGTCGTTGGTCAAAGGCTTGTCTTTATGACCGGCAATGCCTTTGGCTTTGGCATAAGCAGACCATTTTTTGATGAACTCGTCGTTGGCAGGGTTCTTGATGGATTGGAAATAGTTCCAGGCGGCCAAGTGACCCACCAAAGGCTTGGTGTCGACGCCGCGCAGCTCTTCTTCACCCACGGAGAAAGCGACCACAGGCACGTCTTTGGCTTTCAAGCCTGCGTTGCCCAGTTCTTTGTAAAAAGGCACGTTGGAGTCGCCGTTGATGGTGGACACCACAGCGGTCTTGCCACCGGCGGAGAATTTCTTGATGTCGGCCACGATGGTTTGATAGTCTGAGTGACCGAACGGGGTGTATTTCTCATCGATGTCAGACTCTTTCACGCCTTTGCTGATCAGATAGGCGCGCAAAATTTTGTTGGTGGTGCGGGGGTAGACATAGTCGGTGCCCAACAAGACCCAACGCTTGGCCGCGCCACCGTCTTTGCTCATCAGGTAGTCCACAGCAGGAATCGCTTGCTGGTTGGGCGCTGCACCGGTGTAGAACACGTTTTTGGACAGCTCTTCACCTTCGTATTGCACGGGGTAGAACAACAAGCCGTTCATTTCTTCCACGACTGGCAACACGGACTTGCGTGACACAGAGGTCCAGCAACCGAAGATCACAGCCACTTTGTCTTGACCCAACAGCTGCTTGGTTTTTTCAGCGAACAAAGGCCAGTTGGATGCGGGATCGACCACCACAGGCTCGAGCTTTTTGCCCAACACGCCGCCTTTGGCATTGATTTCATCAATCGCCATCAGCACGGTGTCTTTCAACAGGGTTTCGGAGATGGCCATGGTGCCAGACAAGCTGTGCAATACACCCACTTTGATGGTGTCTGCCGCTTGGGCGATGCTCATGGACAAGGAACCACTGACGATGGCAGCTGCGGCGGCCAGTGTTTTGAGGTGATGACGACGATTCAACATGCAGTGAACTCCAAATTTTTCGAGGGTTGAGATAAACGCGCCTTGTGGGCCACGTACCTCCCCCTTTGCAAGCCCTGTGCCACCCTCGGTACAAACCCGATGAATGCAGCATGCGCAATTCAAAAGCATTGCTTTTCAACGCCGATGCACCACGCACGCACACCAACCTTGGTGCATCGCACCAAATCGATGCACGCTTGTGGTGCAAAGCAGGTTCATCGCAAGGCACGCCATTTGCATCACAATCCATGTCCTCTCTCGTCAATGCATTTACACACCCGCCATGGAACTCACACCCCGCGAAAAAGACAAGTTGCTGATCTTCACAGCGGCTTTGCTGGCCGAACGGCGCAAAGCCCGTGGCTTGAAATTGAATTACCCCGAAGCCGTCGCTTTCATCAGTGCCGCGGTCATGGAGGGTGCGCGCGACGGTAAAACCGTGGCGCAACTCATGAGCGAAGGCCGCAGCATCTTGACCCGTGCCGATGTGATGGACGGCATTGCCGACATGATCCCCGACATCCAAGTCGAAGCCACGTTCCCCGACGGCACCAAGCTGGTGACCGTGCACCAACCCATTGTTTAAGGAAAAGACATGCGCTTGTTTTTGTTCAGCATCCCTTTGATGACTTGTTGGTCTGCCTTTGCACACGAAGGCCATGGCCAGACCGGTGCACACACACATGCCACCGACGCCTTGGGCTTTGTGGCGGCCGTGGTGGTGGTGGCCGCCATGATTTGGGCAGGCCGCAAATGAGCATGACACCGGGCGAACTGTTCACCGATGCAGGGCATCACACATTGAATGCGGGCCGCCGCACCCACACCTTGGTGGTGCGCAATGCCGGCGACCGTCCGATCCAAGTCGGCTCGCACTACCACTTCGCCGAAACCAACCATGGTTTGCAATTCGATCGGGTGGCCGCGCGAGGCATGCGCTTGAACATTGCCTCTGGCACCGCGGTTCGCTTTGAACCCGGGCAAGAACGCACGGTGGAGTTGGTCGACTACGCCGGCGATCGCCAGGTGTATGGCTTTCGGGGTGAAGTGCAAGGCGCATTGAAAGGAGGCCAATGATGGCTCAAATCGAAAAACGCGCCTATGCCGAGATGTACGGCCCGACCGTGGGCGACCGCTTGCGATTGGCCGACACCGACTTGGTGATTGAAGTCGAACAAGACTACACGCTGCGTGCAGGTGGCTATGGAGAAGAGGTGAAATTTGGTGGCGGCAAAACCATCCGTGACGGCATGGCACAAAGCCAACGCACCCGCAACGGCCCCGTGGGCACAGGCGCACAAGCCGGTGGCGCCATGGATTGCGTGCTCACCAATGCACTCATCCTGGACCACTGGGGCATAGTCAAGGCTGACATCGGCATCAAGAACTCGCGGATCGCGGCGATTGGCAAGGCCGGCAACCCCGACACCCAACCAGGTGTCGACATCGTGATTGGACCAGGCACAGAGATCATTTCTTGCGAAGGCATGATCGTCACGGCGGGCGCCATCGACACCCATATCCATTTCATCGCGCCCCAACAAATTGAAGAAGCGCTGAGCAGCGGCGTCACCACCATGCTTGGCGGCGGCACAGGCCCAGCCACGGGCACCTTTGCCACCACCTGCACACCCGGCCCTTGGAACATCGAACGCATGTTGCAAGCTGCCGATGCCTTCCCGATGAACCTGGGCTTCATGGGCAAGGGCAACGCGGCATTGCCTCATGCGCTGCATGAACAAATCAATGCAGGTGCGATTGGTTTGAAATTGCACGAAGACTGGGGCACCACACCAGCGGCGATTGACAACTGCTTGAACGTGGCCGAGGACAGCGACACGCAAGTCGCTATCCACACCGACACCTTGAACGAGTCGGGGTTCGTGGAAGACACGGTGGCGGCGTTCAAAGGCCGCACCATCCACACCTTCCACACCGAAGGTGCGGGCGGCGGTCATGCGCCCGATATTTTGAAAGTGGTGGGCGAAGCCAATGTGCTGCCCTCTTCCACCAACCCGACGCGTCCTTACACCATCAACACACTGGACGAACACGTGGACATGTTGATGGTGTGTCACCACTTGGACCCTTCCATTGCGGAGGACTTGGCATTTGCCGAAAGTCGCATCCGCCGTGAAACCATCGCGGCCGAGGACATCTTGCATGACATCGGTGCGATCAGCATGTTTTCTTCCGACTCGCAAGCCATGGGCCGTGTCGGTGAGGTGAGCATGCGTTGCTGGCAAACCGCCCACAAAATGAAGCAGCAACGCGGGCCATTGCCTGGTGACACCGATCGCCATGACAACGCCCGCGTCAAGCGTTACATGGCCAAACTCGCCATCAACCCTGCGATTGCGCATGGCATCAGCCATGAAGTGGGCAGCCTGGAGGTGGGCAAATGGGCCGACATCGTGCTGTGGAAGCCCGCGTTTTTTGGCGTCAAACCGTTCATCATCATGAAAGGTGGGTTCATCGCCATGGCGGCCATGGGCGACCCCAATGCCTCGATTCCAACGCCCCAACCGGTGCACTACCGTCCCATGTTTGGCTCGTACGGCGGCGCCTTGCACAAAGGCTCACTGAGCTTTGTGTCGCAAGCCGCTCTCAACGCTGGCGTGGGTGGTCGTTACGGTTTGCACAAAACCTTGAGCGCGGTGAAAAACATCCGGGGTGTCGGCAAACGCGACATGATCCACAACCACCTCGCACCGCACATGGAAGTGGACGCGCAAACCTATGCGGTCCGCGCCGATGGCCAACTGCTCACCTGCGAACCAGCCAGCAGCTTGCCCATGACACAGCGATATTTCTTGTTTTGACGCCATGATTCATTTCGCCAAACTCATACGCCAAGGCCAAGGCTTGGCCAAACCATTGCTCAAACGCGCGGCCACGGTCAGCCTGGATTGGGATGTTCGGCAAAAAAGCCGTTTCGAAACCACCACCGCCGATGGTCAACCAGTCGGTGTGTTTTTGCCGCGCGGTCATGTGATTCGCGGCGGTGATGTGTTGGTGGGTGAAGACGGCTCCCTCTTGCAGGTGTTGGCGGCACCGCAAGCGGTGTTGCGCATCACCTTCGACGCCCAACACGGCACGCCGTTTGACCTGACCCGTGCGGCCTACCATTTGGGCAACCGCCATGTGCCCATCGAGTTGCAAGCGGATCATCTGAAAATCGAGCCTGACCATGTGTTGGCCGACATGCTGCGTGCCATGCACTTGCAGGTGGTGGCCGTGGACGAGTCGTTCGAGCCGGAAAACGGTGCCTATGGCGATCATGGTGGCCCTGCCCATGGACACCACCACGGCCATGACCACAACCATGCGCACGACCATGGAAACGGTCACGGCCATGTCCATGGCCCGCATTGCCATCACGATCACTGAGCCATGCCTGCCCCGTCCTCCGATTTGCTGTGGTTGATGCAACTGGCTTCCCCAGCCTTGCCCGTGGGTGGGTTTTCTTACTCGGAAGGGTTGGAAGCGGCGGTGGCGCATGGCATGGTGCACGACGAAATGTCTGCCCAAGCATGGTTGCTGGACCAGTTGCACCTGGTGCAGGCCCGCAGTGAATTGCCGGTGGTGTCGCAAGCCATGAGCGCTTGGCAACAGCATGACGTGATGCGGCTGAACCAACTCAATGCCTGGGTCTTGCAAACCCGCGAAACATTTGAAACCCGTTTGCAAACCGAGCAAATGGGGCGATCCTTGTTGGACTGGTTGCGCAACCACACCGAAGTCGACGCCGCTCGCATCGACACATGCCAGCACTTGCCACCCACCTGGCCCCTTGTGTTTGCATTGGCACTCACCACCCGCTCGGTGGCACCGCGTGATGGTTTGCTGACCACCGCGTTCGCCTGGGCTGAAAACATGGTGCAAGCCGCCATCAAATCGGTGCCCTTGGGTCAACGCAGCGGCCAACGCATCTTGGCGGGACTCAGCGCCGAGATTCCTGCGGCTGTCGACCACGCCCTGTCCCTGAACGACGATCAACGTCAAGCCTTTAGCCCGCGCCTGGCCATTTTGTCGGCGCGCCATGAAACCCAATATTCACGACTGTTTCGATCATGAGCACTGCACTTCACCACATCCCCTTTCGCACCAAAAAACTGCCCCCGCTGCGCGTGGGCATCGGCGGCCCCGTGGGCTCTGGCAAAACCACCTTGCTCGAGATGCTGTGCAAAACCATGCGTGAGGACTACGACCTGATCGCGATCACCAATGACATCTACACCAAGGAAGATCAACGCTTGCTCACCGTGAGCGGTGCCTTGCCCGCCGAGCGCATCATGGGTGTGGAGACGGGTGGATGCCCACACACCGCCATCCGTGAAGATGCGTCCATCAACTTGGAAGCCATCGACCGCATGCTGGACAAATTTCCAAATGCCGACGTGGTGTTTGTCGAGAGCGGCGGCGACAACTTGGCCGCCACGTTCAGCCCAGAACTCAGCGACCTGACGATTTATGTGATCGATGTGGCAGCGGGTGAAAAAATTCCGCGCAAAGGCGGCCCCGGCATCACCAAGAGCGATTTGTTCATCATCAACAAAACCGACCTGGCCCCGCACGTGGGTGCCAACTTGGACGTGATGAAGTCGGACACCGAACGCATGCGCGGCGGTGCACAAGGTGTCAAACCTTTTGTGATGACGAATTTGAAAACCCTGACTGGTTTGGCCGATGTGGTGCACTTCATCGAAACCAAGGGCATGCTGACCAAAGTGGCTTGACTAGCGGGTGGCCCAACCACCCGACATGGGAAACACCTGGCCGACAAAACAATCGGCATGGGCAGAACACAGGTAGGCGGCAAACTGCGCGTCTTCGTCGGCCTTGACCAATCGACCCAAAGGCACTTCACGTTTCAAGCGCTCTTGAAAGCGGGGATTGGCTTGCACCTCTGGGGGAAAGTAAGTGGGGTTGTCGACAAAGTTTTGGGCGATGGCGTTGACCTGGATGTTCAGGGGGGCCAATTCCACACCCACCGCTTGCACATAAGCCAATTGCGCACCACGCGCGGCGCTGTAACTCGAGGCCCGTTTCATGCCGCGCAAAGCACTGGCACTGCCCATGACCACCACCTTGCCGCGACCCCGCGCTTGCATTTGCGGCAGCACGGCACGCACCAAGCGTGGCAAAGGATGCACCATGGTTTCAAACACCTGCTGCCATTCAGCATCGGTCACTTCGGCCGCCAGGGTGCTGGGTGCAGGCATGGCCAAGTTGATCACCAGCACATCGACGTTGCCGTGTTCGTCCACCATGGTCTGGGGCGCGTGGGGTGATGTGAGGTCGCGGGTGTCGGGCAACACCACAGCACCGTGCGAAGCCAAGACCTCACACAGGGCGGGTCCCATGAACACTTCGGCTTGGGTCACCAAAATGCGCAGGCCTTGCAACATGGTTCACTCGGGCAACAAGTCATCGTCGGTGTCGTCGATCAACACCGCACCTTCAGCCAATGCGGGGCGCGGCTTGCGCTTGCCGTGCGTGGCCAACACTTCCACATACACCTGCACCGCTTGGGCTTTGGCCACCTCGTCAATGCGGCCAATCAATTCGGACAAATGCACCACGGCAGCGCTGTCTTTGCTGTCACCGACTTTGCAATCAAAGTCCCAATAGTCCACGCCTTCGGGCAGATCGCGGCGACGTTCTCGTTTGAGGTACTTGCGCACATCGTGCTTGATGGCATCGAGCACCCGATCGGGGTGACGGCCTTCGACATGCAGGGGATAGGTTTTTCTCATGCCCTGATTATGCGGGCGTGGCTGCCAAGCGCCACAGCGAGGTGCGTTCCTGACTGCGGGCTTGGTGCAGCAAGTCGCTGGTGTCTTGACTGCGTGGGTGGGTCGGCGCCACTTGGTCCTCCCCCACGACCTGCAAGCCTGCGTCTGCCACCCATTGCATCCACTGGGCGCGAGGGCGCAATTGCAATTGCTCGGCCAAGTCGGACATGATCAGCCAAGCCTCGCCACCCGGTTCGAGGTGCGCAGGCAAGCCTTCTAAGAAACCACGCAACATGCGGCTGTCTTCGTCATACACCGCCTGGTCCAGCAAGGTGCTGACCTTGCCGGGCAACCAAGGCGGGTTGCACACCACCAGAGAGGCGCGTCCGGGCGGAAACAAATGGGTTTTCAACAACTGCACCCGGTCTTGCATGTGCAATCGGGCGAAGTTGTCGGCCGCGCAGGCGAGTGCGCCCTCATGGGTGTCGGTGGCCACGACTTGCGCCACGCCACGGTGCAACAGCAATGCCGTCAGCACACCTGTTCCCACACCGATGTCAAAAGCCAAGGCCGTTGGTTGCAAGGGGGCACGCTGCACCAAGGCCAAGTACTCGCCGCGCACAGGTGAAAACACCCCGTGGTGGGGATGGATGCGGTCATAGGCAGCGCCTTGGAGTTCGGCAATGGGCACGCCTTTTTGTCGCCATTCAAAGGCGCTGACCACGCCCAGCAATTCGCGCAACGAGACCCAACGCGCCTGACCATCGGTTGGTCCCCAAGCTTGTGCCATGGCTTCTCGCCAATCGGGTGCTCGTCGCAATGCCATGCGGCGATCCCCTTGCACCTGTACTTTGAGCATGGACAAGGTTTTCGCTTTTTGTGCCTGTGCCATGCGGTAAGCATGAAAGGCTGCCGGCAAGACCAACTGATCAGGCGATTTCTGGCGGGGTTTGCCCTGCATGCGACGCCCCATGGCTTGCAAGAGTTGGCGGGCATTTTGAAAATCGCCGACCCAATGCAGGGCATGGCCCGCGTTGGCCCATTGCAAAGCCTGGGTGGCCGTGATCTGATCGTCCACCTCGAACGCAGCTGGTGCTGGGGTCTTGGGTTGGATCGACTTCATGGCGTCAGCATACCCTCATAATTCGGGCATCTTTCTGTTCAGAGGTGTTTGTTCATGTCCGCTGTGATGGCCATTTGCATCGGTGCCTGTGTGGGTGCGTTGGCACGTTGGCAACTCGGTTTGCACTACAACAGCCATGGTTGGTTGCCCTGGGGCACCTTGTATGCCAATTTGATCGGTGGTTACCTGATTGGTGTCTGTGTCGCGGTGTTCCAAGCCCTGCCCGAACTCGACCCGTTGTGGCGCTTGTTGTTGGTCACTGGTTT
>JBDKLR010000048.1:0-11127 GCA_039795515.1 Pseudomonadota bacterium | reverse complement strand
GTGGATGGCCATGAGGGTTTCTTGCACCAAGTCTTCGATGTCGTTGGGGTGTGTTTGCATGCGCCTGCGCATGAAACGGCGCAACAACAGGCTCAATCGGGTGAGCAACGCCCGATAAACCACAGCGTCCCCGTCAGTGGCCCGAAGCCATTGACCGTGGAGCTCTGTTTCTAGCAAGTCCAGACTGTTGCGCATGGTGGTTATTCGGTGACCAGGGCCGACAAGTTACAAAAAACACCTTATGTGTCTTTTGTGTTATTGATGTTGACAATATTACGACTCAAAATCATCTATTTGGCGATTTACATAATGCTTTATTTGTAAATGAGTCATGTATACTGAATCGGCAAAGGCATGGAAACAACGCATCAAACGTGGGCCATGACGCGCTTTTTGTCCTGTGCGCAGGTGACTCAACAACAACTCTTCGCATTTATGAAACAACACATTCTTGGGCTGGTGCGGTGGCTGACAGTGTGCTGTTGGATCTTCCTGACGGCGGCCCATGCCCAAACGCCCTGGCCACCGGTGCAGGCTGAGAATTACCCGACGGTCGATGGCATGCGCTTGGTTCGCCATGAACAATCCATCTTGCTGGGCGAAGGCCCCTATCAAACCGGTTTGTTTTTCTCGGTCTTGCCCAATGCTTTTTCAGCGCAGGTGCAAAACCTGTTGTTTGAAGATGCGGTTCGCAAATCCTGGGTTTTGCAATCGGTGATGCGCCAAGGCACACGCTACGTGCTGGCCTTCACCAAAGGGCCACGCTTGTTGGACATCCGACTGACCAACATGCCCGACGGCGTGGAAGCGGTGTATTCCATTGTCTTGAATCAGCAAGGCCCAGCGACCCCGTTGCCGCCAACCCCCGTCAAAACCAGTCCGCAGGATGCGCCCGCACCTTCCACAGATGCCAGCGCACCTCGCCCCTAACCACCCCTCTAACATGCAAAGCGAGTTCATGTTCATGCTCAAGCAGATGTCTTTTCGTGCCGGGTGTGTGGCCTGCGTGGTCTTGTTGCTCGCCGGTTGCAACGTGTCACCACTCAATGTGTATGCGGACAACACCCAAGACATTCCACCACCGCCCCTCATGACCCGGCAGCCGCGTTTGCTCACGGTCCCCGATGATTTGCGCCTGCCGCGCGCGACGGCCAAAGAGGCCACGCCAACGCCAACGTCATCACCAGCCCCCGTCGCTGCTGCGGCACCAAGCCCCGCCGCGGCCCCTGTAACTGCTGCTGCACCTTCTGCTGTCGCCAGCCCTGCGGCTGCGCCAAGTCCACCTGTCGCGCCAGCCCCGGCGGCTGCACCACCGGCCCCCGTTGCCACCACCGCGCCCAGCACACCGCTGGTTGTGGCGGCCAATGCCGCTGCACCAGTGACCTTATTTGCCCCCTACATGCCTTCGGCGGTGGAGACGGCACCGCCCAAAAAATGGGAAACATTGCCTTCGCACGACTTGCCTTGGGTGACCGGCGCCTTGCCGACGCGCACCAATGAAGAAACCACCATGGGTGTCGGTCAGCGTTTGTTCGGTCGTTTGTACGCCCAGGTGGCGTTTGGCAGCGCTCAGGCGCGTTTGGCCTTCCCCAAGTCCGACAACCCTGCCGCTGCCCAGGTGCAATGTGAGACGGTCACCTGTTTGGATGCCGCGCGTGACATGTTGCTCAAAGATGCACAAGACAAAGGCTGGCGTGTCTTGCTCAACCGCCGCGTCAGCTTGCACCAGTCCTTCCAGTTTCAACGCGACGACCGCGTGGTGTGGGTGGAGGTGAATGTGACTGGCAAAAACACCTTGGAAATGGAATACAACTTGATGCCTCGGCAGCTATGAAGCAACACCGTTTCGACAAAGCCAAGGGGTTGAACCCCTGTATCGTGATCAAAGTTCCCGCGCTCCCCGCGCATGCTTTGTCGTTTGCGAAAGGCCCGCACAAGGCCTGGCTGTGTCTGTGGATCGCTGGTCCGCTGTTGCTCTGGCCGATGGTGGCGCTTACCCAGGCGCCTGTGGTGTCGGCGGCACCGCCCACGCTGGCTGTGGTGCCCGTCGCAGCAGCAGCACCCATCGCGGTCAACGCCGTCAAACCGCCAGCACAAGCCGCATGGCTGCGCGATTTGGTGCAGCAGGTGTTGTTGCGCCAGCCCGAATTGGGGCAGGTCAGTGCCGAGCATGCGCAGGTCTTGGCCCGCTTGCGCGAGGCGCAAGGGGCGGCGTTGCCGCAATGGAGCTTGAACGCGTCCTTGGGCCACGAAAACCAAAACCTGGCGGGCCGCAACAACGACTATCCCGAGCAGTGGAATGTGCTGTCGCGTGTGGCGCAACCCTTGTTTGACCCGACGGTCACCGCCCGCACACGCCAAGCCAGGGCCCAGATGTGGGGGGCCGATTGGTCGGTGGTACAGGTGCGCGAACAAGTCATGCTGCGTACCGTCGAGTTGTTTGCCGAATTGGTGCGTCAGTCGCGCTTGGTGGAATTGGCACGCACCAATTTGCGTTTGCACCGCCAGTACGTGTTTCAAATGAAGGACATCGCACGCTTGGACCTGGGCCGCGCTTCCGATTTGCCGGTGGCGCAGTCGCGCGTGGCCTTGGCCGAGTCGGTACTCACCAGCCGGCTGCAGCGCTTGGAAGCCGCACGGGTGCAGTGGCGTGCCCACACCGGCATGCCATCCCCCGAAGAGTCTCCTGCGGTGGCACCAGAAGAAGTCATGCGCGACTTGCCCGATACCGATGTGTCGCCCACTTTGGAAAGCGCGGTGCAAGAAGCCTTGACCGTGCATCCGCTGTTGCAAAAAGCCTTGGCCGAAATGTTGGTGGCCAACGAGGGCATTGGCATGGCGGGCGCTTTGTCCAAACCAAAGTTGCAAGCCGAAGTGACCAACCGCAATGCCAACAACTACGGCGGCGTGTTCAATGGGCAGCGCACCTGGTATGCCGGGGTGAATGTGCAATGGAGTTTCTCGGCTAGCAATCCCCACGCCGAGCGCGCGGCCATCGAGGCGGTGCGTGCCGCGCAAGAAGCCGTGGATCGACAAGCGCTGGCGGTGCGTGCCATGGTGGAGTCACAGTGGTATGAAATGAAGGCGGCGCACGCCTCTTTGAAAAGTTTTGACGCCTATGCCGAGCAGGCGGAATTGGTGGCCAGCGCGTATGCCGAGCAATTCAAAATCGGGCGGCGTTCTTTGCTCGACGTGTTGAACGCAGAAAACGAGTTGTTCACAGCGCGTTCCAACGTCACCACCACACAAATGGACTTGCAACTCGCGCGCTGGCGTTTGACCGCCCTGCGCGGCTTGCTGGTGGACGAGTTGGGGCTGTGAGCAAGATGCCCTGGCAAGCCCTGCAAGCGCTAGCTTTGGCGCATGGCCGACGGCTGTCTTGGCGCGATTTGCGCGCCTGGGCCCACACCGTGCCCAGTGCGGCACTGCCCGAGGCGGCGGTGCTGGCCATGCAGGCACACGGCTTGGCCGCCAGCACTTTCCACCTGGATTGGCATGCCGACACAGGCTGCGTGCTGCCTACGCCTTTGGCCGCCCGCATGCGCAGTGGCGACTGGCTGGCCTTGTTGGCGAACCGCCCCGGCGCACCAGGAAACCAAGAGGTGCAGGTGCAGCTGTGGCACGACGCGCCAGACGAGGGTCTCGGTGAACCACCGCCACCGCCCACATCCCAGTGGTGGTCCATGGCCACCTTGGCCCAGCGCTGCGACGGTTTGTGCATCCAAGTCCTTGCCCAGGGGGACGCCATGAACACCGCCACACCAGTGCAGGTGCCGACGCACGAGCAAGATGTGTTGAGCGAACCGTCAACCGACAGCGCCAGCGCAAGCAACTGGTTTTGGCAGGCTTTTCGGCCCTTGCGCGGGCACTACGGCGACTGTGTGCTGGCGGCCGTGCTGATCAACCTGCTCGCCTTGGCCAGTTCCATGTTCAGCATGAACGTGTACGACCGCATCATCCCCACCGCCGCCATGCACTCCTTGTGGACCTTGGGTGTGGGTGTGTTGTTGGCAGCGGTGGTTGAGTTGGGTTTGCGCAGCCTGCGTGCTGGCGTGCTCGATGACGCAGGCAAGCGGGCCGATTTGGTCTTGTCCTCCACGGTGTTTCGCCAGTTGCTCAATTTGCGTCCCGTCGATCGACCCGCTTCCAGCGGGCAATGGGTCAGTCAGTTGCGCGACTTTGATGCGGTGCGCGACTTTGTCAGTTCCTCCACCTTGGTCACCCTCACCGATTTGCCGTTTGCGGTCTTGTTTTTGGCGGTCATGTTTTGGATCGGTGGGCCGCTGGCCTGGATCACCTTGGCGGCCGGTGCGCTCACGGTGTTGGTGGGGGCGTTCATGCAGTGGCCGATTCGCCGCTCGGTCGAACGCTACCAGCACGAGAACACGCAAAAACACGCCTTCATGATCGAAACACTGGAGCGCCTGGAAACCATCGATGCGCTGGGTGCTGGCGCCGCCATCCAAGGCCGTTGGGAGCGCTTGTGTGCCGCCGCCTCGCGCAGCGCCATGGTGTCGCGCATGGCGTCGGCGCTGACCAGCAACAGCGCTCAATTCATCGGGCAACTGGCCAATGTGGCGTTGATTGTGGCGGGGGTGTATTTGATCTTGGCGGGGCAGTTGACCGTGGGCGCCCTGATCGGCACCAGCATCTTGGCCTCGCGCGTGTTGTCGCCATTGGCTCAAGTGGCAGGCTTGTTGGCGCGTTGGCAAAACACCCGCATGTCGTTTGGCCAAATGCACCGCTTGATGCAATTGCCGTTGCGCCAAGACCCGCAGCGCACCTTTGTCGCTTGGCCTTTTGCGCGCAACCCCTTGGCCCCAGAAGGCTTGGTCGCCCCGGGTGCGGTCGATCTGCGCTTGCAGCAATTGCGTTTTCGCTACCCCCGCACCCAGGTCGATGTGTTGCAGATCGACGCGCTGACCTTGCACGCCGGGCAATGTGTGGCGGTGACCGGCGCGGTGGGTTCGGGCAAATCAACCTTGTTGCGGGTGTTGGCGGGTTTGCAGTGGCCCACCGAAGGGCAGGTGTTGGCCGCGGGTGTGGCCGCGTCCCACATTTCACCCGCGGAGTGGCGCGCGCATGTGGCCTGGGTCGGGCAAGACGCGGTGCTGTTTCGCGGCAGTTTGCGCGACAACCTGTTGCTCGGTGGCGAACAGGTCAGTGACGCGCGTTTGTTGCATGTGTTGCGCTTGTGTGGCTTGGACCGATTGGCGGCGGCGCATCCGCAAGGCTTGGACATGCCCTTGGGCGAAGGTGGGCAGGCGCTCTCGGGCGGGCAACGCCAATGGGTGGCGTTGGCGCGCGCCCTGTTGGCACAGGCCCCCGTGGTGTTGTTGGACGAACCCACCAGCGCCATGGACATGGGTTTCGAAAAGACCTTGCTCGAGCGCTTGCGCGCCGAGTTGCAGGGTCGCACCGTGGTCATTTGCACCCACCGCCCCGGCCCCTTGGCCTTGGCACAGCGCCTGTTGGTGCTCGACGCCGGACGGGTGGTGGCCGATGGTCCGACCGAGCAAGTGTTGCAAGCCTTGGCCCAGGGCCAGGTGCAACGGGCGGCCGCCATGCCGGTGGCGCAGGCGGCGTGATGAAGCCTGACATGCGCGACCCTCATCCCTTGCAGGCCACGCCGCCCCTGCCGCGCGGCCATGGTGTTTGGGCACTGCTGGAGCGCTTGTTCAATGCCATGCTGGGTGCCGCACCGCTGCCCCTGCCGCCCGCGACACCAGAGACACCTGGTGCGCCACCCGATGCAGTGCTGCAAGCCAAGCTGTTGGCCTTGCGCCAAGCCAATGCCCGCCAAGCGCAGCGCGACCAAATCAACGACATCTACATCGCGCGTTTGCAACCGCAGCCGCGTTGGTGGCGCTTTGGGCTGTGGGGCGTGGCGCTCACCTTGTTGGTGCTCATCACTTGGGCGGCGCTGACCACCTTGGACGAGGTGACCACCGGCGTGGGCAAGGTGGTGCCCACCAGCCGTGAGCAATTGGTGCAAGCGGTGGACGCCGGTGTGGTGTCCGAGGTGCTGGTCCAAGAAGGTGAGTTGGTGCAAGCCAACCAAGCCTTGGTGCGGATTGACGATGTGCGCGCCGGGGCCAATGTGCAAGAAAGCCAGGCGCGCATCAACGGCTTGCAAGCCGCGGCGGTGCGTTTGCGCGCCGAGTCACGCGGTACCGCTTTGGCGTTTGCACCTGCCTTGCGACAACGCAACCCCGAGTTGGTGCGCAGCGAAGAACAAACCTATGCCGCACGCCGTCATTCGCTGGACGCGGGGTTGGCGGCTTTGCAGCAAAGCCTGAAAGGTTTTCAAGACGAATTGGCGATCACCGAGCCGATGGCGGCCAAAGGGCTGGTCTCGGACCTGGACGTGTTGCGCATTCGTCGCAGCATCACCGAAACGCAGGGGCGCATGGCCGAGTTGCAGAGCAAGTACCGCGCTGATGCCGCCGCTGAATTGGCCCGCATCGAGGGTGAGTTGGGCTCGCAAAGCGCCACCTTGGCTGGGCGCAGCGACGCGGTGCGACGTACTGTGTTGCGCGCACCCAAGCGGGGGCTGGTGAAAAACATCCGCGTCACCACGCAAGGCGGTGTGGTGCAAGCCGGGCAAGAAATCATGGAGATCGTGCCAATCGACGACTCGCTGTTGATAGAGACCCGCATCCGCCCCACCGACATTGCCTTTTTGCGCCCGGGCTTGCCCGTCACCGTGAAAATCACCGCTTACGACTCGGGCATCTACGGTTGGCTTGACGGCGAATTGGTCAGCATCAGCGCCGACACCTTGCGCGACGAGGTTCGTCGTGAAGAAACCTATTACAAGGTGATGGTGCGCACGTCCCGTGCGGCGCTGACCACCCGCGAGGGCCGCGAGCTGCCCATCATCGCGGGCATGCAAGCCTTTGTGGACATCAAGACCGGGCAAAAAACCGTGTTGTCCTACCTGTTCAAACCCATCTTACGCGCCCGCGAAGCGCTGCGCGAGCGTTGACCCCATGACCATACCGCACCTCTCCACCCTCGCCTTAGAACTCGGACCAGTTGTGTGCAGGTTGGTGCACCGCTGGTGTGTCTGGCTGGTGGGTGCGGCCGTTTGCGCCAATGCATCGGCGCAGGCCGTGCCACCGTCCAACACGCCACCCGCGACCCTGAACAGCCAGCGCGAACGCACCCGCCAAGCGGTGGAGGCGGTGCAGGCCGATCAGCGTGGCGAATGGGACGACGCCCGTGGTCTGGGGGCCGCATTGGACCTGGGCAGCGCGCGACAACGCGCGCAGATGTGGCAAGAACGTGCGCAAAGCAGCGCAGCCGTGGACGCTGCAGGCCTCGAAACCACAGCACCGCCCAACCCCGCCAACTATTTGCAAGAGATTCAATGGCCCACCCCCTTGTCCAGCGGCAAGCGGCGCGTGCTGGCACGCCCACCCAGCAACCCCGATGGCTTTGAGCGCCGCGCCTTCACGCCCGATTTTTCCAGGCAAAGCCTGACCTTGGCGGCCTTGGCCCAACGCGCGGTGATCGACTTGCCGCAGCAGGAATGGGCCGATTTGGTCTCGGCCCCCACGTTCGCCGCGAAAGCCGTGCCTGACGACAGCGGTTTGAGCCTGCACGACTTGGTCCATGTGGGTCTGTCGTTCAGCCCGGTGATGGACCAGGTGATGGCCCAACTGGATGCGGCCACCAACCAAAGCAAAGAGGCACGCGCCGATTTGCTGCCGCGCGCCTCGGTGCGTTTGGCGCAAGGCCCCGAGCAGTCCAAAACCGTCAGCAGCAGCAGCGAGACCAACACCTCGCAGACCACCAGCAGCCAAAACCTGCGCCTCACACAGCCGTTGTTCAATGTGCCCTCGTTGCAAGCCTGGGCCAGCTTGCGCAACTCCCAAGTGGCGGCCAGCTGGCGTGTGCAGGCGGCGCGTGAAGCGGTGGCGCTGGCCGTGACCCAAGCGACCTTGAACCTGGTCAGCGCCCGCATGGTGCTGGAGCAGTCGCAAGTGCAATTGATGCAGTTTGAGCGCTTGCTCGCCTACGTCACCACCCGAGCCAGCACCGGCGCGGCCAGCACCGTGGATTTGGAGCGCACCCGCACCCGCGTGCTGCAAGCGCGCCAAGTGCGCCTCGAACAACTGGCCGCTTTCAAAAGCGCACAGCTGGAGTTGCAGCGCTTGACCGGACAAAACCCGGTGGCCTTGCGCCTGCCTTATCTGAACCAATTGCCCGCGCTGCCAGCCACACACACCGAAATACGACGCCTGGCGTGGTCGCAAAGCCATGAATTGCGAGCCTTGCGCGCCGAGGTGTCGGCGCAGCAACACACCCTGACCTCCAACCAAGCCTTGTTGCTGCCGCAAGTGGGCTTGAGTTTGGAGCGCGACCAAACCAAAAATGTGCGTGGCGACAACGGCCCCTTGACCGACAACCGCTTGTTGGTCACCGCCACCTGGCAGGCCTCCTTGGCCGGCAAAGAGGGTTATCAAGCCGCCGCCGCCGCCGCCGAGTTGGGCAACCGCCAAGCCAAACTGACTGAGCATGGTGAACGCTTGATGCAGCAAGTGGACGCCGACTTTGCCTTGCTGCAATCGACCAGCCTGCGCGTGGCCGCGAGCCAGGCCGAGGAGTTGGCCAGTGCGGCGGTGGTGAAGGCCGTCGATGAGCAACTCCAAACAGGACGCATGGGCTCGTTGCTGGAAGTGCTTGATGCCTATGAGCGCCACTTTGCCGCCCGCCAACGCTTGATTCAAACCCTCTCGCAGCAAATGCAGTCGCAGGCCCAGTTGCTCGCGCGCATGGGCATGCTCAGCACCGTGGAAGACGCCACCCTGGTGGAACTGGCGGCGGCGTCAGCCAGCATCCCGCCGGCGGTGCCTGCCCTGCCCAGCACACCTCAGCCAGTCAGTAGCGCGTCCACATTGCCCCTAACGCCTCCAGCGTCGCCGGTGCTCAAGACGCAACCCATCCCGGCTCCCACCGAGCTTTCACCGACCGAACTGGTGCCGGATGGGGAACCCCGCCGCCCCAACTCCTTGAATCCCTGATCCACCGGAACACATTTGCATGGCTGCCTCTTCAAACTCGGATGACGCATCGGATATTTTTTGGCCAGGCTATGTCGACGCGGTCACCAACTTGGCAATCAATTTGTTGTTCGTCATTGCCGTCATGTCGATCGTGGTGATTGGCGCTGTGTTGCAACTGAGCAAAATGAAACCGAGCGCCGAAGCCGCACCCCAGCAGACTGACAAGCCCCAGCGCTCGGCCTTATCGAAAACCCGTGAACTCCAGGCGTCTGAACAAGCCTTGCTCAACCTCCAAGCGCAGGCCAAGGCGGCCCAGTTGTCCCAGTCGCCCGCTGCACCCCTGTTGCAACAAGCCGCACAGGCCTTGGCGGCATCGGTGCGCCAGCAACGTTTGTTGGCGCAAGAGATGGCGAAGATGCAGGCCAGCATCGGTGGTTTGGAGGGCTGTTTAGCCGGGCTCAAAAGCCCTGACCGCCCGCAACCGTCTCAGGGCCCGTCCACCCAAGAAATCCATGCGCGCGACAAAGTGCTGCTGCCGGTGCCGGGCAGTAACCAGGTGCAAAGCAACAACGCTGGCGTGGTGGTGGTGTTTGAGCGGGATGTGATTGAACTCTCCAGCGACGAAAACGCCCTGCTGATTCGCATCATGCGCGAGGGCGGCCCCTTGGACAACACCAAATGGGAGTTGCGAGTGGCAGCGCAACAAGGGTTTTCGGAAGCCATCCGCATCGCCTTCTACCGCTTGACCAGCGTGCGCAACACCCTGATACAAAACGGCGTCCCCGCTGACAACATTGACATGCGGGTGCTCGAAGTCGCTTCGGGTTCAGCCAACAACAACCGCGTCCAGGTGCGCCGGTTGCCAGGATCATGAGCCCATCACCTCTGGACCCAGCCGAACACGTGCTGCAAGCACGGCGCGACAAGCGCTTGTTGTGGCTGTTGCTGGCCTTGCTGCTGGCCTTGTTGGTGTGGGCATCCTTGGCACCGGTGGACAAGATCGTGCGCGCACAAGGCCGCGTCATCACGGCGGCACGCGCCCAGGTGGTGCAGCATTTGGAGGGCGGCATCGTTCAAGACATCGCGGTGCGCGAAGGCCAGCGGGTGCAAGCCGGCGACACCCTGATGCGTTTGTCCAGCATCAATGCCAACAGCAGTGTGCAGCAAGGCCAGAGCCGCTTGCTCGCGCTCAAAGCGCAGGTGGCCCGTTTGCAAGCCGAAGCCCAAGGCGGTACGCCGCAATTTGCCGCCGTCGTGCCTGCCGAATTGCGCAGCTTGGAAGGTCGTGCCTTTGACGAGCGCCGGGCGCGTTTGGACGCCGAGCAATCGGCCTTGCAGCAATCGGTGGCACAGCGCAGTGCCGAATTGCGTGAGGCGCAGTCGCGCATGCAAAGCTTGGCAGCCGAGTTGCAACTGGCCAAGCAACAGACCCAGTTGATGGAAGGTTTGCACAAAAAAGGCGTGGCCTCGCAAATGGAATGGTTGGATGCGCAAGGCCGCAGCGAACGCCTGAACACCCAGTACCGCGATGTCGTCAACTCACTGCCGCGTTTGCTCTCGGCCCAGGCCGAAACCCAAGCCCGCATGAACGAAGCCACCTCGCGTTTTCGCGCCGAAGCGCGCACCGAACTCAATGCGGTGAGCGCCGAGATCGCGCGCATGCAAGCGGCGGTGGGTGCCGACAGCGACCGCTTGCGCCGCACCGACGTGCGCGCCCCCACCACTGGTTTTGTCAACCGCCTGTACTTCAACACCTTGGGCGGGGTCATCAAGCCGGGTGAAGCCGTGCTGGAGATCACTCCCAGCGAAGGCCCGCTGGCGGTCGAGGCGCGGGTGCGCCCCGACGACCGTGCCGCGCTGCGCACCGGCTTGCCCACGCGCGTGTTGATTGGGGCCTACGACTACACCGTGTATGGCGCGCTCGACGGCGAAGTCACCGAGGTCAGCGCCGACACCTTGCCCGATGAGCAAGGCCAGCGCTACTACCGCGTGCTGGTGCAAACCCGCGCGGCCACTGGGCCGCTGGCCAACGAAACGATCTTGCCCGGCATGACAGCCAGCGCCGATGTGGTGGTAGGGCAGCGCAGCGTGCTCAGTTACCTGCTCTCTCCATTGC
>JBDKLR010000047.1:0-9796 GCA_039795515.1 Pseudomonadota bacterium | reverse complement strand
AAACATTTGGGCCGATATGCTGCTTTGATCGACTGTTGGGTTGTTTGTGAAGCATCTCCGTTCATGCATTGAATACACGTTGAAGCCGCCCGCACTGGGGGCCCATTTTGCTGCTCTTTCGCTCACAAAATGGCCCCCAGTCCATGCGGCTCGCGTACATTTTTCTTGACTGCGATGGACTGACATCCAAATGGCAGGTGTGCAATTCAACCCACTTCAGCTTGACGAACAGGGTGGGTCGGACCGCGCGAACGTTGCCGCTTGCGGCGGTGAGCGTCGGCCGAGCCCACCGTGGTTGGCAAGCTCAGCGTGACTTCAATGTTCGCAACTGCAGAGGTCGTCAATCACAGCGTGACTTCAAAAAGCAGAGGTGGCCAGTCTCACCGTGATTGAAAAGCCACTTTGCCTGCCACCACCGTGGCCTGCACCTTCCCCACCATCTCGCTGCCGCTCATGTCAAAAGCAAACGGCGTGTGTTTGCTTTGGCTGCGCAGGATTTCAGGGGTCACGGACCAAGAGGCATCGGGTTGGTAGATGCAAACATCGGCAGGACCGCCCGCCGTCAAAGCACCCAAGCCATGTCCGCGCGCGCCCAACAACTGCGCAGGTGCACTGGTGATCACTTGCAAAGCGCGAACCACATCCACCTGGCTTTGGGCTGACCATTTGAGCGCCGCACTCAGCAACATCTCAAGGGCCGTGGCGCCGGGTTCGGCCTGCGCAAACGGCAATGCTTTGGCATCGCCTTCCACCGGCGTGTGATCGGACACCAACACATCGATGGTGCCGTCGGCCAGGCCTGCACTGAGGGCCTCGCGGTCGCGTTGTTGCCGCAAGGGTGGCGTCAATCGCGCGCGGGTGTCGAAATAACCCATGTCGGCATCGGTGAAATGCAGGTTGTGGATCGACACATCGCAACTGATGGCCAGGCCTTCGGCCTTGGCTTCCCGCACCAAGGCCACGCCTGCAGCACTGGAAATGCGACACACATGCACACGTGCACCCGAGGCGCGCATGAGGTCGATGATGGTGTGCAAGGCAATGGTTTCAGCCGCGACTGGCACGCCACTCAAACCCAAGCGCGTGGCCAACGGCCCACTTGCGGCCACCCCTTTGCCCAGGGCCGTGTCTTGCGCGCGCAACCAAATGCAATAACCGTAAGTGGCGGCGTATTGCATGGCACGTTGCAAAGCCTGGTTGTGGGTCATGCCATGTTCAGCTTGCGAGAAACCAATGCAACCCGCATGGGTGAGTTCGGCCATGGGAGTCAGTGCTTCACCATCCAACCCACGGGTCAAAGCACCCAATGGAAACACGCGTGACAGTTGCAAGCGCGCGGCGCGAAATTGCAGCATCTCCACCAAACCAGGTTCGTCCAGCACCGGTTGTGTGTCGGGTGGACAAACCACGCTGGTGACGCCACCGGCCACGGCTGCGGCCAACTCGGAGTCCAACATGCCTTCGTGTTCATGACCGGGTTCGCCCAGTCGGGCACAAGCGTCCACCAAACCAGGCACCACCATGCATCCCGTGGCATCGATGGTTTGCGAGGGCTTGAACCCTGCGGCCACCGGCCCAATAGACAGAATGCGGTCGTTTTGTATCGCCACATCGGCGCGTGCGTTGAAACCAGATGCCGGGTCGATGACCTGGCCGTTTTGAATCAGGATGCTCATGCGTCGTTCCCTGCCACGATGGACATCACCGCCATGCGAACGGCAATGCCAAATGTCACCTGCGTCAAGATGACGCTTTGCGGCCCATCCACCACCGCCGACTCGATTTCCACACCCCGGTTGATGGGGCCAGGATGCATCACGATGGCGTCGGGTTTGGCCAGTTGCAATTTGGCTTGTGTCAAACCAAAGCTCTTGAAATATTCTTGACTGGAGGGCAACAAGGCACCGCTCATGCGTTCGTTTTGCAGGCGCAGGGTGATGACCACATCGCAATCGCGGATACCGTCTTCCAGGGTGTGAAACACCTTGACGCCGAGTTGCGACATGTCGGATGGCACCAATGTTTTGGGGCCGACCACGCGCACCTCGGCGCAGCCCAAGGTGGTGAGTGCATGGATGTCCGAGCGCGCCACCCGCGAGTGCAGCACATCGCCCACGATGGCCACACGCAAATTGGCGAAGTCTTTTTTGAAATGACGGATGGTGTAGGCGTCGAGCAAGCCCTGTGTGGGGTGGGCGTGACGGCCATCGCCCGCGTTCACCACATGGACATGCGGGGCCACATGTTCGGCAATCAGGTAGGGTGCACCCGACTCGCTGTGGCGCACCACGAAAATATCCGCAGCCATGGCGCTCAAATTGGCGATGGTGTCCAGCAAAGACTCGCCTTTGCTGGCCGATGAACGTGCAATGTCCAGGTTGAAGACATCTGCACTCAAGCGCTGTGCGGCAATCTCAAAGGTGGTGCGGGTGCGGGTGCTGTTTTCAAAAAACAAATTGAACACGCTTTTGCCACGCAACAAAGGCACTTTTTTCACCTCGCGGTCATTGACCGAGACAAATTGGCTGGCGGTGTCCAAGATCTGGGTCAGGATGTCGCGCGACAAACCCTCGGTGGACAAAAGGTGAATGAGTTCGCCGTTGCGGTTGAGCTGGGGGTTGCGTTTGTAAAGCATCTCAGCCCTCCACTGAAAAAACAAATTGTTGTTGCGCGTCGCGTGTCAGCCGCAAAGACTGTTGGGCCGGCAAGCTCAAGCGCGCGGCCGCGTAATCGGCTTGGACAGGCAATTCACGGCCCCCTCGGTCGACCAACACCGCCAGGTGCACCGCAGCGGGTCGGCCATAGTCAAACAGCTCGTTGACCACGGCACGAATGGTGCGCCCGGTGAACAAGACATCGTCCACCAACCAAATCGTCACGCCGTCCACCGAGAACGGCAACTTGGTGGCCGCGCTGTCGGCCATGCCGCGCTGCGCAAAATCATCGCGGTGCATGGACGAGGACACCAAGCCCATGGCGGGTTTGCGTTGCATATCGGCTTGCAAGCGCTCGGCCAACCAAGCACCACCCGAGGTGATGCCCACCAAATGGGCTTCGGGGCTCACCCGCTCTTGCAGGTCTTTCAACATTTGCCCGTACAAGGCTTGGGCGTCCAAGGATAGATGACCGATGCTCATGATGCAATGCTTCTTAAAAATTGATCCAGGATGACGCAGGCCGAGGCGGCGTCCACGTCTTTGGCACCGTTGGCATGGGCCTCGGTGGTCGAGTAGCGCTCATCCACCTCGAACACCTGCAAACCAAAACGACCGTGCAACTGTCGCGCAAATTTTTGGGCGCGAACCGTGTTTTCGTGGGAAGCGCCATCGGGGTGGTAAGGCACGCCCACCACCAAGGCATCGGGCTGCCAACGCTCGATTTGCTGGGCAATCAAGGGCCATTTGGCGTCACCGCTGGCCTTGACTGTGCCTTGCGGTTGCGCCTGCCCCAACAGGCGCGAGGCATAGGCGACACCGGTGCGCTGCAGGCCGAAATCGAAAGCCAAAAAGGATTGGAGTGCAGACGAAACGGGTGGCGCGGCCACCATCATGCGTGTCCCGCCTGGGGCGACAGCATCCAGGCCTGCAAGCCCAACAGCGCCAATGCGCTGTCGTAACGGTGCTCGATAGGGGTGTCAAAAATCACTTGCGCATCGGCTTCGACGGTGAGCCAGCTGTTTTCAGCCAACTCGCTTTCGAGTTGTCCTTGCGCCCAAGCGGCGTAACCCAAAGTGATCAAGACCCGTTTGGGGCCAGCGCCGGTCGACAAGGCTTCTAAAACATCTTTGGATGTGGTCATCTCCAAGCCGCCGGGAATGGCCAAGGTCGAGGCGTAGGCGTGCTCGGCCTCTTGCACCTCGCTACCGGCATGCGACATCGGGTCGTGCAACACAAAGCCGCGCTCGGTGTGCACCGGGCCGCCTTGCAACACAGGAATTTCGATGAGGTCGGTGCGACCCAGGTTGAGCTCGACTTTCTCAAACAAGGCCTGCATGCTCATGGGGCTGGGCTTGTTGATGATCAGACCCAGGGCACCACGCTCTGAATGCTCACACATGTAGACCACGCTGCGGGAGAAAGACTCGTCCATCAATCCGGGCATGGCGATCAAGAAATGATGCGTGAGGTTGATGGGTGCAGAATCCGTGGTCATGGAATGATTTTAAGGTGAACATGCCGCACAAAGATTTGAACGACTTTGCCCGCATTTTGGTTTGGTTTCGACGCGATTTGCGTCTGGATGACCACACCGCGCTCAGCCACGCGCTGCAGCACAGCGACCAGGTGTTTGGTGCGTTTGTGTTCGACACCGCCATCCTGAGCAAGCTGCCTGCTCAAGACCGCCGCGTGGCCTTCATTCATGCCTCGGTCCAAGAACTGGACATGGCTTGGCGAGAGCGGGCCGGCCATGCAGACGCGGGCTTGTTGGTGCGCCATGGCGATGCTGTGAATGAGTTGGTGAAATTGGCGGTGCAACTCGGGGTGCAGGCCGTGTTCACCCACCATGACGATGAACCCGAGGCCTTGGCCCGAGACGCCCGCGTGATCGGCGCTCTGGCCAACGCGGGTATTTCGTTTCAAAGTTTCAAAGACCATGTGGTGTTCGAACGCAGCGAGGTCTTGACCCAAGGCGGCAACCCTTACGGCGTGTTCACACCCTACAAAAACGCATGGTTGAAAAAAGTCACGCCCCACGACTTGGCCGAGCGATCCACCCAGATTGAACCGGGCCAATTGGCGGCGGTACCCCTGGCTTTGCAACGCCCGATCCCCAGCTTGCAAGACATGGGTTTTGACGCCATCGATTTGTACGCACTGCACATCCACCCGGGCATGTCGGGTGCGCAGGCCTTGCGCCTGGATTTTGAACAACGCATGCGACTGTATGAAGACACACGCAACTTTCCCGCTGTGAAAGGACCGAGTTATCTGAGCGTGCATTTGCGCTTTGGCACCTTGTCGATCCGACAACTGGCCCGCATGGCACACCCTCGTGCCGTTCAGGGTGATGCTGGGGCGCAAACCTGGTTGTCAGAGCTGATTTGGCGGGATTTTTACCACCAGATCATGCACCACCACCCGCATGTGGTGAGCCGTTCTTTCAAGCCCGAGTACGACCTCATTCAATGGGAAAGCGGTCCATCGGCCAAGGCCTTGTTCGGGGCTTGGTGCGAAGGGCGCACAGGCTATCCGTTGGTCGATGCAGCCATGGCGCAAATCAACCAAAGTGGTTACATGCACAACCGCCTGCGCATGGTGGTGGCCAGTTTTTTGGTGAAAGACTTGGGCATCGATTGGCGTTGGGGCGAGGCTTACTTTGCCAAGCACTTGATCGACTTTGACTTGGCTGCTAATAACGGTGGTTGGCAATGGGCGAGTTCCAGTGGTTGCGATGCTCAGCCCTACTTTCGCATTTTCAACCCGGTGAACCAAAGCGAAAAGTTCGACCCGCAAGGCAAGTTCATCAAGCGGTATTTGCCGCAACTGGCGGGCTTGTCGGACAAATCCATCCACGCGCCTTGGTTGGCCAAACCCATGGAGTTGCAAGCCGCCGGGGTTGAACTTGGGAAAACCTACCCGCTGCCCTTGGTGGACCACGCGCAAGCGCGCGCCAAAACCTTGCTGCGCTATTCGGTGGTCAAGAAAAGTTAAATCTGTACCATCTCGAAGTCTTCTTTGCGCGCGCCGCATTCAGGACAGGTCCAGTTCATCGGCACTTGTTCCCAAGGCGTGCCAGGGGCAATGCCTTCATCGGGGGCACCCACGGCTTCGTCGTAAATCCATCCGCAAATCAGGCACATCCAGGTCTTGTTCACAGGGTCTCTTTCGTTCGAGGAAGGGGCGTGTCCACGTCAAAACCGTGGCATAGAATGAATCAAAGTATAGATGCCATGAACCCCATCATCCCTCTTCCAGACGAAGGACAAGCCCCCGAAATGGCGCACCCTTGCGTGCTCTGTTTCAACACCAACGACCCCAGTGGCGCGGGTGGCTTGACGGCCGACATCTTGGCCATGTCTTCGGTAGGCGCGCATGTGTTGTCCATCGCCACGGGCACCTATGTGCGTGACACCGCAGAAACCTTCGACCATGTGGCCTTCGACGAAGAAACCATCGACGAGCAAGCGCGCAGCATCCTGGAAGACATCTCGGTGCAAGTGATCAAGGTGGGCTTTTGCGGCACCCCCGAAATCCTCTCCACCATTGCCGAACTCTGCACCGACTATGCCGATGTGCCTGTGGTGGCTTACATGCCGAGTTTGTCGTGGTGGCAAGACGACCCGATTGAAGCCTACCAAGATGCATTCATGGAACTCATGCTGCCGCAAACCACGGTGCTGGTGGGCAACCATTCCACGTTGTGGCGCTGGTTGTTGCCCGAATGGGGCAGCGACCGCATGCCCAGCGCCCGCGACTTGGCCAAAGCCGCAGCCGAAAAAGGCGTGCCCTACACCCTGGTGACCGGCTTGCCGCAAGGTGGCCAGCATTTGGAAAACGCATTGGCCACATCGCTCACCGTGCTGGTGAGTGAAACCATCGAACGTTTTGACGCCGTGTTCACTGGCGCTGGCGACACCTTGAGTGCCGCCCTCGCAGGCCTGTTGGCCATGGGCGATGACCTGGAAGCTTCGGTGGGCGAAGCCCTGGGCTACTTGGACGGCAGCCTGGACTCGGGCTTTCGCCCCGGCATGGGTCACGCCGTGGCAGACCGTTTGTTCTGGGCACAAAGCCCTGACGACCACAACGACGATGACAGCGCCGCCACCGCTGAGGACTTTTCTTTGCATGGCCACCAAACACGACACTGACTTTTTTTGAACGCCTTGACCACCATGACCGATCTGAACCAAACACTCTTTGACCGCGCCCGCCATGTCATTCCCGGCGGCGTCAATTCGCCTGTTCGCGCCTTTCGCGCGGTCGGTGGCACGCCACGTTTTGTCAAGCGTGCCCAAGGCGCCTATTTTTGGGACGCCAATGACAAACGCCACATCGACTACATCGGCTCTTGGGGTCCGATGATCCTCGGTCATGGCCACCCTACCGTGGTGGAAGCGGTGCAAAAAGCCGTGTTGGAGGGCTTCTCCTATGGTGCGCCCACCGAGCGTGAAATCGAACTTGCTGAAGCACTCTTGAAGCTCATGCCTTCGATGGACATGGTGCGCTTGGTCAGCTCGGGCACCGAGGCGGGCATGAGTGCGCTGCGCTTGGCGCGGGGTGCCACGGGTCGCAGCAAGATCATCAAGTTTGAAGGCTGCTACCACGGACATGCTGATGCGCTCTTGGTCAAAGCAGGTTCTGGTTTGGCCACCTTTGGCAACCCCACCAGTGCAGGTGTGCCACCCGAGGTGGTGCAACACACCTTGGTCTTGGAATACAACAACATCCCCCAACTGGAAGAAGCTTTTGGTCTGCATGGCCAAGAATTGGCCTGTTTGATGATCGAGCCCATCGCGGGCAACATGAATTTCGTACGCGCCAGCGTGCCCTTCATGAAGCGCTGCCGCGAGCTGTGCAGCCAATACGGCGCGCTGTTGGTGTTTGACGAAGTCATGACGGGATGCCGTGTGGCATTGGGCAGTGCACAAAGTGTCTATGCCCAATCCATCCCCGGTTTTGAGCCCGATCTCACGGTGCTGGGCAAGGTGATTGGTGGCGGCATGCCCTTGGCCGCTTTCGGTGGCAAGCGTGCGGTGATGGAACAACTCGCCCCCTTGGGCCCGGTCTACCAAGCCGGTACCTTGAGTGGCAACCCTGTGGCCACGGCTTGCGGTTTGGCCACTTTGCATGAGATTGCCAAACCTGGCTTTTTCGATGCCTTGTCAGCCCGCACCCAAAGTTTGGTCGATGGCCTCAAAGCCGCTGCCACCAAAGCGGGCGTCCCCTTCAGCGCGGATTGCCAAGGCGGCATGTTTGGCTTCTTTTTGCTGCCCGAACTGCCGCAAAACTACGCCAAGGTGATGACCAGCGACAGCCCCAAGTTCAACAAACTGTTTCACGGTTTGCTCGACAAAGGGGTCTACATCGCGCCAGCGCTATACGAAGCGGGGTTTGTCAGCGGCGCGCACACCGCAGAAGACATCGCCGCCACGGTGCAAGCAGCGTCTGAGGTGTTTGCGACCTTGTGACTGGATTAGATGGCAGGCGCGCGCGTGGTCCGCGTCAATGCCTGAAATGCCGCACACCCGTGAACACCATGGCCACGCCGCGCTCATTGGCCGCGTCGATCACCTCTTGGTCGCGCATCGATCCGCCGGGCTGGATGACGCAAGTGGCACCTTGGTCCACCACCACGTCCAGGCCATCTCGGAATGGGAAAAATGCATCGCTCGCCACCGCCGTGCCTTGCAGGCTCAGTTGGGCATGACCCGCCTTGATGCTGGCAATGCGGGCTGAATCGAGGCGGCTCATCTGCCCTGCCCCCACGCCCATGGTCATGCCGTTGGCCACGAACACGATGGCGTTGCTCTTCACAAACTGAGCCACTTTCCAGGCAAACAGCAGGTCTTGCATTTGCGCGGGGGTGGGTTGCAGGGTGGTGACCACCTGCATGTCGGCCAAAGTGAGTTCATGGGTGTCAGCGGTTTGCATCAACAGGCCTGAACCCACACGTTTGACGTCCAGCAGGTTGTGGCCTTGCGCCCAAGCGCTGTGGACGCCGGGTGGCAAGGCGATTTGCAGCACCCGCACATTGGCTTTGGTTTGCAATTGCACCAAGGCCTCACCGGTGAATGAAGGCGCGATCAACACCTCGACAAACTGCTGACCCAAGGCCTGCACCGTGGGCAAATCCACTGGGCAGTTGAAAGCGATGATGCCGCCAAAAGCCGAGGTGGGGTCGGTTTGATAGGCCTTTTGGTAAGCGCGCAAAGCGTCTTCGGCCACCGCCACACCGCAGGGGTTGGCGTGTTTCACGATGACGCAGGCCGGTGTGTCAAAACTTTTCACACACTCCCAAGCCGCGTCCGCGTCTGCGATGTTGTTGAACGAGAGTTCTTTGCCTTGCAACTGTTGGGCCGTGACCAAAGAACCAGGCGCGGGATGGGTGTCGCGGTAGAAAGCGGCGAGTTGATGCGGGTTTTCGCCGTAACGCAAGTCTTGCAATTTCACAAAACGGCTGTTGGCTTGCGCGGGGAACAGACTGCGTTCTTGGGTTTGCAAATTCAGCGAAGACAGGTAGTCGCTGATGGCGCCGTCGTAATCACTGATGCGGTTGAAAGCGGCCACCGCGAGTTTGAATCGGGTGAGTTCGCTCAAGCCTGGTTGGGTTTTCCATTCGTCAATCACGGCTTGGTATTGCGAGGCGTCGGTCAGCACCGCGACGTGTTTCCAATTTTTGGCGGCCGAGCGCACCATGGCGGGCCCGCCGATGTCGATGTTTTCAATCGCGTCATCCAAGGTGCAATCGGGCATGGCCACCGTGGCTTCAAACGGGTACAGATTGACCACCAACAGGTCGATGGTCTCGATCCCATGGTCTTTCAACGCTTGCATGTGGGCGGGCATGTCGCGCCGCGCCAGCAACCCCCCGTGCACTTTGGGGTGCAAGGTTTTCACACGCCCATCGAGCATTTCAGGAAATCCCGTGAGGTCGGCCACTTCACGCACAGGCAAGCCTTGGGCGCTGAGCAGTTGGGCGGTGCCGCCCGTGGACAGCAATTGAATGCCCATGTCATGCAGGGCTTGGGCGAGTTCAACCACACCGGTCTTGTCAGAGACAGAAATCAAGGCGTTCATAGCAATTTGTGTTCGGTGAGTTTTTTGCGCAAGGTGTTGCGGTTCAGGCCCAGCCACTC
>JBDKLR010000046.1:0-8861 GCA_039795515.1 Pseudomonadota bacterium | reverse complement strand
GGCGGGCAACACCGCGCCAACGCAGGCGCCGTGTTGTTTGAAAACCAAGACATTGGGCAACTCGACAAACACGGCCTGTACCAAGCGCGTCGGCGCATGGGGATGTTGTTCCAGTTTGGCGCTTTGTTCACCGACATGAGCGTGTTTGACAACGTGGCCTTTCCTTTGCGCGAACACCTGGACCTGTCCGAATCCATGGTGCGCGACATCGTGCTCATGAAACTCGAAGCCGTCGGCTTGCGCGGCGCGCGCGATCTCTATCCCAGTGAAGTGTCCGGCGGCATGGCTCGTCGCGTGGCATTGGCGCGGGCCATGGCACTCGACCCCGAACTCATGATGTACGACGAACCCTTTGCCGGGCTCGACCCCATTTCTCTGGGGACGGCTGCGCGCTTGATTCGCCAACTCAACAACGCCTTGGGCTTGACCAGCATCATCGTGTCGCACGACCTGGAAGAAACATTCCGCATCGCCGACAAGGTGGTCATTCTGGCCAATGGCCGCATCGCCGCCCAAGGCACACCCGAGGAGGTGCGCCAAAGCACCGACCCCTTGGTGCATCAATTTGTCAGCGCTGCGCCTGAAGGGCCGGTGCGTTTTCACTACCCCGCATCGTCAGCAGCGCAAGACTTTGGTGTCGACCACGGAGGGCGTGCATGATGCGCCACTTCCTTGCCAACACCGGTTGGGCCACCCGCACCTTTTTGGCCCAAGTGGGACATGCCACCGCCTTGTTTGTGCGCTTGCTGTGGCTTGGGCCCGCTTGTCTGCGCCGTTTTGGATTGGTGCGCGACCACATGCATTTCCTGGGCAACTATTCGCTGGCCATCATCGCCGTGTCGGGTTTGTTTGTGGGCTTTGTTTTGGCCTTGCAGGGCTACAACACCTTGCAGCGGTTTGGCTCGGCCTCGGCCTTGGGCTTGTTGGTGGCGCTGAGCTTGGTGCGCGAGTTGGGCCCGGTGGTTTCAGCTTTGCTGTTCACAGGTCGCGCAGGCACCTCGCTCACCGCTGAAATTGGGCTCATGAAAGCGGGTGAGCAACTCAGTGCCATGGAGATGATGGCCATCGACCCGGTGCGGCGCATCTTGGCACCGCGCTTTTGGGCGGGCGTCTTGGTCATGCCCATCCTCGGTGCCATCTTCAGTGCCGTGGGCATCATGGGTGGTTGGCTGGTGGGGGTGGTGATGATCGGTGTCGATGCCGGCTCTTTTTGGGGTCAAATGCGAGACGGCGTGGATGTCTGGTCCGATGTGGGCAATGGCGTCATCAAAACCCTGGTGTTTGGGGTGACCGTGAGTTTCATCGCCTTGCGTCAAGGCTATGAGGCCCAACCCACGCCCGACGGGGTGGCGCGTGCCACCACCCGCACCGTGGTGATGGCCTCCCTGACGGTGTTGGCGCTGGATTTTGTGTTGACCGCACTGATGTTCAAGTTGTGATGAAGGAAGAATGACGATGCAACGTTCGAATACCGATGTCTGGGTGGGTTTGTTGGTCCTGTTGGGCGCCGCAGCCTTGCTGTTTTTGGCGTTGCAGTCGGCCAATTTGCTCAGCCTCAATTGGCAAAAAACCTACACCGTCAGTGCCTTGTTTGACAACATTGGTGGCTTGAAAAAACAAGCCCCCGTGAAAAGCGCGGGCGTGGTGGTCGGGCGCGTGCAAGACATCCGCTTCGATGACAAAAGCTTCCAGGCCCAAGTGACCTTGGCCATGGACACCCGGTATTTGTTTCCCAAAGACAGTTCTCTGAAGATCCTCACCAGTGGTTTGCTGGGCGAGCAGTACATCGGCATTGAAGCGGGTGCTGACAGCGCCAACTTGGCCCCAGGTGACCGGGTGCAATCCACCCAATCCGCGGTGGTGTTGGAAAACCTGATCAGCCGCTTTTTGTACGACAAAGCCGCTGCGCCCACCGAACAAGCAGGCGGCCATTGATGAACCTCGTTCGACAAGGTGGCAAGTGCTTGGGGCTTTTATTGGCTGTCTGCAGCCTGGGCTGCGCCAGTGTCGAGGGCCAGGGCAAACTGGCCATCGATCCATTTGAAACCACCAACCGCCGTGTCAGTGCGTTCAATGAACAACTCGACCAAAACCTGGTCAAACCCGTGGCGACCACCTACCAACAATCCGTCCCTGGCTTCATCCAAGACGGCGTGCACAACTTTTTTGGCAACCTGGGTGACATCTGGTCCACGGCCAACAACGCCTTGCAACTCAAACCGATGGAAACCGCCGAGACGGGCTTGCGCACCGCTATCAACACGGTGTTTGGCGTGTACGGCCTGATTGACTGGGGCAGCCGACTGGGCTTGCAGCGCCACAACGCCGATTTCGGTCAAACCTTGGGCTACTGGGGTGTCCCATCAGGCCCCTACATCGTGTTGCCGCTGTTGGGTCCGTCCAATGTGCGCGACACCGTGGGTTTGGTGGTGGATGCTCAGGAAAACAAATGGGCGCAGGTGACACCTGACTCGGCGCGATACAGTGGCACAGCGGTACGCGTGGTGGACAAGCGGGCTGAATTTTTGGGCATGGACAAGCAACTGGACGAGGTGGCGCTGGACAAGTACAGCTTTATCCGCGATGCCTATGTGCAGCGGCGCTTGGCGCAAACCCGCCGGGGCAAGCCAGGAGCTGACGACGGGGACGACAACAAGGGCGGTGGTGACAGCGAGCGTTTTGACCAATAATAGCGACTACTTTATCGCTCAACGGTTGGCTCCATGCGTCACTTCAATGCTATCTTGATCAAATTGGCTCCTGCATTCATGGCCCTGGGCCTGCTGTCTGGCTTGTGCTGGACCCCATCAGCGGTCGCTCAAGAGGCACCAGACGTGTTCATGCAGCGCCTGTCCAATGAAATGTTGGACACCATCCGCAAAGACCCGGCCCTCAGAGCAGGCGATTTGCAAAAAATCGCGGTATTGGTCGACACCAGACTGGTTGAGCACATCAATTTCAAACGCATGACCGCATCGGCCATCGGTCCTGCTTGGCGTCAAGCCACCCCCGAGCAACAAAAACGCCTGATCGAGGAATTCAAAACCTTGCTGATGCGTTCCTATTCCGGCGCGTTGTCACAAGTCAAGGACAACTACACCATCGTGGTCAAACCCACCCGCGCCCAAGCCAGTGACACCGAACTGGTGGTGCGCTCTGAAGTGCGTGGGGGCAATGAACCCCTGGCCATTGACTACCGCTTGGAAAAGACCGCTGAAACCGCCTCGGGCTGGCGCATTTACAACTTCAATTTGCTCGGCGTGTGGCTGGTGGACAATTACCGCACCCAGTTTGCTCAGGAAATCAACGCCAAAGGTGTCGATGGACTCATCGCCACTTTGAGTGAACGCAACAAGGCCAACAACCGCAAATGACCGACTGCGTTTTCACACTGCCTGCCGTTCTCACCCACGCCCAAGCCACCGACACCGCGCATGCCTTGGTGCAAGCCGTCCAAGCACAGCCTGGCTTGGTGCTCGATGCCTCAGCCTTGCAGCAATTCGACTCCTCGGCTTTGGCCGTGTTGTTGGCGGGTATGCGCCAAGCCGCCCAGCAAGGTGGACAGCTTCGGGTGCAAGGCTTGCCCGCCAGGGCGGCCAGCTTGGCGCGGGTCTATGGCCTGACCGACCTGCTGGACTTGCCAACCGCCACCGCCTGAAGCCCTCTGTCCTGTTGTCAGACCCCAGGCCGTAGAATGATCGGCTTCCTATGGCCGCTATTTCATTCCAATCCGTTACCAAAAGCTTCACCAATGCCCGTGGCACGTTCACCGCACTGGATGGGGTGTCATTTGACATTCAATCGGGCGAATTTTTCGGCCTGCTCGGCCCCAACGGTGCCGGCAAAACCACCCTGATCAGCATCTTGGCGGGCTTGTTGCAGCCGACCAGTGGTCGCATCCAGGTGCACGGCTTGGACGTGCAAACCCAGGCCTTGCAAGTGCGCAAACTTTTGGGCGTGGTGCCGCAAGAACTGGTGTTCGACCCTTTCTTCACGGTGCGCGAAGCGCTGCGGTTTCAGTCCGGTTATTTCGGCATCACCGGCAACGACGCTTGGTTGGACGAACTCCTCGAATGCCTGGGGCTGGCCGACAAGGCCAACCACAACATGCGCCAACTCTCAGGCGGCATGAAACGCCGGGTGTTGGTGGCGCAAGCCTTGGTGCACAAACCCCCTGTCATCGTGCTTGACGAACCGACTGCCGGTGTGGACGTCGAGTTGCGCCAAACCCTGTGGCAGTTCATTGCTCGCTTGAACCGTGAAGGCCACACGGTGCTGCTGACCACGCATTATTTGGAAGAAGCCGAGGCCTTGTGCAACCGCATCGCCATGCTCAAAACAGGCAAGGTGGTGGCGTTGGACAACACCAGCACCTTGCTGAAAAACGCGTCGAGCAATGTGCTGCGCTTCAAGCTCGATGCCCAACTGCCGCCCGAGCTGGCCGCCCAAGCCCGTGTCACCGGGCGCATCGTGCAGTTCCCCGCCCATGACGCGGCGCAAATTGAAAACTACCTGGCCGCCGTGCGACAAGCCGGCTTGGTGGCCGAGGACGTCGAGATCCGCAAAGCCGATTTGGAAGACGTGTTCTTGGACGTCATGGGGGCTGCATCATGATGGGATGGCAAGCGCTGTTTTACAAAGAGGTGTTGCGCTTTTGGAAGGTCAGCGCGCAAACCATTGCCGCGCCAGTGCTGACCGCGCTTTTGTACATGTTGATTTTTGGGCACTTGCTCGAAGGCCGTGTCACGGTCTACGACAGCGTCAGTTACACCGCGTTTTTGGTGCCAGGTTTGGTGATGATGAGCTTGCTGCAAAACGCGTTTGCCAACAGCTCCTCGTCCATGGTGCAAAGCAAGATGATGGGCAACTTGGTGTTCATTTTGCTCACCCCCTTGGGACCCGTCAGCTGGTTTGCCGCTTATGTGTTGGCGGCAGTGGTGCGTGGCTTGGCCGTGGGCTTGGGCGTGTTGCTGGTCACTTTTTGGTTTGCGCCGCTGACCGTGGTGGCGCCTTGGTGGATCGTGGTGTTCGCGGTGCTCGGCGCGGCCATGTTGGGCACCTTGGGGCTGATCGCTGGTTTGTGGGCCGACAAGTTCGACCAAATGTCCACCTTTCAAAATTTCCTGATCACGCCCATGACGTTTTTGAGCGGCGTGTTCTATTCCATCCATTCCCTGCCGCCGTTTTGGCAGCAGGTCAGTCACCTCAATCCGTTCTTCTACATGATTGATGGGTTTCGCCATGGCTTTTTCGGGGTGAGCGATGTCTCTCCTTGGTTGAGCTTGGCGTTGGTGGGTGGCGCATTTGTGTTGGTGGCCGCATTGGCGCTGCATTTGCTGCGCATCGGCTACAAAATCCGGGGCTGAACCATGACCGCAGATCAAATCGAAACCATGATCGCCGCAGGCTTGCCCTGCGAACACGTGCATGTCGAGGGCGATGGTCGCCATTGGTTTGCCACCGTGGTCACGCCCGCGTTCGAGGGCCTGCGCCCGATCCAACGCCATCAAAAGGTCTATGCCACCTTGGGCGACAAAATGGCCAACGACGAGGTCCATGCCTTGTCCATGAAAACCTTCACACCAGCCGAATGGAAGTCCCAGGCCCCCAGCGCCTGACAGCTTATGGATAAATTGTTGATTCGTGGCGGACGCCCGTTGCAGGGCGAAGTGGCGATTGCAGGTGCCAAAAACGCGGCCTTGCCCGAGTTGTGCGCCGCCTTGCTCACCGCCGACACCTTGACGCTGGCCAATGTGCCGCGCTTGCAGGACGTGTCCACCATGGTCCAGTTGATTCGGCACATGGGCGTCAGCGCCGAGCGCAACGAAGCGGGCGACATGGTCATGAACGCTGGCGCATTGCACACCCCTGAAGCACCCTACGAACTGGTGAAAACCATGCGCGCCTCGGTGCTGGCTTTGGGCCCGCTGCTGGCGCGTTTTGGCCATGCCAAGGTGTCTTTGCCGGGTGGTTGCGCCATTGGTACACGCCCTGTGGACCAGCACATCAAGGGCTTGCAAGCCATGGGCGCGGTGATCGATGTGGAACAAGGCTACATGGTGGCCAAACTCAAAGACGGCCGCAGCCGCTTGAAAGGCGCACGCATTGCCACCGACATGGTGACCGTCACTGGCACCGAAAACTTCCTCATGGCCGCGGCTTTGGCCGAGGGCGAGACCGTGCTGGAGAACGCCGCGCAAGAACCCGAGATTCCCGATTTGGCCGAATTGCTGATCGCCATGGGCGCGAAGATCGAAGGCCATGGCACCAGTCGCATCCACATCCAAGGTGTCGAACAGCTCCACGGCGCTTCGCACAGCGTGGTGGCCGATCGCATCGAAGCGGGCACGTTTTTGTGCGCGGTGGCGGCCACCGGTGGTGATGTGGTGTTGCAACACGCGCGTGGCGATCACCTGGAAGCGGTGATCGACAAATTGCGCGACGCGGGTGTGAGCATCGAAGCGGTGCCGGGTGGCCTGCGGGTGCGCTCGGCCGGACCGGCCTTTGCGCACCTGAAAGCGCAAAGTTTTCGCACCACCGAATACCCTGGTTTCCCGACCGACATGCAAGCCCAGTTCATGGTGCTCAACGCGGTGTCGCAAGGCAGTGCCAAAGTGACCGAAACCATTTTTGAAAACCGCTTCATGCATGTCAACGAGTTGTTGCGCTTGGGTGCGCACATTCAAATCGACGGCAAGGTGGCGATGGTCGAAGGCGTGGCCAAACTCTCGGGCGCCACGGTCATGGCCACCGATTTGCGCGCCTCGGCCAGTTTGGTGATCGCCGGCTTGGTGGCTTCGGGCCAGACCGTGGTCGACCGCATCTACCATTTGGACCGTGGTTACGACCGCATGGAAGACAAACTGCGCGCCTTGGGCGCGGACATCGAAAGAAGCCGATGAGCATCACCCTGGCACTGTCCAAAGGACGCATCTTTGACGAAACCTTGCCGCTGTTGAGAGCCGCTGGCATCGAGGTGTTGGAAGACCCCGAAAAATCCCGCAAACTCATTTTGCCGACCAACCAAGACAGCTTGCGTGTGGTGCTGGTGCGCGCTTCAGACGTGCCCACTTATGTGGAATATGGCGGTGCCGACATGGGCGTGGCGGGTTTGGACACCTTGATCGAGCACGGCAGCGCCGGTTTGTACCAACCGCTGGACTTGAACATCGCGCGCTGCCGCATGAGCGTGGCGGTGCCGCAAGGTTTCGACTACGCGGCTGCGGTCAAGCAAGGCGCGCGTTTGCGCGTGGCCACCAAGTATGTGGCGATTGCCCGTGACTTCTTCGCCGCCAAGGGCGTGCACGTCGACCTGGTCAAGCTTTACGGCAGCATGGAGCTCGCCCCGCTCACGGGCATGGCCGACGCCATCGTCGACCTGGTGTCGACAGGCAGCACCTTGAAAGCCAACCACCTGATCGAAGTGGAACGCATCATGGACATCAGCTCGCGCCTGGTGGTCAATCAAGCCGCCATGAAGCTCAAAACCGCTGCCATCCGCCAATTGATTGACACCTTCGACCGCGCCACCGCACAGCGCTGATTGCCATGAACGCCCGTCCTCTTCGCCTGTCCACGGCCCAAGCCGACTTTGAAGCCCTGTTTCAACAGCGGCTGCATTGGTCGGCCGACACCGACGCCGCCATCGAGCAGCGCGTGGCCGACATCTTGGCCGATGTGAAGGCGCGCGGCGACGCTGCAGTGCTTGAATACACCGCGCGCTTCGATGGCTTGCAAGCCGACCGCATGGCCGCTTTGGAATTGACCCAAGCCGAATTGAAAGCCGCTTTCGACAGCCTGCCCGAGGTGCAGCAACAAGCTTTGCAAGCCGCAGCAGCGCGCGTGCGTTCCTACCATGAGGCGCAGAAAAAAGCCTCGGGTGAAAGCTGGACCTACCGCGACGCCGACGGCAACTTGCTGGGGCAAAAAGTCACGCCCCTGGACCGCGTGGGCATTTACGTGCCTGGCGGAAAAGCGGCTTACCCCTCGAGCGTGTTGATGAACGCCATTCCGGCGCACGTGGCGGGTGTGCAAGAGATCATCATGGTGGTGCCCACCCCCAAGGCCGAGAAAAACCCCTTGGTGCTGGCTGCTGCTCATGTGGCGGGTGTCAGCCGTGCATTCACCATTGGCGGCGCGCAAGCGGTGGCCGCCTTGGCCTATGGCACGGCCACCGTGCCAGCGGTCGACAAAATCACCGGCCCGGGTAACGCCTACGTGGCGGCGGCCAAGCGGCGTGTGTTTGGCACCGTGGGCATCGACATGATCGCTGGCCCCTCTGAAATTTTGGTGTTGGCCGATGGCAGCACGCCGCCCGATTGGGTGGCCATGGATTTGTTCAGCCAGGCCGAGCACGACGAATTGGCGCAAAGCATATTGCTGTGCCCCGATGCGGCTTACATCGATGCGGTGCAGGCATCCATCGACAAACTCCTGCCCGAGATGCCACGCCAAGACATCATCTTGGCCTCGCTCAACGGCCGTGGTGCACTGATCCACACCCGCAGCATGCAAGAGGCTTGCGACATCAGCAACCGCATCGCGCCCGAGCACTTGGAGGTGTCCAGCACCGATCCCCACCAATGGGAACCGCTGCTCAAACACGCGGGTGCCATTTTCTTGGGCGCTTTCACCAGCGAGAGCCTGGGTGACTATTGCGCCGGCCCCAACCATGTGTTGCCCACTTCCGGGACCGCTCGGTTTTCCTCACCGTTGGGTGTGTACGATTTTCAAAAGCGCAGCAGCTTGATCGAGGTGTCCGAGGCTGGTGCCCAAGTGCTGGGCCAAATCGCCTCGGTGCTGGCGCATGGCGAGGGCTTGCAAGCCCATGCAAGGGCGGCGGAAATGCGGCTCAAACCGCG
>JBDKLR010000045.1:0-10163 GCA_039795515.1 Pseudomonadota bacterium | reverse complement strand
TTCAAATTTCATGGCGAGGCCAGTTTGGCACGGGTTTTGGGCCGGTATCTGAGGTCTGAAGCCCAAAACCAAGGCCTGCTCAACCAGATCGATCTCGTGCTGCCCGTCCCTTTGTCGCGCGAACGTCTGCGCGAACGCGGGTTCAACCAATCCCTGCTCTTGGCCCGCGAATTGAAACACCCGGGGCTTTTGCCAGATGGCCTGCTCAGGCTGCGCCACACTGCGGCGCAAGCCAGCTTGCCCCGCCATGAAAGGCTGCAAAACCTCACCCACGCCATGGCTTGCAACCCTCGCCATGTGCCACATCTTCAACAGCAACGGGTGTTGTTGGTGGACGATGTCATGACCACTGGCAGCACCTTGACCGCCTGTTGCCAAGCCTTGCGAAGCGTCGGTGTACGCGACATCCAGTTGCTGGTGCTGGCACGGGCCGAGGCCCATGAAGCGCCACAATCGGGGCTGGCCACCCCACCGCACCATGTTCAACATCGTTCTCGTTCACCCTGAAATACCGCCCAACACGGGCAATGTCATTCGATTGGCCGCCAACACTGGCTGTGCTTTGCATCTGATCGAACCGCTCGGGTTTTCCATGGAAGACAAGCAAATGCGCCGCGCGGGCTTGGACTACCGCGAATACGCCACCGTCAAACGACACGCCGATTGGGCTGACTTTGTCAGTCGCGAGCAGCCCAAGGCCAGCCGCTGTTTTGCGCTCACCACCCACGGCCAGCAACCGCTGCATGGCCTGCAGTTTCAAGCCGGCGATTGGCTGGTGTTTGGCAATGAAACCAGTGGTCTGCCCGCCGAGGTGCGGGCCTTTTTCCCAGAGGTACAAAAAATGCGCTTGCCCATGTTGCCTGGGCAACGCAGCCTCAATTTGTCCAACGCTGTGGCCATCACGGTCTACGAAGCTTGGCGCCAACTGGGCTTTTCAGGCGTATTGCCGCACCAATGACTCGGCAATGCACACCGGCTTGTCTGCGCCCTCTAGTTCCACCGTGACCCGCCAAGTCATTTGCACACCCTGAGGTTCAATGGCTTCGCAAGCCAGCAAGTGCATGTGCCCACGCAGGCGACCGCCCACGGGCACAGGGGCGGTGAAGCGAACCTTGTTCAATCCGTAGTTGATGCCCATGCGGGTTTGCTTGATTTCAAACGCCGAGGCGAACATGGCAGGCAACAGCGACAGGGTTAGAAACCCATGAGCGATGGGCGTGCCAAACGGGCCCGACTGGGCGCGCTCAGGATCGGTGTGGATCCACTGGTGGTCCAGCGTGGCCGAGGCAAATTGGTTGATTTGGTCCTGGGTGATGGTCAGCCAATCACTCACCGCCACCTCTTGCCCGACATGCGCAGACACTTCGGCCAAGGTTTCAAATGTTTTTTTCATATAAACAAATGTCGTTCATCGCGGTTTCGGAGTCAATCCAGAGAAAGCCCCGACAGGCCTCCCCTAAAATCGGGTTTTCACTTAAAACTCAAGCACGCCATGAGCGCTTTTCACGAAGAAACCGTTTTGACCGTCCACCACTGGACCGACCGCCTTTTCAGCTTCACCACCACCCGAGACCAAGCGCTGCGGTTTTCCAACGGCCACTTCACCATGATCGGCTTGAAAGTGAACGACAAACCCTTGCTGCGTGCCTACAGCATTGTGAGTGCCAACTACGAGGAACACCTCGAATTTTTAAGCATCAAGGTGCAAGACGGCCCCCTCACCTCGCGTCTGCAGCACATCCAGGTGGGCGACAAAATCATCGTCGGCCGCAAACCCACTGGCACCTTGCTGATCGACTATTTGCTGCCCGGCAAAAACCTGTACCTGTTGGGCACGGGCACAGGCATGGCCCCTTTCATGAGCATCGTGCGCGACCCCGACACCTACGAGCGCTTTGAAAAAGTGATCTTGGTGCACGGCGTGCGCGAAGTGAAAGAACTGGCCTACCACGACTACCTGACCCAAGAACTGCCCCAGCACGAACTCCTGGGCGAGATGGTCAGTGGACAAATGCTTTATTACCCGACAGTCACCCGCGAGCCGTTTCGCAACCAAGGCCGCATCAACGAGTTGATGGACAGCGGCAAGTTGTTCGCCGATCTCGGCCTGCCCGCGCTCAACCCCGAAACCGACCGTGTCATGTTGTGCGGCAGCCCGCAAATGCTGAAAAGCCTGAAAACCTTGTTGGAAGAACGCCATTTCAAGGAAGGCAACACCACCACCCCTGGCGACTTCGTGGTGGAGCGGGCGTTCGTCGAGCAGTAAGCCTCAGACCCTTTCAATCACCACCGCGATCCCCTGCCCCACGCCGATGCACATGGTGCACAGGGCGTAACGACCACCCGTGGCATGCAGGCGGTTGACGGCGGTGGTGGCCAGGCGCGCACCGGACGCACCCAGTGGATGGCCCAGCGCGATCGCGCCGCCCCAGGCATTGACCCGGGCATCGTCGTCTGGCAAGCCCAGCATGCGCAGCACCGCCAAGCCTTGCGCCGCAAAGGCTTCATTGAGTTCGATCACATCGATTTGATCCAAGGTGAGGCCGGTTTGCGCCAGCACCTTGAGGGTGGCGGGTGCGGGGCCAATGCCCATGACACGCGGGGCCACACCAGCCGTGGCCATGCCCACCACACGGGCTTTGGGTGTGAGACCGTGTTTCGCGGCGCTGGCTTCGTCGGCCAGCAACAATGCACAGGCGCCGTCGTTCACACCAGAGGCATTGCCAGCGGTCACGGTGCCGTCGGGGCGCACCACGCCTTTGAGCTTGGCCAGCGCTTCCAAGCTGGTGGCGCGGGGGTGTTCATCGGTGTCCACCACCACGGCGTCGCCTTTTTTCTGGGGGATGGTGACCGGGCAAATCTCTCGCGCCAAGTGACCTGCTTGGATGGCGGCCACCGCACGCATCTGACTGTTGTAGGCCATCAAGTCCTGGGCTTCGCGCTCGATGTTGTGGTCGGTGGCCACGTTTTCAGCGGTTTCGGGCATCGAGTCCACGCCATGCATTTCTTTCATCAGCTTGTTGATGAAGCGCCAGCCGATGGTGGTGTCATACACCGCGTTGGCGCGGCTGAAGGCGGCCTCGGCTTTGGGCATCACAAACGGCGCGCGACTCATGCTCTCCACGCCGCCGGCGATCATCAAGCCCGCCTCGCCCGCTTTGATCGCACGTGCGGCGGTGCCCACTGCATCCAAACCCGAACCACACAAGCGGTTGATGGTGGCACCAGGCAGGTCCAGCGGCAAACCCGCCAACAAGCTGCTCATGTGGGCCACGTTGCGGTTGTCTTCACCCGCTTGGTTGGCACAGCCATACAGCACATCGGTCACCGCCGCCCAGTCCACGTGGGGGTTGCGGGTCATCAGGGCGCGCAAGGGCACTGCGCCCAAATCATCGGTGCGCACGCTGCTCAAAGCGCCGCCATAGCGGCCAAAGGGGGTGCGGATCGCGTCACAAATAAAGGCTTGGTTCATCATGTTTCTCTTGGTTGACAATAGGCGGCCATGTACAGCCCTTCACAAGACGATGTTCGTCGTTTCTTCTGCCAAGTCTATGCCAAGCAACAGGCCCAAACCTTGTTCGACCCCTTGGAATCGTTGGCGGGTGAATGGGTGGCGCTGCACCCCGAGTACAGCGAGGTTTTGGCCAACGAAGCCGCCGCCATCACCCAGCAGTTCAGCGGTGACGATGGCCAAGGCAATCCGTTTTTGCACCTGTCCATGCACCTGTCCATCAGCGAACAATGCTCCATCGACCAGCCACGCGGCATACGCCAAGCGGTGGAACTGCTGGCCTCCAAGCGCAACAGCTTGCATGATGCGCACCACGAGGTGATGGAGTGCCTGGGCACCATGCTCTGGGAAAGCCAGCGCAGCGGCCAACCGCCCGACGGACAAGCCTATATCGATGCGGTCCAGCGCCGCGCCACCCGCGACTGAATTCTTCAGCTGCCAGCAAAAAGCCCACCGAGGTGGGCTTTTTTGTGGGTGCACGCAGGCTTCAGCGGAACTTGGACTGCGGAATGGTTTGCAAATCGCCTTGCTGCTGGCTCACATAAGCGGCGATTTCTTTCAACTCGGCCAGTGTGAACTGCTTGGCAACACCACCCATGACGCCGTTGTTGCGGCCCCATGTGGCTTGGTTGTCGACTTTGTAAGACTTGAGCGCCACGTACAAATAGTCGCGGTGTTGTCCTGCGATTTTGGGGTAGCCGGGCACCATGGGCTTGTTGAGGTTGGCACCGTGGCAGGAGGTGCAAGCACCTTTGGTGATGAGCTCGGCCACTTTGCCAGAGGGTTCGGTGGCTTTTTCGGGCACAGCAGGGGCCTTGTCTTTGCCATGTGACTCGTAATAGGCAGCAACGTCGGCCATGTCTTTGGCGCTCATGTTGGCGGCCACGCTGCGCATGGTGGGATGTTTGCGGTCGCCCTTTTGGTAGGCCGTGAGGGCGGCGACGATGTAGCTGGCGGTTTGACCGGAGATTTTGGGGACTTTGTAAACCTCAGGGAATGAGGCTTGGTAACCTTTGATGCCGTGGCAACCAATGCACATGGCGATTTTGGCTTCGCCCGCTTTGGCGTCACCGGCTTCTTGAGCTTGGGCAAAGGAGGTCGCACAAGCGACAAACAAGACGAAGGCCGACGTGAAGAATTTGTTCATTTTGGACAGACAATCATGAGGAAACTCCAAAGATTATATCGACGCCATTTGTAAGCTCTGCGTCGGACAACACAACGGTGAAACACATGAAATTTCAAGGTTCCGAGAATTACGTCGCCACCCAAGACCTGATGCTGGCGGTCAACGCGGCCATCACCCTCAAGCGGCCACTGCTGGTCAAGGGCGAGCCCGGTACAGGCAAAACCATGCTGGCCGAGGAAGTCGCCCAGTCTTTGGGCATGCCCTTGTTGCAGTGGCATGTGAAATCGACCACCAAAGCCCAACAAGGCCTTTACGAATACGACGCGGTCAGCCGTTTGCGTGACAGCCAAATGGCCGATTTGGACGGTGGCGAGCGCGTGAAAAACATCGAGAACTACATCATCAAGGGCGTGCTTTGGCAGGCTTTCACCGCCATCGAGCCCGTCGCCTTGCTCATTGATGAAATTGATAAAGCGGATATTGAATTCCCCAATGACTTGCTGCGTGAACTCGACCGCATGGAGTTTTATTGCTATGAAACCCGCGAGCTGATCAAGGCCAAAACACGGCCACTGGTGTTCATCACCTCCAACAACGAGAAAGAACTGCCCGACGCGTTTTTGCGCCGCTGTTTTTTCCACTACATCAAATTCCCTGAAGCCGACACCATGCGTCAAATCATTGACGTGCACTTCCCCAAGCTGAAAAAAGACTTGTTGGCGGTTGCGCTCAAAACCTTTTATGACGTGCGCGGCTTGCCTGGTTTGAAGAAAAAACCCTCCACCTCTGAGTTGCTGGATTGGTTGAAATTGCTGGTTGCTGAAGACATTCCCTTGGCCGCCTTGCAAACCCAAGACGACAAGGTGGCCGTGCCCCCGTTGGTGGGTGCCTTGTTGAAAAACGAGCAAGACGTGACCCTGTTTGAAAAACTGGTGTTCATGCAAAGCCGCAACCGCTGACCCCCATGTTCTTGCAACCTGTCACGCTGGCCGACCCCCGTGTGCGACTCGAGCCCTTGGCACCATCGCACCTGGCCGGCTTGCAGGACGCGGTGAGCGATGGGGCTCTTTGGCAACTTTGGTACACCATGATTCCGCACCCCGACCAGATGGCGGCTGAAATCGAACGTCGTCTGGGGCTGCAAGCCCAAGGCAGCATGTTGCCTTTCACCGTTATCGACACGCAGCAAGAGCGGGTGGCGGGCATGACCACCTACATGCACATCGACAGCGCCAACCGCCGCCTGGAAATTGGCTCCACCTGGTACCGCCACAGCGTGCAGCGCACCGCCTTGAACACTGCTTGCAAACGCTTGCTGCTGGGCCATGCTTTTGAGACCTTGCGCTGCATCGCGGTGGAATTTCGCACCCATGTGCTCAACCAGCAAAGCCGCCGCGCGATCGAGCGCCTGGGGGCCAAACTCGACGGGGTTCTGCGCCAGCACCAAATCAACCAGCACCCTTTGGCGCATGGGGCCTTGCGTGACACCTGTGTCTACAGCATCATCGACAGCGAATGGCCCAATGTGAAAGCGCATCTGGACCACCAACTCAGCCGCCCTCGGCACTGACGAATCGGAGCGCCCCATGTTGATCGACTTTTTTTACACCTTGCGCGCCGCCAAATTGCCGGTGTCTGTGAAGGAATACCTCACGCTGTTGGAAGCCCTGGAGGCCCAAGTGGTCGGGCCGCAAAGCGAGGCTTGCAGCATGGACGATTTCTACCACCTGAGCCGCATGATCTTGGTGAAAGACGAAAAACATTTCGACAAATTTGATAAAGCCTTTGGCGCTTATTTCAAAGGCGTGGAAATGCTCACCGATTTCACCAACGATGTGCCGTTGGAGTGGCTGAAGAAAACCCTGGAAAACGAACTCACACCTGAACAAAAAGCGGCCATTGAAAAAATGGGCTGGGACGAGTTGATGGAAACCCTGAAAAAACGCCTGGAAGAACAAAAAGAGCGGCACCAAGGTGGCAACAAATGGATTGGCACCGGCGGCACATCGCCTTTTGGCAATGGCGGCTACAACCCACAAGGCATTCGCATCGGTGGCAAGGGTGGCAACAAAAGCGCGGTCAAGGTGTGGGAACAGCGGGCTTACCAAGACTATGACGACAGCGTCGAGTTGGGCACCCGCAACATCAAAGTGGCGTTGCGACGCTTGCGACGCTTTGCCCGCGAAGGCGCGGAAGACGAATTCGATTTGGACAACACCATCCGCAGCACCGCGGCCAACGCGGGCTACTTGGACATCAAGATGCGCCCCGAGCGCCATAACAATGTGAAAGTCTTGCTGCTCATGGACGTGGGCGGCACCATGGACGAGCACGTGGCACGGGTGGAAGAGTTGTTTTCAGCGGTGAAAGGCGAGTTCAAGCACCTGGAATTTTTCTATTTCCACAACTGTGTGTATGACTTTTTGTGGAAGAACAACCGCCGTCGCTTCGCCGAGAAATTCGACACCTGGGATGTGATCCGCAAGTACAACAAAGACCACAAGCTGATCTTCGTGGGCGACGCCACCATGAGTCCTTATGAAATTTTGCAACCCGGTGGCAGCGTGGAATACAACAACGAAGAAGCCGGCGCCGAGTGGCTGCAGCGCTTGACCCATGCCTACCCCAAGTTTGCTTGGATCAACCCCGAACCGCTGGGCGTGTGGCAATACCGCCAAAGCATCAGCATCATCCAGCAATTGGTCAGCAACCGCATGTTCCCACTCACCCTCAAAGGGCTGGAAGACGCCATGCGCATGCTCAGCAAATAAACCGACCGCTCAAGAGGGGGGTGGCTTGCCGTCTGCTTCCTCGGCTTTCTTTTGTTCGCGCTTGAGACGCTCTTTTTTCAAGTCGTTGAATTGGTGCAAAGCAAACACAAACACCAAGCCAAAGACGAACAGTTCGATCCACATGCCCATGGTTTTGCTCCAGATACAGATGCCAAGCCTACAATTCTTGAAAAGCCACCGTAGTTCAATGGATAGAACTCTCCCCTCCTAAGGGAGTGATACAGGTTCGATTCCTGTCGGGGGCACCAAACATCTTCTTTGTACCCCATCAAGCACTGTGTAAACCCTAGTTCTTCGGGTTTGTCCGCACCAAGAAGTCTTGCTCTAAGGCGCGCACCCTCCTAAATTCATGACAGTCACCACGGGGTCATCGAATGGGTTCCCTGCATTTTTTCTCTAAATCGTTGTTGGCGTTGTCCTTGGGCACCATTTTGGGTGTTCAAGCCCATCCGCACCTGCGCATGGGTTACCAGTTGGAACCCATCCTGGACAAAGGCGCTGTCACTGGTTTGCACGTCAGTTGGCAAATGGACGCACCCAACAGTGCCCTGGTGCGCGAGAACATCGATCTGAACCGCAACGGCGTGTTGGACCCCGACGAATTGCAGGCGTTCGCCGACAGCAACCAAACACTGATGCGGCCTTTCAATTACTTTCTCACGCTCGAAAACGGACAAAGCGGTGTGCCGCTGACGTTCGAGGTGAAGCAGTTTTCAGCACGCGATGGCGGCCGGGGGTTTCAGGGGGGCATTTATCTGGAATTTGAAGTCCGTTTGAATGCACCAGTCACCTCGCCACACATCCAACTTCAAATGCAAGACCCCACTTGGTTCATCGGGTTTCAGCCCTTGTTTGGCAAAGTCTTGGCCACCGATACCGGCTGTGACGCCAGTTTCACGCGAGAAAAACGCCCCACACCCACGCTGGGCGAACAAGAGGTTCAGCGCGTCCAAATTCAATGTGCATCAGGGCCAGTGGCCCGTCCTGGTGCGCAGATTCCACCAATCCATGGGCCCATCAACGGAGACAATTCATGAAATTCACAAAGATGGCCGCAGCCTTGATGGCCAGCGCCGTGTTGGGCACCATGACCATGGGCAATGCCTTGGCCTATGAAAAATGTCACAAATCCAAGTGGGGCCCCAATGACCAAATTGGTGCCATCAACAACATCACCTCTGAAAACATTTTGGCGGCCACCAAGCTGATCAAACAAGGCAAGGCCATGCGCATGGGCATTGAAACCAGTGCCAAAACACCGGCCTTTCCCCCGCGCTCTTACTCCATCACCATCGTGCGTCCTGGCCAAGACTATGAAGGTCAAAGCCTGGGCAACACCAAGACCAATTACCACGACGACATCTTGAACACCTGGGTGGGCATCGGCACCCAGCTGGACGGATTGGGTCACATCGGCATTGACAACACCTATTACAACTGCACACCCGGCTCGGAGATCACGGGCATTTCAGGTTTGAAAAAATTCGGCATTGAAACCGTGCCCGCCGTGGCCACACGCGCTGTGTTGCTGGACATGACCGCCTTGATGGGCAAGGACATCGTTCCAGAGGGCACCGCTTTCAACCAAGCTGAAATTGAGGCAGCCCTCAAACGCCAGGGCAATATGAAGATCAACAAAGGTGACATCGTCATCTTCTACACCGGCTGGCACAAACTGCTGGGCGTGGATGACAAAAGAAATGGTTCGGTTGAACCAGGTCTGGGCGTGCAAGGTGCCCGCTACTTGGCATCGCTGGGTGTGGCCATGATTGGCTCCGACACTTGGGCCTTGGAAGTCATTCCTTTTGAAAATGCAGGTCAAGTGTTCCACGTTCACCAAATTTTGTTGGCCGAGTTTGGTGTGTTCATCTTGGAAAACGTGGTGGCCGAGCAAGCCATCAAAGACAAGGTCTACGAAGGCATGATCACCGTGGCACCACACCGCACCACGGGTTCGGTGCAAGCCATCGTCAGTCCAACGTTCTTGTACTGACACCAGCGCTTTGTCGCATCCAGGGCACCTGCGGGTGCCCTTTTTTATTCACAACTGCGCTTGTTGCGCGTTGATGCGCTCGATGATGAAGGCTGCCGCTTGCAAGATATGGCCACGCGCGCCTTGCTCGGCCGCGTCGCCGTCCCCCTTGGCAATCGCAGCCAACAAGGTTTCGTGCTGATACCAAATGTCGCGCGGTTTTTCATCTCGCATCAGCACCTCGCCCATGACCCGCTGGGTGTAGGTCCAATGGGTGTCCATGGTCGGGGCGATCAACAGGTTGTCGGACAAGCTGTAGATGAAATTGTGAAACGCCATGTCGGCTGCGATCAGCTCTTGCACGCCACCGGCTTTGACAGCTTGACGGCCTTTGTCAATCAACTCCGCACCTTGTGACGCGGCCTTGTCGGGGTTGGTTTCAGCAGCTTTGCGAAACGCCAAACCCTCCAAAACCGCTCGCACTTCGTACATTTGACGGATGTACTCAGGGTCCAGAGGGGCGACGATCAGGCCACGGCCTGTCGCGTCTTTGAGCAAGCCTTGGTTGCGCAACAAGAGCAGAGCTTGCTGCACGGGCTGACGTGAGACCCCCAGCTCGGCGGCGATTTGCTCTTGGATGATGCGTGAGCCAGGGGTGAGTTTTCCAGATGCAATTTCCAACAAAATGGCTTCGTGCACTTGCTCGACCAAATTGGGTTGTACCGACAACATCTTCATTGTTTGAGGCCTTTGAAAAAA
>JBDKLR010000044.1:0-9274 GCA_039795515.1 Pseudomonadota bacterium | reverse complement strand
CATGGCCGAGGGTTCGGGCAACAAGGCGCGTAACAGCAGATCTGCACATTCAGGTGGGGCTTGCAACGACGTCGCCAAAGTCTGGAGCCAGGGAGTTTGCAAAGCCGGTTTCAACAGGGTTGGCAGGGCGCTGGCGCGCTGCAAGCTCAAACCCAAAGCCACCAGTTCACGCGGCCTCACTTGGCGCAATGCCAGGCGCGCACTGATGCGCTGTACATCGCCCAGTCCTTTGAGCGAGGTGCGCAGTTCGCGCCAAACACCTGCACCGTGTTCCCCTTGCAGTGCGGCGATGGCGTCCAAGCGTTGTTGGGCCACGCTGCGTTCTCGCGGGGGTTCCAGCAACCAACGTTTGAGCAAACGACTGCCCATGCCGGTCATGCAGGTGTCCATCAACGAAAACAAGGTTGGACTGTCTTCGCCACGCAATGTTTGCGTGAGCTCCAAATTGCGTCGGGTGGTGGCGGGCAGGTCGATCCGCTCTTCACTGCGCTCCACGCGCACCTTTTGCACATGCGACAGGCTGGTGCCTTGGGTGTGTTCGGCATAGGCCAGCAGGGCAGACGCCGCCGCGTGGGCTTGTGTGTGGTCTTGGGCTTGCCATGCGGCGAGGCTGGCGGCTTGCAGTTGTGCCAGGAGTTTGCGCTGTCCCAAGGCACTGTCAAACGCCCAAGCTGGGCGTTCTGTTTTCACGGCCACACCGGCCAACAACGGACGCAAGTGCGCAGGCCATTCGCTGCTGTGAATCACTTCACTGGGGGCGATGCGCGCCAACCAAGCGGGCAGTTCATCGGCCGCACACTCGGCCAGATGCAATTCGCCTTCGGTCACACTCAGCCAGGCCAAGCCACAGCCTTGCGGTTTGCCGGCCCGTTCGCTGGCATGCACCGCCAGCACATAGGCCTCGGTTTTGTCGTTCAACAGTTCGGCATCGGTCAAGGTGCCAGGTGTCACCACCCGCACCACTTTGCGCTCCACGGGCCCTTTGCCACCCACTTCGCCCACTTGTTCGCAAATCGCAACCGACTCGCCCAGCTTGATCAATTTGGACAGGTAGTTGTCGACCGAATGAAACGGCACGCCCGCCATCACCACGGGTTGGCCAGCCGACTGTCCGCGCTGGGTCAGGGTGATGTCCATCAAACGCGCGGCTTTTTCAGCGTCCTCGAAAAACAGCTCGTAAAAATCCCCCATGCGGTAGAACAGCAAGGTGTGGGGAAAGTCCGCTTTGAGGCCCAGGTACTGGGCAATCATGGGGGTGTGTTGCGACAAATCGGCCATGGTCACAGCACCTGGGGCGCTTATTCGCCGTCAGCCAGGTCTTTGCGCAACTGCCCAATCAATTTGCTGGCTTTGGCCTTGTCTTCCACACCCGCAAACTTGGAATACTGCTGCAGCAAGCCCACCAACTGAGCATAGATTTTGGGATTGGCTGCCATGCATTCGCGCTGGTGCAAGTAGTCGGCTTCGCCCGTGAAGTTGCCCACCAAACCGCCTGCTTCGGTGATCAAGAGCGAGCCAGCCGCCATGTCCCAGGGCTGCAAACCCGTTTCAAAAAAGCCATCGCTGAATCCAGCCGCCACATAGGCCAAGTCCAGTGCCGCAGCACCCGGGCGACGCAAGCCCGCCGTGCGTTTCATGACGTCGGCCATGACCTTCAGGTAGGCCGCGAAGTCGTCGTCGGGGCGAAACGGAAAGCCGGTGCTGATCAGGCATTCTTGCAAGCGGGTGCGTTTGCTCACACGCAGGCGGCGGTCGTTCAAAAAAGCGCCACGGCCACGGGTAGAAGTGAACAAGTCATTGCGGGTCGGGTCGTACACCACCGCTTGCTCGAGCTTGCCTTTGCTTTGCAGTGCAATGCTCACGCAATAAAAAGGAAAGCCGTGGATGAAGTTGGTGGTGCCATCCAACGGATCGATGATCCAGATGTGGTCGGCGTTGGGGTTGCCACGGGTTTGACCAGATTCTTCGGCCAAGATGCCGTGGTCTGGATAAGCCCCGAGCAGCGTGTCGATGATGGCGTTTTCGCTGGCATGGTCGACTTCGGTCACGAAGTCGTTCGCCATTTTTTGGGACACCCGCACCGACTCCACGTCCAGCGCGGCACGGTTGATGATCACCCCAGCAGCCCGTGCAGCCTTGATGGCCACGTTGAGCATGGGATGGATGGAAGAAGTGGATGCAAGGGTCATGGATGGAGGGCGGGGGCCTGAGAAGCGCACGCCAATGGATGCGTGGGAGATCAAAAAAATGCGCCCGGCAGGGCGGGCGGCGACAATGGCTTATTTTAGTCCCATGCACACCCGCTTCATCCTCATTGAAACCAGCCATGCCGGCAATGTGGGCGCCACGGCCCGCGCCATGCGCGTCATGGGCTTTGACGACCTGGTCTTGGTGACCCCGCGTTGGGCCAATGTTTTGCGCCGCGAAGAAACCATCCAGCGTGCCAGTGGGGCGCTGAATGTGCTGGAAAACGCCCGCATCGTCGATACCTTGGACGAGGCCTTGGACGGCATGACCCACTTGTGCGCCACGGCCATGACGCCTCGCGACTTTGGCCCACCCACCCGCTCACCCCGCGAGCATTTCGCCACCTTGGCTGAACCAGCGGGAGAGGGTGGCATGGCCTTTTTGTTTGGCTCCGAACGTTTTGGCATGAAAAACGAGGATGTCTACCGTTGCCATGCCGCTTTGAGCATCCCCACCGACCCCAGCTTTGGCTCCCTCAATTTGGCCAGCGCGGTGCAGGTGATCGCCTATGAATGGCGCTTGGCGCTGGGTGGCTATGCCGTGCAAGCAGCCACCCCATCCCCTGCACTTGCCGATGCTGCACAGGTCTCTGGTCTGCTGCAACACTTGGAGCGTTCGCTGGTGGACATAGGCTTCCTCGATCCGCAAGCGCCGAAAAAACTCATGCCCCGCTTGAACCAGTTGTTTAACCGCGCTCAACTGAGCGAAGAGGAAGTCCATATTTTGCGAGGGATTGCCAAGGCCATGAGCCAGTCTGCCAAGGGAAAAAGTTAGACTCTTTCTATGTTTTCAAGAATACGCGCCGACGCCCAAACCATCCTCGACCGTGACCCTGCTGCCCGCGGTTGGCTCGAAGTCCTCACCTGCTACCCCGGGCTGCATGCGCTGTTGTTTCACCGCATGGCCCATGCTTGCTGGAACCTTCGTCTTTTTTGGCTGGGACGGTTTGTCTCGCATGTGTCGCGGTTTTTCACGGGCATTGAAATTCACCCAGCGGCCAAGATTGGCGAGCGGGTGTTTTTCGACCACGCCATGGGCGTGGTGGTGGGTGAGACCGCTGAAATCGGTGACGGTTGCACGATTTACCAAGGCGTGACCTTGGGCGGCACCTCGCTGTACAAAGGGGCCAAACGCCACCCCACCTTGGGCAAAGACGTGGTGGTGAGTGCGGGCGCCAAAGTGTTGGGTGGTTTCACTGTGGGCGATGGTGCCAAGATTGGCAGCAACGCGGTGGTCATCAAGCCGGTGCCGGCAGGGGCGACGGCGGTGGGCATTCCGGCGCGCATCATCCAAAGCCAAGCGGGTGAGAGTGCCGATGTGGCCAAGCCCAAGCCCACTTTCAGCGCTTATGGCATCACCCAAGACGATGATCCGGTCAGCCAAGCTTTGCGTGGCCTGATCGATTACACGGTGGAGCAGGACAAACAAATTGCCATGCTTTGGCAAGCGCTTGAAAAAGCCACGGCTGGTTCTGCCTTGGCGCAAGATTGCGTGCCCGAGGACGCCGCCAAAAACGCCCATTTGGGCATTGAAAAACTCAATAAGCTGATCGATTGAACGGGTTTTATAGGTTCAAATATCGACTTTATTTTATTTGGCGACTTTTATTGCGATGGAAAACTTCATCAAGCTTTACCCGCATCACCTGATGGTGGTCCGAGAAGAGGAGAATTTCTCAGGTCTTTTGTCCTTCAGCGTGGAGCAATACGGCTTGTTGGTGAACAACTTCAGCTTCAACTTGCAATTGCTGCCACCCAGCGGCCATCAAGACATGTGGCGATTCATATGCGAGGAACCCTCACAGTTGAACGTGCCCAAGTTCGTGTTGTTTCTCAAGTCGATCGAGCACTATGTGTTTCAAACCTTGAAGTTTTCACCCGTCCATGCGCTCGACGAGACGGAAACCCCCAAAAAGAGCCCTTTGAACATCGTGACGCCCCCGCCCGAACCGTTTCGCTTGTACTTCAAAGACCTGTTTTTTGACACCCAAACTGCGCTCTTGAAAAACGACGAGAAATGACTTGTCAGCCCACTGGGCGAATGGCCGATTTGGGGCGAAAGGCCTTGCAAAACCCGTCGTGCGTTTGCAAATACGGCCCACCAATCAGATCGATGCAATAGGGCACGGCCGCAAAAATACCATCCACCAACACCTGTCCTTCAGGGGTTTTCAGGCCGCCCAAGGTTTCGGTGATTGATTTGGGCTGCCCGGGCAAATTGATGATCAAGGACTCGCCCCGGATGACCGCGACTTGGCGGGACAGGATGGCTGTGGGCACAAAGCGCAGGCTGATTTGGCGCATTTGCTCGCCAAAGCCGGGCATTACCTTGTCGGCCACAGCCAAAGTGGCTTCGGGGGTGACGTCTCTTTTGGCAGGTCCCGTGCCACCGGTGGTCAGCACCAAATGGCAGCCTGCATCCACCAAGGCGATCAGGGTTTGGCTGATCAACGCCTGTTCATCCGGAATCAACCGAGGCTCGAACTCCAGGGGGTTTTGCAATGCCTGGCCCAACCATTCGCGCAGGGCAGGCAGGCCTTTGTCTTCGTAAGTGCCGCTGGAAGCGCGGTCGCTGATGGAAACGATGCCGATGCGCACCGTGTCAAGCGTCGTGGTCATGGTTGGTCGCTGTGTGAAGCGGCGCTGAGATGGTCTCGCACCAGTTTGAAAATGTCTCGGTAGGCCCGGCCTTGGCGCGGAAATTGGCCCTGTGAGACAGCGGTTTTGTCGGGCAAACCGTCTTTGCGGGCTTGGCGAATCAAGGCGCGCAGTTGTTGGCTGTCGGTGTCGGGGTGGTTGCTCAACCAGTCGGCCAGCGCGCCGTCGTCTTGCAGCAAACGATCACGCCAATGCTCGGCCATGTGCAGGGCCAATGTTTCTTCAGCACTGCCGTTGTGTTGCACATCCAGTGCTTCGCGAATGGCCTGCACCTGGGTCTCGTCGAGCTTGCGCATGAGCTTGCCAACAAACTGCATTTGTCGGCGTTTGCCCTCGAAATTGGTGATTTTTTTGGCCTCGCGCACGGCCTCGTTCAATGCTTCGGGAATTTGTTCCTGGGCCACCAGTTGTTGCATGGCATCCTGACGCAATTCCAACAGGGCTTCGCCGAGCTTTTGCAACTCGGCGCTTTCTCGTTTCAGGTCGGTTTTGCTGGCCGTGTCGCTGCCTTTGAGCTCGCGCTTGAGCTCCAGGTCGAGATCGCTGCCTTCGGCAACGAAATGGCCTTTGACGTAATAGCCTTTGGTGGGTTTGCGGGACATGGTGTGTGCAGGAGAGGGGAGAAGTATCATAGCCGTCGATATGAACCACAGCCCCCACACCTCCCACCCCGCTTCGTCTTCCCCCCTGCCAGGTTTCAGCCAAAGCCGCGCCCAGTTTGAAACGCTGGTGGACAGCGCCTTGGCCCACGCCAAAAAACTCGGTGCCACCAACGCCGCCGCCGAGGCCTCTGAGGGCACCGGCTTGAGCGTGTCGGTGCGCAAAGGTGAACTGGAGAACGTGGAACGCAACCGTGACAAGTCTTTGGGTGTGACGGTTTATTTGGGCAACCGTCGCGGCCACGCCAACACCTCGGATTTCTCGCCTGCAGCGGTGGAGCGCACCGTGCAAGCGGCTTACGACATCGCGCGATTCACCGCGGAAGACCCGTTGGCGGGTTTGCCCGATCCCGATTTGATTGCCCACGAGCAGCGCGACCTGGATTTGTTTCATCCCTGGGCCATCAGCAGCGCCCAAGCCGCCGAGTTGGCACTGCGCTGCGAAGCCGCGGCCATGGGGGTGGACAAGCGCATCACCAACAGCGAGGGCGCTGGTGTGTCGGCCCAACAAAGTCATTTTTTCAGCGCCCACACCCATGGGTTCCGAGGTGGTTATGCCAGTTCAAGGCACAGCATCTCGGTCGCACCCATCGCCGGCAAGGGCGACGACATGCAGCGCGACCATTGGTACAGCTCGATGCGCCATCCGGACGAGCTGGCTGCGCCCGAGGCCGTGGGTCGCTACGCCGCAGAACGCGCATTGAGCCGTTTGCGTGCCCGCAAAATCCCCACCACCAGTTGCCCGGTGCTGTTTGAAGCCCCATTGGCCGCGGGTCTGTTGGGCAGTTTGGTGCATGCCCTGAGTGGTGGCGCGCTTTACCGCAAAAGCAGTTTTTTGCTCGACAGCTTGGGTCAACAAGTGCTGCCCACGCACATGCAGGTGCACGAAGACCCGTTTGTCCTGCGCGGCAAAGGCAGTTCGCCGTTTGACGAGGAGGGTGTGAAAACGCAGGCCCGTCAAATCATCCAAGATGGACGGGTGGAGGGTTATTTCCTCAGCAGTTACTCGGCCCGCAAACTAGGTATGCGCACCACCGGTAACGCGGGGGGATCGCACAACCTGGTGTTGTCTTCCAAACGCACCCAAGCAAAAGACGATCTGAAAGCCATGCTCCAAAAACTGGGGACAGGTTTGTTTGTGATCGAACTCATGGGCCAAGGGGTGAACTACGTCACTGGTGACTATTCACGCGGAGCCAGCGGCTTTTGGGTGGAAAAGGGTGAAATCGCGTTCCCGGTTCAAGAAATCACCATCGCTGGCAATTTGAAAGACATGCTCATGGGCATCACTGCGGTGGGTGCTGACAGCTACAACTACGGTGCGAAAACCGTGGGTTCGGTGTTGATCAACCGCATGAAAGTGGCTGGCGCTTGAGACGCTTCGCCTGGGTCTGATCAAACAGGCTCAATGGGTCAACACCACCATGGCGTTGTCTTGCCAATGGGCCCAAACGGTTTGACCTTCTTCAATCGTGTCATGGTCTCGGTCGGTGTTGGTCACCGAGACCTTCAATCGCTGACCACCTGGAATCCGCAAGCTGTAACTGGTGTGGCTGCCAAAGTAAGACCAATCTTCCAGCACACAGGCCATGTGGTTGTGCGGCACCTGGGGTTTGTCCATGCTGAGCGTGACTTTTTCGGGTCGCAAGGCCACGGTGACGGGCATGCCCAAGCTGCCGCTGATGCCGTGTCCCACATGGAAAAGCCCTGAAGGCGTGGTGATTTCCACGTGGTCGGGTTCGTAGACACTCACCTCGCCGTCGAACAAATTCACATTGCCCACAAAGTCGGCCACGAAGCGGCAGTTGGGGTTTTCATAAACATCGTTGGGTGTGCCCACTTGCAGCAAGCTGCCTTCGCTCATGACCGCGATGCGATCGGCCATGGTCATGGCCTCATCTTGGTCGTGGGTCACCATGACACAGGTCACGCCCACTTGTTTGATGATGTTGACCAATTCCACCTGGGTTTGTTCGCGCAGTTTTTTGTCCAAGGCGCCCAGGGGTTCATCCAGCATGAGCAGTTGCGGGCGTTTGGCCAGGCTGCGGGCCAAGGCGACACGCTGCTGCTGGCCGCCCGAGAGTTGGTGAGGACTGCGTTTGGCGAATTTTTGCAACTGCACCAGTTGCAGCATTTCTTCCACCCGGTGTTCCAGTTCGTCTTTGGCGACACCATCGCGGCGCAAGCCAAAAGCCACGTTGTCCCACACATTCATGTGTGGAAACAGGGCATACGACTGGAACATCATGTTCATGGGGCGTTCGTAGGGCGGTAAGTCGGTGACGTCTTGCCCGTCGAGCCAGACCCGGCCTTGGGTGGGCGTTTCAAACCCCGCCAACATGCGCAACAAGGTGGACTTGCCGCAACCCGATGAGCCCAGCAGGGCGAAGATTTCGCCACGGTAAATGCTCAGGCTGACAGCGTCGACAGCCAGGGTGGCACCAAATTTTTTGGTGATGTTGTCGATGTGCAGGAATATTTGCGAGGTCGTCATGTGGGGCGAATCATAGAACAGCCAGATTCAGCCTTGGAGTGCGGCTTTCACGGCGGCGCTGACCAAACCCATGTCGGCTTTGCCCGCCAAACGGGTTTTCACCGCCCCCATCACCTTGCCCATGTCGCCGGGGCCCGAGGCACCCACTTCGGCCACGATGGCCGCCACTTCGCCCTGGATCTCCTCGGCGCTCAGGCGTTGTGGCAAATAGACCTCGAGCACAGCGATTTCGGCGCTCTCAATATCGGCCAGGTCCTGCCGTTGGGCACTCAAGTAAGCCGCCACCGAGTCTTTGCGCTGCTTGATGAGTTTGTCGACGATGGCGATCACCGCGACATCGTCCAACTCGACCCGTTCGTCGACTTCTTTTTGCTTCATGGCCGCCTGCAACAAGCGGATCGTGCCCAATCGGGCGCTGTCCTTGGCCCGCATGGCGGTTTTCATGTCTTCGGTGATTTGGGCTTTGAGGGTCATGGACGTGCTCCTGGGGTATAAAAAAAGGCCCGCGCGGGCAAGCCGGGCGAGCCTGTTCAGGCGAGTGCCTGAACCGTGATCAGTAGAGTTTTTTGGGCAACTGCATGCTGCGAACGCGCTTGTAGTGGCGTTTGACGGCAGCGGCTTTTTTGCGTTTGCGCTCAGCGGTGGGCTTTTCATAGAACTCGCGGGCACGCAAGTCGGTGAGCAAGCCCAGTTTTTCGATGGTGCGCTTGAAGCGGCGCAGGGCCACGTCAAAAGGTTCGTTTTCTTTTACACGGATGGTGGTCATTGACAACAATTTTCAAAATGTGCTCACCAAGTATCTGAAGAAGATCGGGCTTCAAAACCGGGCAGCGGTGTTACGAGGGGTAGGGGAGTCAACATTCAGGTTGAGTCCGCCAAACACGAAATTATAGCGGTTTCAGCCGGGCTGCCAAGGCTTTCGCGCAAGCATGTGCGCTAGACCATGCCCATTGGAAGTTGTAGCCGCCCAGCCAACCGGTGATATCCACTACTTCCCCAATGAAATACAGGCCTTTTTGGGTGGATTCCATGGTTTGCTGGGACAAATCGCGGGTGTCGACGCCACCAGCGGTGACCTCGGCCTTGGCATAGCCCTCGGTGCCGGAGGGCGTCAGCGCCCAGGCTTGCAGCGATGCCGCCAGCCGCTGTAATGCCTTGTCCGGGGTGTCAGGCAGGCTTTTTTGCCATTCGCTCTGGCTTGCGGTCCAGGTGTCGGC
>JBDKLR010000043.1:0-4343 GCA_039795515.1 Pseudomonadota bacterium | reverse complement strand
GTGGTTGGGCCGCACCTTCCACCAATTGCAAGCCTCGGCCGACAAACAAGGCGCCAAAAACTGGCGCATCCAAGCCAAAGCCACCGAGTTGCAAGGCCAGGCCGAATACCGCCCGGCGCAAGACAACGCCAGTGCACGCTTGGTGGCACGGTTGAGCCATCTGACCATTCCCCCATCCGTTTTGGAAGAAGTGGAAACGGCGTTGTCCGATTCGCCCAAAGACATGCCTGCTTTGGACATCGTGATAGACAACCTGGAGTTGCGTGGTGTGCAATGGGGCCGTGCCGAGGTGGACGGTTTTGCCAGAACAGGCCCCACCGGTGCGCGGGAATGGGTGCTGAACAAAATGAACCTGACCATGCCCGAGGCCAGTTTTCAGAGCAAGGGGCAATGGGGCGGTGCCAGCAAGGCCGCAGCCAAGCGCTCTCAACTGGACTTCACCTTGCAAATCCAAGACTCTGGCGAGTTGCTGGAACGCTTGGGATTCAAGGGCGCATTGCGACATGGCAAAGGCCGCATGGCGGGCCAGGTGGGTTGGCAGGGCTCACCCTTTTCACCCGATTACAACAGCATGTCGGGACAGTTCAACATCAACTTGGAGCGGGGTCAATTTTTGAAGGCCGACCCAGGCGTCACCCGGTTGTTGGGTGTGTTGAGTTTGCAGTCACTGCCAAGGCGCTTGAAGTTGGACTTCAGCGATTTGTTCAGCGAAGGGTTTTTGTTTGACTTCGTGCGTGGTGATGTGTTGATCACGCAAGGCATGGCCAGCACCAACAATTTGCAAATGAAAGGCGTGAGTGCGGCCGTGCTGATCGAGGGCAAGGCCGACATTCAGCGTGAAACCCAAGACATCAAGGTGGTGGTGGTGCCCGAGTTGAACGCCGGCACCGCGTCTTTGGTGTATTCGGCCATCAACCCCGTGGTCGGCATCACCAGCTTTTTGGCGCAGTATTTTTTACGCCGCCCCTTGATCAAGTCCAACACCGAAGAGTTTCGTGTCCAAGGGTCTTGGAAAGACCCCAAGGTGATCAAGATCGACACGCCCCCTGCCAACAAAACACCGGCCACAGCCACCCCATGAAAGCCACTCCATGAAAGCCGCGTTGTTGCAAATGGTGTCCACCTGTTCCAGAGATGACAACCTGGACCGCGCCCAAGCGCTGCTGACCCAAGCGGCTGAACAAGGCGCTGAATTGGCGGTGCTGCCCGAGTATTTCTGTTTGATCGGCCAGCAAGACAGTGACAAACTGGCCATTGCCGAGGCGTTTGGTGACGGTCCGATGCAAACGCGTTTGGCCCAGATGGCGCGTGCCCAGGGCGCGTATTTGGTGGCGGGCAGTTTGCCCTTGCGCATCGAAGACGATCCCACGCATGTGCGAAATGCCTGTTTGGTGTTTGACCCGACAGGGGCCTGCGTGGCGCGTTACGACAAGATCCATTTGTTCCATTTCGACAATGGCCAGGAGCGCTACGACGAGCGACTGGTGCTGCAAGCGGGCGACACGCCGGTTTGTTTCGACTTGCCATCGCGCGATGGACACACCTGGCGCGTCGGCTTGAGCATTTGTTTTGACGTGCGGTTTCCAAGCCACTTTCGACAGCTGAGCGCCATGGGCGCTGAGTTGCTGCTGGTGCCCAGTGCCTTCACCCACACCACGGGTTCAGCGCATTGGGAGGTGCTGTTGCGCGCGCGCGCTTTGGACAATTTGGCATGGGTGGGTGCGGCAGCACAAGGCGGTGTGCATGAGAACGGACGCCAGACCTGGGGACACAGCATGTGGGTCGATCCCTGGGGACAGGTGGTGGCGGTGCAAGACACCGGCGCCGGGTGTGTGATGGCCGATGTGGACATCGCGACATTGCGTCAGCGCCGCAGCCAGTTGCCGGCGCTGCTCTGAGTTTTCGTGCGCAAAGCTCAGTGCCTTGTCACTTGTTGTCGCTGTCTTCCTCCGCTTTGTTTTGCTTGGGCCGACCGCTGAACATGGTCCACCACACAATCAGCACCAGCAACAAACCTGCGACCAAGGCTTCAAGCAAAATCCACCACATGTTGTCTTCTCCAGTTCTTGCCTGCACTGTAAGCCGGTTGTGCCGGGGCATTGAAAAAACCGGGATTTGGGGGTTGTTGGCATTGTTGGTGGCTTGTGCAGCGCCTTTGCCACCACCCTCGGACGCACCCCCCATCCCCAATCTGCCTGCCCCTTCTGGTCCGCCACCTGCTGCAAGTCCACCACCCCCTGCCGTCACACCCGACAGCCCAGTGCCGCCCAGCAGCAAGCCGGTGCAACGGGCACCTGCTGAAGTGGCTGGCCCAGATCTGCGGCGCAGTCGATGGGTGGCGGTGGACTGGGAGGAGTTGCCCGGTTGGAACCAAGAGTCGATGCCCGAGGCCTGGCATGTGTTGTTGGCCAACTGCGAGCGACCAGGGGCGACCATGGCGCCTCTTTGTCCAGACATTCGCCGCTTGAGCATTGCCAGTGACGCGGAACAACGCGACTGGCTGATGAAGCGCATGCAAGCGCATCGCGTGGAGACATGGGAGGGCGACCCCCAGGGCTTGTTGACCGGTTATTACGAGCCGATCTTGGATGCGCAACGCCAGCCCAGCGCTGTTTTTGCCACCCCATTGCATGCCTTGCCGTCGGGCTACAAAGCGGGACAACCATGGTTCACCCGGCAAGAGATCGACACCTTGCCAGAAGCACAACAAGCCTTGAATGGCCGCGTGATCGCCTGGTTGGCCGATCCCGTCGATGCCTTGGTGTTGCACATTCAAGGTTCTGGTCGCTTGCGCATCACCGAGCCCAATGGGCAGGTGCGCACGGTGCGTCTTTCCTATGCTGGTTCAAATGAACAGCCTTATCAAAGCGTAGGACGATGGCTGTTGGACAAGGGCGAATTGAAGGATGCCTCATGGCCGGGCATCAAGGCGTGGATGCAACGCAACCCACAGCGTGTCCAGTCGCTGTTGTGGGTCAACACGCGTTATGTGTTTTTCAAAGAAGAAGCCTTGCCAGACCCCAGTGTGGGACCGCGTGGCGCTCAAGGATTGCCGCTCACCGCTGGGCGTTCGATCGCGGTCGATCCGCAAAGCATTCCCTACGGCACACCCTTGTGGTTGGTGTCGCCTGGCCCGACGCAAGCGGTGCAGCGCTTGGTGGTCGCGCAAGACACAGGCAGTGCGATTGTGGGTGCGGTGCGTGCCGATTTGTTCATGGGCACAGGCGTGCAAGCCGGCGAGTTGGCCGGGCGCATGAAGCAGGCTTTGCGGCTGTGGGTGCTGTGGCCGCGGCCTTGACCTTTCGACACCTTGAAGAGCGGTCGGCATTGTCAGCCAAGCAATCACCCATCGCTCCGCCAGTCGCGCCCGCCGCTCACCGCAGCAAAGCTGCGACGTTCGCTACGCGAGCGAGGCTGGCGGGGCAATGTCAGTCCTCGTCCACAAGCCATAATCGTCATTCACACAACAAGAGACACGCATGAGCATTCCCCATATTGGCCATTACATCCACGGCGCCGTCACCCCAGGCCACAGCACCCGCACCCAAGCGGTCACCAACCCCGCCACTGGCCACACCACGGGCCACGTCATGCTGGGCAATGGTGCGGATGTCGACCAAGCGGTGGCCGCCGCGCATGCGGCATTTCCTGCTTGGGCCGATGCGCCACCCCTGCGCCGTGCGCGCGTGATGTTCAAGTTTTTGGAATTGCTCAACCAGCACAAAGACGACTTGGCCCACGCCATCACCGCCGAACACGGCAAGGTGTTCACCGATGCCCAAGGCGAAGTGGCGCGCGGCATTGACATCGTGGAATTCGCCACCGGCATTCCACAACTGCTCAAAGGCGACTTCACCGAGCAAGTGGCCACCGGCATCGACAACTGGACCCTGCGTCAACCCTTGGGTGTGGTGGCTGGCATCACACCCTTCAACTTTCCCGTGATGGTGCCCATGTGGATGTTTCCGGTCGCCATTGCGGCGGGCAACACCTTTGTCTTGAAGCCCAGTCCCACCGATCCCACGCCCGCGTTGCTGATGGCTGATTTGTTGAAAAAAGCCGGTTTGCCCGATGGTGTGTTCAACGTGGTGCAAGGCGACAAAGAAGCCGTCGACGCGCTCTTGGTGCACCCCGATGTGAAAGCCGTGAGTTTTGTTGGCTCCACGCCGATTGCCAATCACATCTATGAAACTGGCGCGCACCACGGCAAGCGGGTGCAGGCTTTGGGCGGCGCGAAAAACCACATGGTGGTCATGCCCGACGCCGACCTCGACCAGGTGGTCGACGCCTTGATCGGCAGCGCCTATGGCTCGGCCGGCGAGCGCTGCATGGCCATTTCGGTG
>JBDKLR010000042.1:0-8087 GCA_039795515.1 Pseudomonadota bacterium | reverse complement strand
TGGTGCAGGATGTGTTGCAGCCAGGCGTAGTTGGCGTTGCCTTGCGGCGGCGTGCCGTATTCCCAGCGGGCGTCGCCGTCCAAGCTGGCGTGCCACCAATCGCTGATGTTGAAAGGCGGGTTGGCCAAACAAAAGTCGGCCCGCAAGTCGGGGTGTTGGTTGCGGGTGAAGGTGTCGGCGGGTTCTTTGCCCAGGTTGTAGTCCATGCCCCGAATGACGAGGTTCATGGCCGCCAAGCGCCAGGTGGTGGGGTTGGCCTCTTGGCCGTAAATGGACACATCGCCCAGCTTGCCGCCGTGGTCTTCGATGAACTTTTCGGACTGCACAAACATGCCACTCGAGCCGCAGCAGGGGTCGTATATCTGGCCTTTGCTGGGAGAGAGAACGGCCACCAGTGTTTTGACAATGCTGGCAGGCGTGTAGAACTGCCCGCCGCGCTTGCCTTCGGCGCTGGCGAACATGCCCAAGAAATACTCGTACACCTGACCCAAGATGTCGCGGGCCTTGGAGGGGTCGTCCCCAAAGCCGATGGTGGAGATCAGGTTGACCAACTCGCCCAGTTTGCCGTCGGGCAATTGGGCGCGGGCAAAGCGCTTGTCGAGGATGCCTTTGAGCTTGGGGTTGTCGACTTCAATGAGGCTCAGCGCGTCGTCGATGCGTTTGCCAATGTCGGGCTGGGGCGCGGCGGCGCGCAGGGCTTCCCAACGGGCTCCTTCGGGCACCCAAAACACGTTTTCGCTGGTGTAGTAGTCGCGGTCTTCGAGTTCGGCGGCAATTTCATCTTCAGTGGCGTCGCCAAAAAAGAGTTCATCGGCAGGGTCGCGAAGACGGGTCTTCAGCTCAGACTGTCGGGCCACAAAGGCGTCGGAGATGTATTTGACAAAGATCAGGCCGAGCACCAAGTGCTTGTATTCCGCAGCATCCATGTTGGCTCGCAGTTTGTCGGCGGAGGCCCAGAGGGTTTTTTTGATGTCTTCAATCATGGTTGATTTTTTTCAGCGAACAAAGCGCAACACCCCATCATCCAAGCGCCCCAAGCGCAGCGCCAACAAATCCATCACATGATTTTGATGCACCCGCCATGGCGAGCGGGGCCCTTGCTTGGGCAATCGGTCGGTGGCGCGCACCACATAGCTGGAAGAAAAGTCCAAAAACGGTTCGGGCTGGAGCGGGCCCTCGGCTTGCGGACACACCGCTCGATAGCCCTCACGGTCCATGTGTTTGAGCAAGCGGCAGACAAAGCCCGCGGTCAAATCGGCTTTCAAGGTCCACGAGGCATTGGTGTAGCCAAAGGCCATCGCCATGTTGGGCACACCCGAGAGCATCATGCCTTTGTAGGCGAAGCTGTCGCCAGCCACCACGGCTTTGCCGTCCACCTCGAAAACAATGTCAGCCAGCACATTGAGTTGCAAACCTGTGGCCATGACCACGATGTCGGCGGGCAAGACCGTGCCACTTTGCAGCGCCACGCCCTCGGGGGTGAAGTGCGAAATGGTGTCGGTCACCACGCTGGCTTGGCCACGGTTCATTTGCCGGAACAAGTCCCCATCGGGCACGGCGCACACCCGTTGGTCCCAGGGGTTGTAGCGCGGAGTGAAATGCCGCGCCACGTCCACCTGGCCGCGCAATGCCTGGTTCACCAACTGGAGCAAATAGGTTTTGAAAAAAACGGGGTAGCGCCTGGCCAATTGAAAGTAGAGCAAACCTTGCAAGATGTTTTTCCAACGGGTTAAGCCATACGCCACAGAAGACGGCAACCAGCGGTCGAGCCACAAGGCCAAGTGGTCGCGCCCGGGGCGATTCACCACATACGACGGTGAGCGTTGCAACATGGTCACGTGGGTCGCGGTTTCGGCCATGGCGGGCACCAAGGTGACCGCGGTGGCGCCACTGCCGATCACCACCACCCGCTTGCCCGCATGGCTCAAACCCTCGGGCCAAAACTGCGGGTGAACCAACGCGCCCTGGAAGTTCTCTTGCCCTTCAAAGTGCGGTTGGTGGCCTTGGGCGTAGCTGTAATACCCACCGCACAAATACAAAAACCGCGCCTGTTGTTGCACCTGTGTGCCGTCACTGCGTTGGGCGGTGAAGGTCCAGCACGCGGTGTCACTCGACCATGCCGCGCTCACCACGCGGTGGTCGTAGGCGATGTGTGCGGCCACCCCGGTTTCTTGGGCGGCTTCTTGGATGTAGCGCAGGATGGACGGGCCGTCGGCCATGGCTTGTTCACCCCGCCAAGGCTTGAAGCTGTAGCCCAGGGTGTGCATGTCCGAGTCCGAGCGCACGCCGGGGTAGCGGAACAAATCCCAGGTACCGCCCATCTGCGTGCGGGCTTCCCAAATGCGCCAGGTTTTGTCGGGGCACTCGCGTTGCAAGTGACGCGCCGCGCCTATGCCTGACAAGCCCGCACCGATGATCAAGACATCCAACATGGTCATACGGCCACGCGGCCACGGGTGGCTTTGGTTTGCCCGCGCAACACCTTGCTGTCCACGCGTTTGCGTTGCGAGCTGAGGGTGGGGCGGGTGGCGCGACGCGGCTTCACGGGTTTGGCGGCAAGCGCCACCATTTCGTGCAAACGCGCGATGGCTTCAAGGCGGTTTTTGTCTTGGCTGCGCGTGGTTTGCGCTTTGATGACGACCACGCCCTCAGAGGTGATGCGCTGGTCCGAGGTGGCCAACAGTTTGTCTTTCACTGCCTCAGGCAGCGATGACGCGCGGATGTCGAAACGCAAATGCACCGCGCTGGACACCTTGTTCACATGTTGCCCACCCGCACCTTGGGCACGGATCGCGATGAATTCGATCTCGTGCTCGGGGATGCAAAGGTGGTTCATGCGACAAGCGTAACCCAGCAGGTTCGGTCCAGAGATGAGCTTGCTTGCAATTTCAAAGCGCCATGTCGTAGTGCACGGTCACCGGGGCATGGTCGGAAAATTTTTCGTCCTTGTAGATGGCCACAGACTTGGCGGTGCGGGCCAAGGCGGGGGTGGCCAAGTGGTAATCGAGCCGCCAACCCACGTTGTTCGCATAGGCTTGGCCGCGGTTGCTCCACCAGGTGTAGCAAGCGTCGGTGGTGTCCGGGTGCAGTTGGCGGTAGACGTCCACCATGCCGCCTTCGGTGGTGAAGCGGGTCATCCAGGCGCGTTCTTCGGGCAAGAAACCACTGTTCTTTTGATTGCCGCGCCAGTTTTTCAGATCTTGCGCTTTGTGCGCGATGTTCACGTCACCGCACAAAATGAACTCGCGCTTTTTTTTCAGCGCCATCAGGTGCGGTTCGATGGCATCTAAAAACCGGTACTTGGCCTCTTGCCGCTCGGGGCCGGACGAGCCACTGGGAAAGTAAACACTCAGCAGGGACAGCTTGCGCTGGGGCGTGTCAAAGCGCAGTTCCAGAAAGCGACCCTCGGCGTCGAATTCGCCGCCGTCAAAACCCTCGATCACCGCGCTGGGGGCGTGGCGGGTGTAGATGCCCACGCCCGAATAGCCTTTTTTTTCAGCGCAATGAAAGTAGCCGTCTAAGCCCGCCATCACCTCGAACTGGCCCGCCAGATCGGCCGATTGGGCTTTGATTTCTTGCACACACATACAATCTGGCTTGGCTTTTTCGAGCCAATTTTCAAGGCCTTTGCTGCTCGCCGAGCGGATGCCGTTGAGGTTGAGGCTGGTGAGTTTGAACAAGGAATCCCCCATGTCGGTGCAAGTCACGCCAAACCACTTGGCGCACGAATTCATTCAATTCTCGCTGGAATCGGGGGTGCTCAAATTTGGCAGCTTCAAGACCAAAGCGGGGCGCATGTCTCCTTATTTCTTCAACGCAGGCCTGTTTGACGACGGCGCCAAATTGAGTCGCTTGGCCAGCTTTTATGCGCAAAAGCTGCTGCAAAGCGATTTGCAGTTCGACATGATTTTTGGCCCGGCCTACAAGGGCATCCCTTTGGGGGCGGCGGTCGCCATCGAGTTGGCGCGACTGGGTCGCAACCACCCGTTTGCCTACAACCGCAAGGAAGCCAAAGACCATGGCGAGGGCGGCACCTTGGTCGGCGCACCCTTGAAAGGGCGGGTCTTGATCGTCGACGACGTGATGAGCGCAGGTACTGCGGTGCGTGAATCCATCGCGCTCATTCAAGCGGCGGGTGCCCAGGCCTATGGCGTGGCGATTGCCTTGGACCGCCAGGAAATGGCCACCGAGGTGGTGAACGGCCAGGTGCAAGACGTCTCCCACAGTGCGGTGCAGTATGTGCGCGAGCAACTTGGTCTCCAAGTCTGCGCCGTGGCCCAACTCACCGACCTGCTGGGCTTTTTGCAAACCCAGTCGGGCCCAGAGATGACCGCGCATTTGGCGCAAGTCCAGGCTTACCGCGAGCGCTACGGCGTGGCCTGACACCCCGGGTCATTTGCGGGACAAACCCGCTGTGCATTTCCCGCTGCAAGCCCTAAACTGGCCCGATTGTCAGAAGTTGTTGGAGTCTCCCCATGAACGCGCCCCTGCCCGATCACATTCGCCAAGCCCTGGAAACCGTCCAGCTGGATGACAAATACGCGTTGGAGCACGGCAGCGCCTTCATGAGCGGTGTGCAAGCGCTGGTGCGCTTGCCCATGCTGCAACGCCAGCGCGATGCCTTGCAGGGCAAAAACACCGCCGGTTTCATCAGCGGCTACCGTGGTTCACCGCTGGGCAATTACGACCAAGCCCTGTGGAGTGCGCGCCAATTTTTGCAAGCCCAACAGATCGTGTTCCAACCCGGCGTCAACGAAGAACTCGCCGCCACCGCCTTGTGGGGCACTCAGCAACTGGGCTTTGCGCCGCCCGGCAACAACAAGTTTGATGGCGTGTTTGGCATTTGGTATGGCAAAGGCCCGGGTGTCGACCGCACCTCGGACGTGTTCAAGCACGCCAACATGGCGGGCACCACGCCTTGGGGTGGCGTGCTGGCCATCGCGGGCGACGACCATGTGTCCAAGAGCAGCACGGCGGCGCACCAAAGCGATCACATTTTCAAGGCCTGCGGCTTGCCGGTGTTCTTCCCGGCGTCGGTGCAAGACGTGCTGGACTACGGCATCCACGGCTGGGCCATGAGCCGATTCGCGGGTGTGTGGGCCGGCATGAAAACCATCCAAGAGGTGATCGAGTCCAGTGCCACCACGGTCATCGACCCGAACAGGGTGCAAATCGTGTGGCCCGAGTTCGAGATGCCCGCCGGCGGTGTGCACATCCGCTGGCCCGACGACGCCTTGAGCCAAGAAGCCCGTTTGTTCAATTACAAGTGGTACGCCGCGCTGGCCTACATCCGCGCCAACAAACTCAACCACACCGTGCTGCAAGGCCCGAGCGACCGCTTTGGCCTGATCGCCAGCGGCAAGGCTTACAACGACACGCGCCAAGCCTTGCTCGATCTCGGTTTGGACGACGCCACCTGCAAGCGCATTGGCATCCGGGTGCACAAGGTGGGTGTGGTTTGGCCGCTGGAGTCGCACAGCACCCGCGAGTTCGCGCGCGGCTTGCAAGAGATTGTGGTGGTGGAAGAAAAGCGCCAGGTCATTGAATACCAACTCAAAGAAGAGCTCTACAACTGGCCCGACGCGCAACGCCCCCGCGTGTTGGGCAAGTTTGACGAGGTGCAAGGCGACGCGGGCGGCGAGTGGACCGGGGTCAATCCGATCGACCATGCGCTGTTGCGCGCCAATGCCGATCTGAGCCCCGCGCTGATCGCGCAGGCGATTGCCAAGCGCTTGAAAAAAATCGGCATCGACAGCGACACCCATGCGCGCATCGACGCCCAACTCGCGGTGCTCGAGGCCAAGGCGCAGTCCATGCAAGTCATCGAGGTCAAAGCCGACCGCCAGCCTTGGTTTTGCTCGGGCTGCCCGCACAACACCAGCACCCGCGTGCCCGAGGGTTCGCGCGCCATGGCCGGGATTGGTTGCCATTTCATGACCTTGTGGATGGACCGCAGCACCGTGGGGTTCACCCAAATGGGCGGCGAGGGCGTGCCCTGGGTTGGCCAACAACCGTTCAGCAACGACCAGCACATCTTCGCCAACATTGGCGACGGCACTTACTTTCACAGCGGTTTGTTGGCGGTGCGCCAAAGCGTGGCCGCTGGTGTCAACATCACCTACAAAATTTTGTACAACGACGCGGTGGCCATGACCGGCGGCCAGCCGATTGGCGAACGCTCTGAAGGCCACAGCGTGATTCAGATCGCGCAAAGCATGCGCGCCGAAGGTGCCAAGCGCATCGTCATCGTCACCGACGAGCCCGAGAAATACGACCAGGTGGGCCGCAACGGCATCCCGGGCGGCGCCTTGGGCTTGCCCGAAGGCGTGGCCATCGAACACCGCGACGAACTCGACCGCGTGCAGCGCACCATGCGCGACATCAAAGGCTGCACCGTCATCATTTACGACCAAACCTGCGCCACCGAAAAACGCCGCCGTCGCAAGCGCGGCACCATGGTTGATCCCGCTGTGCGGGTGTTCATCAACGAGGCGGTGTGCGAAGGTTGCGGCGACTGCAGCAGCCAAAGCAATTGCCTGAGTGTCGAGCCTTTGGAAACACCGCTGGGCCGCAAACGCACCATCAACCAAAGCACTTGCAACAAAGACCAAAGCTGCGTCAAAGGCTTTTGCCCCAGCTTCGTGACCGTTGAAGGGGGCCAGCTGAAAAAGCAGGCCAAGTCCTTTCCCAACCCGAAAGACTTGGGCAATTTGCCTGCGCCCGAGTTGGCTTCGCTGACACGCGGTGTCTATCCGGGCGGCTACGGCATCGTGGTGGCGGGCGTGGGTGGCACCGGCGTCATCACCATCGGTCAATTGCTGGGCATGGCGGCGCATTTGGAAGACAAGGGCATCGTCACCCAAGACGCGGCGGGCTTGGCGCAAAAAGGCGGCGCGACCTGGAGCCACATCCTGATCGCGCCACAGCAAAGCGACATCCAAACCACGCGCGTGTCCACCGCTGCCGCCGACCTGGTGTTGGGCTGCGACCCGATCGTGAGCGCCGGCAAAGAAACCATGTTGCGCATGCGCCCCGGGCGCACCCGCGTGGCCATCAACGACCACGGCACTCCCACTGCCGCCTTTGTGAAAAACGGCGCATGGGCCAACCCCAGCGACAACTGCGTGTCCGACATCCTGCAAGCCTTGGGTGGTGAAGCCGCCAACCTGGGCGCGTTTGACGCCAACCAAATCGCCACCGCGTTGTTGGGCGACAGCATCTACATCAACCCGATGGTGATGGGCTATGCCTGGCAACGTGGCTGGATCCCATTGGGCGAAGCCGCCATGTTGCGCGCCATCGAACTCAATGGCGTGCAGGTGCAAGCCAACCAAAACGCTTTTCTCTGGGGCCGTTGGTGCGCCCACGACATGGCCCGGGTGCAGCAATCTCTCAAGCCCAGCCAAGTGGTGCATTTCAAAGCCCGCGAATCTTTGGACAGCGTGGTGCAGCAGCGCGCTGCCTGGCTCGAGGCCTATCAAGACAAGGCCTATGCCCAGCGTTACCTGGGTTTTGTGCAAACCGTGCAGCAACAAACCAACCCCGTCATGACCGAGGCGGTGGCGCGCAACCTCTACAAGCTCATGGCGTACAAGGACGAGTACGAAGTGGCGCGCTTGCACAGCGACCCGGCTTTCTTGCAACGCATCGCTGAGCAGTTTGAAGGCGGCTTCAGTCTCAACTACCACCTGGCCCCGCCCTTGCTCGCCAAGAAAAACGACAAAGGCGAGCTGGTCAAGCAAAAGTACGGTCCCCGCATGTTGTGGGGCTTCAAGCTGTTGTCGCGTTTGCGGTTTTTACGCGGCGGTGTGTTCGATGTGTTCGGTTACACCGAAGAGCGTCGCACCGAGCGCGCCTTGGTGCTCGAATACCAACAGAGCATCGAAGAAGTGTTGCGAGACTTTGCGCCCGAGCGTCAAGCACTGGCCTTGGAAATCGCCCGCATCCCCGACAAGATCAAAGGCTATGGCCATGTGAAAGAACGCCATTTGCATGCAGCCCGCCCCCAGTGGGAGGGTTTGATGCAAGCCTGGCGCGCCTCGGTGTCGGGCCAGCAGCAGCAAGCGGCTTGAGCAGGGCGCGGTTCA
>JBDKLR010000041.1:0-13969 GCA_039795515.1 Pseudomonadota bacterium | reverse complement strand
GCCTGAACACCAAACCCTGCGCGACCAAATGCAGCGCTTCCTCGAGCGCGAAGTCGAACCCTACGGCCTGGAGTGGGAAAAAGCGGGCAAAGTGCCGCGCGAGGTGTTGCGCAAAATGGGTGAGGCTGGCTTTTTCGGCCTGATGTATGAGAGCGAATACGGTGGCGCTGAGGCCGATGCCTTGACCAATTTGGTGTTTGCCGAAGCTTTGTCGCAGTCCACCTATGCGGGATTCATTGTGAGCGTGCTGGTGCACACCGACATGGCGAGCCCGCATTTGCACCATGCGGGCACCAAGGCGCAAAAGGCCAAGTACATGCCTGGCATCATCGCGGGCGACACGATTTGCGCGGTGGCCATGACCGAACCCGGCGCGGGTTCCGATTTGGCCGGCATGCGCAGCACCGCCAAAAAAGAAGGCGACAACTGGGTGCTGAACGGCACCAAGATATTCATCACCAATGGCGTGCATGCCAACCTCTATTTCGTGGCGGCCAAAACCGGCCCCGGCAAGCACCAAATGTCCATGTTCATCGTTGAAAAAGGCACGCCGGGTTTCACAGTGGGACGCTCCTTGGACAAAACCGGTTGGTTGTGTTCGGACACCGCCGAACTGGTGCTCGACAACGTGCGCCTGGGTCCCGACGCATTGCTCGGCGAGCAAGACAAAGGCTTTTACGCGCTGATGAAAAACCTGCAAACCGAGCGCATCGCTTTGGCGGCCATGGCGGTGGGACATTGCCAACGTGCGATTGCACTGACGCTGGACTATGTGCGTCAGCGTCAAGCCTTTGGCAAGTCTTTGTGGGACATGCAAAACATCCGCCAGCGCATCGCCATGTTGGACGCCAAAACCCGCGCTGCGCGTCAGTTCATGTACCACTGCGCCTGGTCGGTCACGCAAGAGCACGACATCGTGCAAGAGGTGTCCATGCTCAAGTCCCTCACTGGCGAATTGGTCAATGAAGTGGTCGGCGGATGTCAGCAGTTCTGGGGCGGCATGGGCTACATGCGCGAAGCGCCCATCGAACGCTTGTGGCGTGACGCCCGCGTGTTGGCCATCGGTGGCGGTGCCACCGAGGTCATGTTGGAAGAAGTGGCCAAGCGCTACTGACATGATGTTTCAAAAAATACTGATTGCCAACCGCGGCGAAATCGCTTGCCGTGTGGCGACCACGGCCCGTCGCATGGGCATACGCACGGTGGCGGTGTATTCAGACGCCGATGCCTCGTCGGCCCATGTCCAGGCCTGTGATGAAGCGCTGCACATTGGCGGTCACGCCCCGCAAGACAGTTATTTGCAATGGCAACGCATCTTGCAAGCCGCCTTGCAAACAGGCGCGCAAGCGATCCATCCCGGCTATGGCTTTTTGAGTGAAAACGCCGACTTTGCCAACGCCTGTCAGCAAGCGGGTGTGGTGTTCATCGGCCCATCCTCGGCGTCGATACAAGCCATGGGCTTGAAAGCCGCATCCAAGCAACTCATGGAAAAAGCCGGCGTGCCGCTGGTACCGGGTTACCACGGCGCGGATCAAGCCCCCGACTTGCTGGCGCAACAGGCGAAGACCATTGGTTTCCCGGTGCTGATCAAAGCCAGTGCAGGTGGCGGTGGCAAGGGCATGCGCATCGTCACCCAGGCCGCTGACTTTGCAGAGGCTTTGGCCTCTTGCCAGCGCGAGGCACGCAACAGCTTTGGGGACGACGCGGTGCTGATTGAAAAATACGTGCAGCGACCGCGCCACATCGAAATCCAGGTGTTTGGTGACAGCCATGGGCACACCATCCATTTGCACGAGCGCGATTGCTCGGTGCAGCGGCGCCACCAAAAGGTGTTGGAAGAGTCGCCAGCGCCAGGTCTGAGCGACGAATTGCGTGCACGCATGGGCGCGGCGGCGGTGGCGGCTGCGCAGGCGGTCCAGTATGTGGGCGCTGGCACGGTGGAGTTCATCGTCGAGCAATCCGAGCACGGCATGGATTTTTTCTTCATGGAAATGAACACCCGCTTGCAGGTCGAGCATCCGGTGACCGAAGCGGTGACCGGCTTGGACCTGGTGGAGTGGCAGTTGCGCATCGCCGCAGGCGAGCCGCTGCCCTTGACGCAAGCGCAGGTTCAGGTGCATGGGCATGCAATTGAAGCCCGCATTTGCGCCGAAACACCGGACAACGATTTCTTGCCTGCCACGGGCCATTTGCATGTGTTGCGCGCGCCCCAGGCCAGCCGATTTGAGCCAGGCGCGGTGCGCTTGGACAGTGGTGTGCGCCCAGGTGACGAGATCAGCCCGCATTACGACTCGATGATCGCCAAGCTGATCGTGCATGGCGACAACCGCGCGCAAGCGCTGGCGCGTTTGGACCAAGCACTGTCCGAATTGCACATCGTTGGGGTCGCCAACAACGTGGCGTTTTTGCGGCAGGTGGTGCGCAGCCCTTCGTTCTCGACGGCCCAGTTGGACACCGCCCTGATCGAGCGTGACAAAGCCGTGTTGTTCAACCAGCAACCCTTGTCCGTGCATTGGGCGGTGGCCTCTGCGGTGGCCCAGCGCTTGGTCAGCGAACAAACGGTCGCCACCGGCTGGCGCGATCCTTGGTCCCATACCGACAGCTGGCTGGTGCAAGGTGTGAGCCAGCGGCAATGGACTGTGGCGCATGGCGACCAGCTGTTGCAAGCCCAATTGACCCGTCACACACGCGGCGAGGATGTGTTGCATGTCAGCGATCAAACGCACGTCTTCCAGCATGCTGTGCAGGGTGATGGATTGTTGTTGCAATGGGGCCCCCACCGTTGGCAAGCCCGGGTCGACCTGGTGCAAGGCGTGGCCCATGTGTTTGCCGATCAAGGCGCATGCAGTTTGACCTGGATCGACCCCTTGGCCCACGCCGCGCAAGACGCCTCGGCCGGCGGCAATCTGTCGGCGCCGATGCCGGGCAAGTTGTTGTCTTTTGCGGTGCGCGTGGGCGACAAGGTGTCGGCAGGCCAAGCGCTGGCCGTGATGGAGGCGATGAAAATGGAGCACACTGTGGCAGCGCCTGCAGCCGGTACCGTGGCCGAGTTGTTGTTCTCACCCGGGGACCAAGTGAGCGAAGGCGCGCCCTTGCTGCGTTTGGACCTGGAGACCCCCTGATGCACCACACCCCTTGGAAAGCCTTGCAGCTGCGTTGGCAGCAAGTGCAACAAAGCCCTTTAAATCTGGCTTGCGCGTCCCCCTGCATGTCGGTTTGTGTCATGAAAGCTGATGCTGATGAATGCTGGGGTTGTTTGCGCCGTTTGGACGAGGTGGCCCATTGGTCGGTTTACAGCCCAGCTGAACAACGCAGCGTTTGGCAACGTCTGGCGGCGCGCATCCAACTGCACTTTGAACAAAGCTGACCATGCATCAACTTCGCTTCTACCTGGACTTCATCAGCCCTTACGCCTACTTGGCCTTTCATGCTTTGCCCAAGGCCTTGCAGGGGCTGAGCTACCAGGTGAGTTACCAACCGATTTTGTTTGGTGCGGTGTTACAGCACCACGGCCAGTTGGGGCCGGCCGAGATTGAAGACAAGCGCGCGTGGACTTACCGCCAGGTGCTCTGGCTCGCGCAGCAACAAGGCTGCCCCTTGCGCATGCCTGCCAGCCATCCTTTCAGCCCGGTTTCCTTGCTGCGTCTGGCGCTGGCCTGCGATGCCCAAGGCTTGCCCAACCGCCACCAATGTGAACAACTGTTCCAGCATGTCTGGGGCGAAGGCTTGGAGGCCAGCGATCCGCAGCGACTCGCGGCGTTGCAAACACAACTGGCACCCGTCCGCGACCCGCAATCTGACGATGTGAAAAACCAGTTGCGCCAAGCCACCCAGGCGGCGATAGACAACGGCGTGTTTGGCGTGCCCAGCATCTTGGTGAACGACAAATTGTTCTGGGGCCAAGACGCCTTGCCGATGTTGCGGGCTTATTTGGTAGGGGAGGCCTGGTTCGATGGCCCCGATTGGCAGGCTTGTGCCGATTTGCCCAAGAGCTTGGAGCGCAAGCGTTCCTAATTCACATGGTGAAATAAATACCAAGGGTTTGCACTTAAGTTGTCAGCACGGGTTCAGTTTGAAGTCAGTCGCTGGCAAGCACCACGCTTGAGAATCTCCCGAGACCCCCATCAGGCGGGCATCACCAGGAGACCCCCATGGCCATCGTGCACGAAGACCGACCAATGTCGTCGGAAGAGAAAAAAGTCATTTTTGCGTCCTCCCTCGGCACCGTGTTCGAGTGGTACGACTTCTACCTATACGGTTCATTGGCCGCCATCATCGCCAAGCAGTTTTTCAGCGGATTGGACGCCGGATCGGCCTTCATCTTTGCGCTGTTGGCTTTTGCGGCGGGTTTCATTGTGCGTCCCTTCGGTGCCATTTTCTTTGGCCGCTTGGGCGACATGATCGGTCGCAAATACACCTTCTTGGTGACCATTTTGATCATGGGTTTGTCCACGTTCATCGTGGGTATCTTGCCTGCCTACGCCAGCATTGGCGTGGCGGCACCTGTTATTTTGATTGGCTTGCGCTTGCTGCAAGGCTTGGCGTTGGGCGGTGAATACGGTGGTGCCGCCACCTATGTCGCTGAACACGCGCCGCACACCAAGCGCGGTGCCTACACCGCCTGGATTCAAACCACGGCCACGCTGGGTTTGTTCTTGTCCTTGTTGGTTATTTTGGGCACCCGCACCGCCGTCGGTGAAGACGCTTTTGAGCAATGGGGCTGGCGCATTCCTTTCCTGGTGTCCATCGCGTTGTTGGGCGTGTCGGTCTACATTCGTCTGTCCATGAGCGAGTCACCCGCTTTCGTGAAAATGAAAGCCGAAGGCAAAACCTCCAAAGCACCCTTGTCCGAGTCATTTGGCCAATGGAAAAACCTCAAGATCGTGATCTTGGCCTTGATCGGTTTAACCGCTGGCCAAGCCGTGGTTTGGTACACCGGTCAGTTCTATGCCTTGTTCTTCCTGACCCAAGCACTCAAGGTTGACGGCGCCACCGCCAATTTGTTTGTGGCTGCTTCGCTTCTGATCGGCACGCCTTTCTTCATCGTCTTTGGTTCGCTGTCTGACAAGATCGGTCGCAAACCCATCATCATGTTGGGCTGCTTGTTGGCTGTGCTGACCTACTTCCCCGTCTTTGAGCAACTCACCAAAGCCGCCAACCCCGATTTGCACGCGGCACAGCAGGCCAACAAAGTGGTGGTGGTGGCAGATCCTGCGGAATGTTCCTTCCAGTTCAACCCCACAGGCACGGTCAAGTTCACATCTTCTTGTGACATCGCCAAGCAAAAATTGGCGGGCAGTTCGGTCAGCTATTCCAACGAAGCGGCCGCACCCGGCACACCAGCCATCATCAAAGTGGGCGAGACCGTGATCTCCACCACCGTGACCCCAGAAGACGTGGCAGCGGCCAAAGCAGCGGCCGAGCAAAAACTCAACGAGCTGAAAGCAGCCGACCCTGTCGATGCCAAAGCCGTGAAAAAAGCCGAAGACGCGTTGAAAAACCTGTCTGACGACAAGAAAAGCCGCGATGCGGTCATCACAGCCAACCTGAGCGCCACGCTCAAGGCCGCTGGATACCCCGTGAAAGCCGATCCTGCCAAGGTCAACAAAGTGGTTGTCATCTTGATCCTCACCTACTTGGTGATCTTGGTGACCATGGTCTATGGCCCGATTGCGGCCATGTTGGTGGAAATGTTCCCCACCCGCATCCGCTACACCTCCATGTCACTGCCTTATCACATTGGCAATGGTTGGTTTGGTGGATTGCTGCCCACCATGGCTTTTGCGATCGTGGCGCAAACCGGCAACATGTACAACGGCTTGTGGTACCCGATCATCATCGCGGGTGCCACCTTCATCATTGGTACTTTGTTCATCACTGAAACCAAAGATGTGGACATCTATGCCGACGATTGATTGTTCGGGTTAACGACAGTCCAGCCCTCCCCTCGCGGAGGGCTTTTTTTTACCTACAATCGCGCACGCTTCGGAGACACATCATCGACATCTTCCTGCAACAAATCATCAATGGCTTGGTGCTGGGCAGCATGTATGCCCTGCTGGCTTTGGGCTACACCATGGTTTACGGCATCATCAACCTGATCAATTTCGCCCATGGCGAGGTATTGATGGTGGGTGCGCTGGTGAGTTGGACCGTCATCGGCCTGTTGCTGGAAAGTTTTCCAGGCATGCCCGGCTGGGTGGTCCTGATCATTGGTTTGTTGGCGGCCTGTGTGGCTGCGGCTGCGCTCAACTATGCCATTGAGAAAGTGGCTTACCGCCCCTTGCGCAACGCCCCCAAATTGGCACCGCTGATCACCGCCATCGGCATGTCCATCTTGTTGCAGACCCTGGCCATGGTGATTTGGAAGCCCAATTACAAAGCCTATCCCACCTTGTTGCCGAGCGACCCCATTGCCTTGGGCGAGGCGGTCATCACCCCGACGCAAATCATGATTTTGGGCGTCACGGCGGTGGCCTTGGCGGTGTTGATGTGGCTGGTGAACGGCACCCGTTTGGGGCGTGCCATGCGCGCCACCGCGGAAAACCCGCGCGTTGCCACACTCATGGGCGTCAAGCCCGACACGGTCATTTCAGCCACCTTCATCATCGGCGCGATATTGGCGGCGTTGGCGGGCGTGATGTGGGCCTCCAATTACGGCACGGTGCAGCATGGCATGGGCTTTTTGCCTGGTCTGAAAGCCTTCACGGCAGCCGTGTTTGGCGGCATTGGCAATTTGGCTGGTGCGGTCGTGGGTGGCGTGCTGCTGGGTTTGATCGAAGCGATCGCCTCGGGTTACATCGGCGACCTCACCGGCGGTGTGCTGGGCAGCCACTATGCAGATATTTTTGCCTTTGTGGTGTTGATCATCATGCTGACCCTGCGCCCTTCGGGCTTGCTGGGTGAGCGCGTGGCAGACAGGGCGTGAACATGGGCACCAACCATTCCTCTCGATCCATGCGCTACCTGTTGTGGGGTGTCGGCCTGTTGCTGCTGCCCTTGTTGCTGCAGTCCATTGGCAACGGCTGGGTGCGCATCGCTGACATGGCGTTGTTGTACGTTTTGTTGGCGCTGGGCCTGAACATCGTGGTGGGCTATGCCGGGTTGCTCGACCTGGGCTTTGTCGCGTTCTTCGCCGTCGGTGCCTACATGTTTGGCTTGCTCGCGTCGCCTCATCTGACCGACACTTTTCCTTGGATCGCCGCCATGTTCCCCGGTGGGCTGCACACACCCTTGTGGGCCGTCATCCCGATTGGCGCCGGCTTGGCGGGTTTGTTTGGGGTGTTGTTGGGCGCGCCCACACTCAAGTTGCGAGGCGATTACTTGGCCATCGTTACCTTGGGCTTTGGCGAAATCATTCGTGTGTTCATGAACAACCTGGACAACCCGGTCAACATCACCAACGGCCCCAAGGGCTTGGGTCAAATTGACGCCATGACCATCTTCGGTCATCCCTTGTCCAAACGCCTCGACCTGGGCTTCATGGAGTTGTCAGGGGTCACGCTCTATTACTACCTGTTTTTGGCATTGGTGTTGGTCAGTGCGCTGATTTGCTATCGGTTGGAAACGTCCCGCATTGGCCGGGCTTGGATGGCCATTCGCGAGGATGAAATCGCGGCCAAAGCCATGGGCATCAACACCCGCAACCTCAAATTGTTGGCGTTTGGCATGGGGGCCACTTTCGGGGGTGTGGCCGGCGTCATGTTTGCGTCTTTTCAAGGTTTTGTCTCGCCCGAATCGTTCAGCCTGATGGAGTCGGTCATGATCGTCGCCATGGTGGTCTTGGGTGGCTTGGGCCACTTGCCCGGCGTCATCATGGGCGCGGTGCTGTTGTCCGCCTTGCCCGAGGTGTTGCGCTATGTGGCGGGTCCTTTGCAGGCCATGACCGACGGGCGACTCGACGCGGCCATCTTGCGCCAGTTGCTGATCGCCTTGGCCATGATCATCATCATGCTGTGGCGTCCGCGCGGACTGTGGCCAGCGCCTGAGCATGGCAAAGCCCTGCCTCACGACAAGGAGGCCGCATGAGCACTCCCGTGTTGCAAGTTCAGGGCATATCCAAGCGCTTTGGCGGTTTGCAAGCCTTGAGCGATGTGGGCATGACCATCCAAGCGGGGCAGGTCTATGGTTTGATTGGCCCCAACGGTGCGGGCAAAACCACTTTCTTCAACGTCATCACCGGGCTGTACACGCCCGACAGTGGCAGTTTCCAATTGGCAGGCCAACCCTACCAACCCAGTTCGGTCCATGAAGTGGCCAAGGCAGGCATTGCCCGCACCTTCCAAAACATCCGTTTGTTTGCCGAGATGACGGCTTTGGAAAACGTCATGGTCGGACGCCATGTGCGCTCAGGCTCTGGCGTGCTGGGGGCCATCTTCCGCACCAAGTCTTTCAAAGCCGAAGAAGCCGCCATCGCCCAGCGCGCCCAAGCCTTGCTGGACTATGTGGGCATTGGCGAATTGGCCCCTTACAAGGCCCGCACCTTGAGCTATGGCGATCAACGCCGTCTTGAAATTGCCCGTGCTTTGGCCACCGACCCGCAATTGATCGCGCTGGATGAACCCGCCGCGGGCATGAATGCCACCGAAAAAGTGCAGTTGCGCGAGTTGATCGACCGCATCCGCAAAGACGGCCGCACCATTTTGCTGATCGAACACGACGTCAAATTGGTCATGGGTCTGTGCGACGCGGTCACCGTGTTGGACTACGGCAAGCAAATCGCCCAAGGCTCACCCGCCGAGGTGCAGCGCGACCCCAAAGTCATCGAAGCGTATTTAGGCACTGGAGAACACTGAGATGAGTTCAACCGACGTGTTGTTGCAAGTGCAAGACCTGCGGGTCGCCTATGGCGGTATCCAAGCGGTCAAAGGGGTGAGTTTCGAGGTGCGCGAGGGCGAGCTGGTGTCGCTCATCGGGTCCAACGGCGCTGGCAAAACCACCACCATGAAAGCCATCACAGGGTCGTTGTTGCCGGCTGGTGGTCGCATCAGCTATTTGGGGCGCGACATCCAGGGGCAGGGTCCTTGGGATTTGGTCAAGCAAGGCCTGGTCATGGTGCCTGAAGGCCGTGGCGTGTTCACTCGCATGAGCATTTTGGAAAACCTGCACATGGGCGCTTATTTGCGCAGCGACAAAGCCGGCATCCAGTCGGACATCGATCGGGTGTTCACTTTGTTCCCGCGTTTGCAAGAGCGCAGCGCGCAGTTGGCAGGCACCTTGTCGGGTGGTGAGCAGCAAATGCTGGCCATGGGCCGCGCCTTGTTGAGCCGCCCCAAGGTCTTGTTGTTGGACGAACCATCCATGGGTTTGTCACCCATCATGGTCGACAAAATTTTCGAGGTCATTGCCGAGGTGGCTTCCATGGGTGTTACTTTGTTGCTGGTCGAGCAAAACGCCAGCCGTGCCTTGAAGATGGCCCAACGCGCCTACGTCATGGAATCGGGCCAAATCAGCATGCAAGGGGAAGCCAAAACCCTTTTGCATGACCCCAAGGTGAGGGCTGCCTACCTCGGGGAATAATGGCGGGATGACACAAGGCCTGATACGCATTCGAGGCGCCCGCCAGCACAACCTCAAAAACATCGACATCGACATCCGCACCAACGAGTTGACGGTGTTCACCGGCCCCAGCGGGTCGGGCAAATCCAGCCTGGTGTTCGACACCTTGTACGCCGAAGGCCAGCGGCGTTATGTGGAAACGTTCAGCGCCTACGCGCGTCAATTCCTGGACCGCATGGACCGTCCCGCGGTGGACAAAGTCGAAGGGGTCCCGCCGGCCATCGCCATCGACCAAACCAACCCGGTGCGCAGTTCGCGCTCGACCGTCGGCACCATGACCGAGTTGAACGACCACCTCAAGTTGTTGTTCGCCCGCGCCGCGCATTTGTTTGACAAACACACCGCCCAAGCGGTGACCCACGACAACAGCGATTCGATCTTTCAAAAACTCATGGCCTTGAGCCAGGACGATCCGCGTTGGGTGTTGACGTTCCCAGTGCAACTGCCCGCCAACACCACGCCCGAGGAATTGCAAACATGGCTGAGCGCCAGTGGTTTCACACGCGTCCATGTGCAAGGCGAGGTGATGCAGGTGGTGGCCGATCGCTTCCGCTTGCAAACCGTGGAACACGCCCGCGCCATGGAAGCCATTGAACTGGCGTTGCAGCGAGGCAATGGCCGCATGACCGCGTACCGCATGCCGGCCGATGCCAGCAGCGATGCGATCGGCGAGCCCTTTGGCTTCTCCACCGGTTTGCATTGTCCCGACAGCGATTTGCGTTACAGCGAACCCACGCCGTCCATGTTCTCGTTCAATTCACCCGCTGGCGCTTGCCCCAAGTGCAAGGGCTTTGGACGGGTGATCGGGGTGGACTATGGGTTGGTGATTCCGAATGAAAAATTGACCTTGCGCACCGGTGCCATCAAACCGATGCAAACCCCGGCCTGGCAAGAATGCCAAGACGATTTGATGCGCCATGCCGAAACCGCTGGCATTCCGCGTGACACCGCCTGGTCCAAGCTGAATGCCGCCCAGCGCGATTGGGTGATCAATGGTTCGCCGAACTGGACGGGCAAATGGAACCAGCAGTGGTATGGGGTGAAACGGTTTTTCGAATACCTGGAAACCAAGTCCTACAAGATGCACATCCGGGTGCTGTTGTCCAAGTACCGCAGTTACACGCCCTGCGGCGATTGCGGCGGCGCGCGTTTGCAGACCGACAGCCTGTTGTGGCGCGTCGGCAGCGAGGCAGGTGCCCAAGCGGCCATGCCAGCGGCCCAACGCTTCATGCCGCAAGGGGTGCATTGGAGCCGGGCCCAGTTGGAAGCCCTGCCCGGTTTGTGTTTGCACGACCTGATGCTGCTGCCGATCACGCGTTTGCGCGACTTTTTCGAGCACATGGCCACCGATGCCACACTCACCGCGCACGCCCAGGCCGAGCAACAAGCTTTGCATTTGTTGTTGGAAGAAATCCGCACCCGCTTGAAATACCTGTGTGATGTCGGCATTGGCTATCTCAGTTTGGACCGGCAAAGCCGCAGCTTGAGTGGCGGCGAGGTGCAGCGCATCAACCTGACCACGGCCTTGGGCACATCGCTGGTCAACACCTTGTTTGTGCTGGATGAACCAAGCATCGGTTTGCACCCGCGTGACATGCACCGCATCACCCAAGCCATGTTGCGCTTGCGCGATGCGGGCAACACTTTGGTGGTGGTCGAGCACGACCCGGCCGTGATGTTGGCGGCGGATCGCATCGTCGACATGGGTCCTGGCCCTGGTGAGCGGGGCGGTCAGGTGGTGTTTGACGGCACGCCCCATGGTTTGAAGCAGGCCGACACCTTGACCGGCGCTTATTTGGGCGCGCGCAAGCAAGTGGGCGTGGGCTTGAAGCGCTTGGTCAGCGACAGCACGCCGCGCCTGATTTTGGAAGGTGCGCGCGAACACAATTTGCAGGACCTGAACATCGAATTTCCTTTGCAGCGCTGGGTCACGGTCACTGGTGTGAGTGGTTCGGGCAAGTCGACCTTGATTCAAGACATCTTGGCGCCGGCTTTGCTGCGCCACTTTGGCAAAAGCACCGAAGGTGCTGGCGCGCACGACCGTTTGTTGGGTGCCGATCATTTGAGCGACGTGGTGTTTGTCGACCAATCCCCGATTGGCAAAACCGCGCGCTCCAATCCCGTGAGTTATGTGGGTGCTTGGGACGCGATCCGCGAGATCTTCGCCAACACCGCGATGTCGCGCCAACGCAGTTACACCGCGTCCAAATTCAGCTTCAACGGCGGCGATGGCCGCTGCCCCACCTGTGGCGGCTCGGGTTTCGAGCATGTGGAAATGCAGTTTCTGAGTGATGTGTATTTGCGTTGCCCTGATTGCGACGGCCAGCGTTACCGTCCTGAAATCTTGGAAGTCAAAATCGAGCGACAACTGCCAGGCGCTGAGGCCCCATCTTTTTTGAATGTGGCCGATGTGCTGGCGCTCACCGTCAGCGAAGCAGCGCAACTGTTTGCCAAGGACCGCGAGGTGATTCGCGCCTTGCAGCCGATTGTCGATGTCGGTTTGGAATATGTGCGCCTGGGTCAGCCGGTTCCCACCTTGAGTGGTGGCGAGGCGCAACGCCTCAAGCTCGCCGGGTATTTGGCCGATGCTGCCAAGACCGCTTCGAGCAGCAAGCAAGCGACAGCTCGCAAGGGCATGCTGTTTTTGTTTGACGAACCGACCACCGGTTTGCACTTTGACGACATCGCCAAACTGATGCGCGCCTTGCGTCGTTTGTTGGACGCCGGGCATTCGCTGATCGTGATCGAGCACAACCTGGATGTGATCCGCGCCTCGGATTGGTTGATCGACCTCGGACCCGAGGGCGGCGAAGGGGGTGGTTGGCTGGTGGCTGAAGGTTCGCCCGAAGACGTGATGCTGCACACCCGTTCGCACACCGGGCAAGCGCTGCGTGAGTATGTCGAGACCATGGGCACCTTGCTCGGCCATGGTTCGGGTGACCCTCTTGGCTTGCCGCATGGGGAGAGCGACGCCAGTCCAGTCGCTGCCAAGCAAGCACTTCAGGCCAATGAACCCACTGCCAAGTACTTAGGCGCGGTGCTGCACAACCACATCCGCATCGTCAACGCCAAAGAGCACAACCTGAAGAGCCTGAGCGTGGACATTCCGCGCGGGCAATTCAACGTGGTGACCGGTGTCAGTGGTTCGGGCAAATCGACTTTGGCATTCGACATTTTGTTCAACGAAGGTCAGCGCCGTTATTTGGAAAGCTTGAACGCCTATGCCCGCAGCATCGTGCAGCCGGCAGGACGTCCCGAGGTCGACGCGGTTTATGGCATCCCACCCACCGTCGCCATCGAGCAGCGCCTGAGCCGAGGCGGGCGCAAATCTACCGTGGGCACCACCACCGAGGTCTGGCATTTCTTGCGTTTGTTGTTCGTGAAACTCGGCACCCAGCATTGCATCCATGACGATGCCGCGGTGCAACCGCAAACACCCGAGCGCCTCACCGCCTTGCTCATGCGCCAATACCGTGGGCAGCACATCGGCCTGCTCAGCCCCTTGGTGATGAACCGCAAAGGGGTCTACACCGAGTTGGCGGATTGGGCCCGGCCGCGTGGTTTCACCCATTTGCGGGTCGATGGCCATTTCCTGCCGACCCAGGGCTTTCCACGCTTGGACCGCTTCAAAGAACACACCATCGAATTGCCTGTCGCGTCTTTGAAAGTAGACCCTGCCAAAGAAGACACCTTGCGCCAAGCCTTGATGACCGCGCTGGAGCACGGCAAGGGCGTGGTGCATGTGTTGAGCCCCTTGGATGGTTTGCAAGAGGCTTTGTTGACGGGTGCATCCACCGCCCAGCTGGGTGTGTTGCAAGCCTATTCCACCCGCCGCGCTTGCCCGGTCTGTGACATCTCGTATGCCGAACTCGATCCGCGCTTGTTCTCTTACAACAGCAAACATGGTTGGTGCCCCGATTGCGTGGGCACGGGCATCGCACTGTCCAAAGCCCAGCGCGCGGCGATGGATGATTCTGTGCAAGACCCGAAAGAGCGCGGCCGTGAAAAAAGCTTTGCCGAGCCTGAGTTGGAAGACGCCAGCGAGCAGGTGTGCGGCAGTTGCCACGGCAGTCGCTTGAATCCGACGGCGCGGGCCGTGACATTTGAAGGCGTGGGCATCACCCAATTGGCCAGCATGAGCGTGGTGCAAATGTTGGACTGGTGTCAGGGCTTGAAGCTGCAAGGCCGCGACGCCGACATCGCCCGCGATTTGCTGCCCGAGATCCAAAGCCGCTTGGCGTTTTTGATTCGTGTCGGTTTGGGCTACCTCACCTTGGACCGTGGTGCGCCCACGCTCAGTGGTGGCGAGGCGCAACGCATCCGTTTGGCCGCTCAGTTGGGCAGCCATTTGCAAGGCGTTTGCTATGTGTTGGACGAACCCACGATTGGCTTGCATGCGCGCGACAACCAA
>JBDKLR010000040.1:0-3763 GCA_039795515.1 Pseudomonadota bacterium | reverse complement strand
AATTGCAGTTGTTGACCAAACGCCATGAAGCACCCCCCGCGCAAACATGGCCACAAGATGTGACGTCTGTGTTGGCAGCACCCTTCGAGCCAGAGGCGGCGCGTCGATTGCAAGCAGTGCTGAAAGTCTTGCTCAAGCGTTAAGTCAAAGCCAACGGTGCGAAGCCTGTGGTGGCTTCCCACCGCAAAGCTTGCAGTCGGGGCATAGCGGCCGCGGCATCCCAATCGCTCAAAACCCATCGCACATGTCCTTCTGCAAGGGGGTGACATGCCGCTTGGTGCGTGTGGCCGTGGATCAACACGCTGCAGTGTTGTTGCCTTAACCATTCCATGGCCGTGGCGTCGTCCACATCCACCCATTCGGTTTGCAAGGCTTTGCGTGCTTCACTTTGCTGGCGCAATGCCCTGGCCGTCTGCATGCGCTGGTTCAGGGGCTGCGACAAAAAAGCCTTTTGCCAATCGGCCGAGCGCACCGTTTGTCGAAATGCCTGATAGTCGGTGTCAGCCACACACAAGGCGTCGCCATGGCTGAGCAAACAGCGCGCATCGGTGGTTTCCAGCACACAGGGATCGTTCAAGGCTTGCATGCCACTGGCTTCGAGGGCACGATCACTCAATAAAAAGTCTCGGTTGCCCACCAACCAATACACCGGCATGCGCAAACTGGTTTGTTGAATCACCGCGAGACACTCCTGCTCGAAGACGCCTTGCGGGTGGTCCAGCACATCATCGCCCACCCAGACTTCGAACAAGTCGCCCAAGATGAACAATGCATCGGCCCGAACATGCGACATGTATCGCGACCACGCTGCAAAATTGGCGGGCTCGCTGCTCTGCAAATGGATGTCGGAGATGAACTCGATGCGCGACCAATGACGCGCATCGATCAGGCTGAGCAGGGCCATGGGTGGGGTTAAACCAAGACGGCCTTGGTGATCACCACGTCGTCTTTGGGCACATCGTCATGAAAACCACGACGTCCAGTCGGCACATCGCAAATCTGGTCCACGACTTCCGTGCCAGACACCACCTTGCCAAACACGGCGTAACCCCAACCGGAGGCGGTGGGGGCTGTGTGATTCAAAAAGCCGTTGTCTTTTACATTGATGAAAAACTGCGCAGTGGCCGAGTGGGGGTCGCTGGTGCGCGCCATGGCCACGGTGTAGCAATCGTTTTTCAGGCCGTTGTTGGCCTCGTTGTCGATGGTGCTGGCGACTTTTTTCTCTTTCATGCCGGGCGACATGCCGCCGCCTTGCACCATGAAGCCAGGGATGACACGGTGAAAAATCGTGTCGTCGTAATGACCATTTTCAACATAGTGCAAAAAATTGGTGACGGTTTTGGGTGCTTTGTCAGCGTCGAGTTCGAGCGTGATCACGCCGAGGTCTTGGATGTGCAGTTCGACTTGAGGGTTGGACATGTTCATTTCACCAAAGTTGCAGATTGAATGACCACCTGGGTTTGTGGCACATCAGAGGGGAATGGGCCGCCATGGCCGGTGGGGATTTGTTTGATTTTGTTGACCACTTCCATGCCCGACACCACTTTGCCAAAGGCCACGTAACCCCAGCCTTGGCCATTGGGTGCTTGGTGATCCAGGAAGTCGTTGTCCTTCACATTGATGAAGAATTGGGCGCTGGCCGAATGGGGGTTGTTGGTGCGCGCCATGGCGATGGTGCCTACTGTGTTGCGGGGGCCGCCTTTGGCTTTGACCTCGGCACCTTCGTGTTTGATCGGCGCTTTGGTGTTCTTTTCTTGGTACTTGGCGTCGTAGCCACCGCCTTGAATCATGAAGTTGTTGATCACGCGGTGAAAAATGGTGCCGTTGTAATGGCCATCACGCACATAGCCCAAAAAGTTCTCCACGGTGGCGGGTGCTTTGTCTGCAGCCAGTTCCACCACGAATTCACCTGCCGTGGTCACAAACTTGACTTGTGGGTTGGCGTTTTGCGCCTGGGCAGTGGCCAAGCAAGCAACGGACAAAAACAGGGCCAGCAACTGGCGGCGAGATGAATGGATCATGGTGTGGTCAGGGTGAGTTGAAGAGCGGGTTGAAGGGCTTTGAGTTTGTCTTGAATGCTGCGGCTGTTGGTGTTGATTTTTTGGGCTCTTTGGAAAGAGCGCTGGGCCAAATGCAGCAACACATCACCCAGGTTTTCATGGGCTGTGGCGTAGTTGGGGTTGTTGCGCAACGCATGTTCGAAAGCCAATTTGGCCTCGTCGTGTTTGCCTCGGGCGGCCAACAGCACGCCCAGGTTGTTTTGCACCTCAGGGAGTTCTGGATAGTCTTGTGACAGCTGAACATAGATGTCAAAGGCTTCATCGGAGCGCTTTTGTTGTTCGAGCAAGCGTGCCCGCCAAAAACGCATTTGCGGGTCACGCGGTTGGTTTTGCAAATACGCATCCACCTGTGTCAGTGCATGGGTCCAATCACGTTTGGCCAGGCTTTTTTGCACCTCTTCGTGGGGTGTGCCTTTGTATGTTTGGCTGGTGGTGGACTGGGCATGGACATGCATGGAACCCATCAAGGAGCAACAGGCCAACAGCAACAAAGTGCGGCAAAACTGGTGCGAGATGAAGAACATAGTGTGGGACATGCGCATGGAAACAAACAAGACAACAAGCGAAGGGGGCTTGTCAGTGAGCTAGATATACTGAGGGCATTGTAGTAGAGAGACATTACGCGCCCTGTAGCGCCATTCAAGCTTAAGCTCACACCATGGCCCTTCGGATTCACAACACGCTCACGCGTGATTTGCAAACTTTTGCCCCCTTGCTGGCAGGGCATGTGCGCATGTATGTGTGTGGCATGACGGTCTATGACTTTTGCCATATCGGTCATGCGCGTTCCATGGTGGCTTTTGACGTGGTGCAGCGCTGGTTGAAACAATCGGGTTACCAAGTCACCTACATCCGCAACATCACCGACATCGACGACAAAATCATTCGACGTGCCACTGAAAACGGTGAATCCATTCGAACCCTGACCGACCGCATGATCGCTGCCTTGCACGAAGACGCGGATGCCCTGGGCATAGAGCGCCCCACGGCTGAACCACGCGCCACCGACCATGTGCCTGGCATGTTGGCCATCATTGACAAGCTCGAACACAAAGGCTTGGCCTACCGTTCGCCTCATGGTGATGTGAATTTCGCGGTGCGCAAGCTACCCGGCTATGGCAAGTTGTCGGGCAAATCATTGGACGAATTGCATGCCGGCGAACGCGTTGCGGTGCTTGACGGCAAAGAGGACCCCCTCGACTTTGTTTTGTGGAAATCGGCCAAGCCTGAAGAGCCTGCCGACGTCAAGTGGGACAGCCCCTTTGGTGCAGGCCGCCCCGGATGGCACATCGAATGCTCGGCCATGGCTTGTGAGTTGCTTGGTGAATCTTTCGATATTCACGGTGGTGGCGCCGACTTGCAATTCCCCCATCACGAAAACGAGATCGCCCAAAGTGAAGGCGCTCATGGCGTGCCCATGGCCTCGTTTTGGATGCACAACGGCTTCATCAATGTCGACAACGTGAAGATGTCCAAAAGTCTGGGCAATTTTTTCACCATCCGAGATGTTTTCAAAACCTATGAGCCCGAGGTGGTTCGGTTTTTTGTGGTGCGCAGCCATTACCGCAGCCCCCTGAATTTCAGTGACGTGCATTTGGATGACGCCAAAGCCTCTCTCAAGCGCCTCTACACCACCTTGCACGCCGTCAAGCCGGATGAGGTGGTCATTGATTGGTCACTTCCCTTTGCAACGCGATTCAAAG
>JBDKLR010000039.1:0-3945 GCA_039795515.1 Pseudomonadota bacterium | reverse complement strand
TGGCCATCGTGCCTGAGATGCACCGCTATCTGGTGAACGATTTGCAACTGCTCAGCGAACAGGTTTTCAGCCAATCCGTCACGCTGTCGCAAATCGCGCCTGGCCCCAACATCTTGTTGGTCGCGGTCATGGGTTGGAACATCGGCTTGCAAATGGCTGGCGGATTTGAGGCCGGTTGGTCTGCCATCGGTGCGGGTTTGTGGATGGCCTTGGGCTTGCTCACCGCTGCCGTGCTGCCCTCCTCCTTGCTGAGCTATTTCACGGTCAAGTGGTTGCATCTGTATCAACACACCCGGGGTGTTCGCGCTTTCAAAGCAGGCATGGTGCCCTTGGTCATGGGTCTGATGCTGTCCGCAGGTTGGTTGTTGCAAACAGCCAGCAACCCGCTGATGGATGCGCGCTTGTTGCTGATGTGTGGCATCAGCATGGTCATTGTGTTGAAGACCCGTTTCCACCTGCTGTGGTTGATGCTGGGTGGTGCGGTGCTGGGCGCGGTCTTGGGTCTTTAGGGCCTGCGCTGGCGCACGGTTTCATACAAACAAATGCCACTGGCCACCGACACGTTCAAACTCTCGACGCCCCCAGCCATGGGAATGCGCACCAGTTGATCGCAGGTCTTGCGGGTGAGTTGACGCATGCCATCCCCCTCGGCACCCAGCACCCAAGCGGTGGGGATTTTCAGGTCCACGTCATACAGAGTTTGCGGCGCATCGTCGCTGGTGCCGGTGATCCAAATATTGCGCTCTTTGAGTTCATTCAAGGTGCGCGCCAAATTGGTCACCATGAAATACGGCACGGTCTCCGCGGCCCCACTGGCCACCTTGGCCACCGTGGCATTGATGCCCACGGCATGGTCTTTGGGCGCGATGACCGCATGCACACCCGCCCCATCGGCCACGCGCAAACAAGCGCCCAGGTTGTGCGGGTCGGTGATGCCGTCCAGCACCAAGAGCAAAGCAGGCACATCGGCGGGCAAGGCTTCCAAACACGCGTCCAGCGATTTGGCGATGTCAATCGCATGGACCCGCGCCACCACCCCTTGGTGGCCATGACTGCCAGCGAGTTGTGCCAAACGCAGCCCATCGGATTCGACCAATTTCACCCGCGCTTCTTTGGCGCGCTCTTGAAACTGACGCATGCGGGCGTCGCGACGCGTGGGGTCGATGAACACCTCGATCACCGATGCAGGCGCGGTTTTCAGGCGCACGCCAACCGCATGAAAGCCAAACAACACTTTGGTGGGACTTGCCATCTGAAGACCTTTGAATGCTCAGGCCACGGGCGCTTGCAAGTCCACCAAGGGGTGGGCCGCAGCAGGCCAAGGGCTGTTGAAAAACGGTGTCACCATGTCGGCGGTGACTTCGTGGATGTGGGCGGGTTGCCATTGGGGCGCATGGTCTTTGTCCACCGCCAAGGCCCGAATGCCTTCGACCGTGTCGCTTTGGGCGGGACCACGTTGCAAATGCACCGGGTGAAAACTGCGTCGCACCAAGTCGCGCTCCATGCGCAATTCGTCGCTCAGGTTCATGTGGCGGGCACGGCGTATTTGTTCGAGGGTGACCGCCAGCATCAAGGGTGAACGTTTCTTCAACGCATCCAGTGCGTGTGCGCCTTCGGGTGTGGACAAGGCCTGGGCAATGGCTGGTACATCGGAGGCATTGAAAGCCTGGTTCAAGGACGCGTTCCACCAAACCGGGGTCTGGGATTTGGCGTCTTGGGTGGCTGCATCAAAGGGCTGTGTCAATTGTTTGATCGCTTCAGCAGGATGCGCCCAATCCAATCGGGGCAGTTGTTGCCAGAGTTCATGAAGCGACGCACTGTCGCACAACAGATCGGCCAAGCCAGCAAACACCGCTTCGGCCCCGTTGAGCAATTGCCCGCTCAAGCCCAGGTATTCGCCCAGCGCCCCTGGGCATCGGCTCAAAAAATAACCGCCCCCCACATCGGGGAACAAACCAATCAGGGTCTCGGGCATCGCCATCTTGGTGCGCTCGGTCGCGATGCGCATGCTGGCACCTTGGGCCAGGCCCATGCCGCCGCCCATCACCACACCGTCCATGAACACCACGCAAGGTTTGCCGTAGTGGTGAATCAAGTGATTGAGGCGGTATTCCTCGGTGAAAAAATCTTCCAAGCAGGGATCACCCGCCAGTGCCGCGGTGTGGAAAAAACGGATGTCACCACCTGCGCAAAATGCACCAAAAGGCCCTTCTTTGCCCATGCCCCGCATGGCCACGGCTTGCACACGGTCGTCGTGTTGCCAAGCCAACAGCGCTTGGGTGATGTCGCGCACCATGCCCAGCGACAAGGCATTCAGGGCCTTGGCGCGGTTCAAGGTGATCATGCCCACCTGGCCTTGCACCTCGGTCAAGACCTCGCCATGGCTCCACTGTGTTTGATCAGTCATTTGCAAGTCTCCAAGAAGCCCATTCATTCCAAGCCAAGGCGCCCAGCACCAACACGCCGCCCAGCAGCACCGTTAATGCAGGTTCTTCGCCCGCGCCCCACCAGGCCCAAGCGATGCCAAACACCACTTCCAACAAAGCCAACAAGGCCACCTCGTGCGATTGCAGCACGCGCGCAGCCCACACGGCCAGCAAACAAGGAATGGCGAGTTGGAACAAACCCAAACAGGCCAACCAAGCCACATCGCTGGCACTGGCCACGCCCGGCAAGGCCCAAGGTGCCGTGACCAAGCTCGAGATCACAGCACCCACCCACACCGCGGGCATGAAGTCGCGGGGTTGCGCCGACGATTGCAGATGCTGGGTCAGGTTCCATTGCACCGCCCCCGCCAGTGGCACACACAAGGCCACCGCCATGCCCCACAAATGCTGCACCCCATCGAGTTGCACCTGGGTGATGAACATGAACACCATGCCCAAGCAAGCCAAAGCAATGGCCCACCAGGTGTGCTTCGCCAATGGTTGATGCATGAAAAACCGCGACAGCAAGGCGGTGAACATCGGGCCCAATGCCATGGTGATCAGCACATTGGCCACGCTGGTCATGGTCATGGCCAGCATGAAAGCAGTGAACATGGTGGCCCAGCACAGACCTGACAGCCAAAAGCTTTGGTGTCGCCAAGGCAGTGCCTGCAGCAGATGCCGCCCTTTGAGCGCTGGCAACAACACACTCAGCGACACCACTGTGAAAAAGCTGCGCCAAAACGTGACTTCAAAGCCCTGCGCATGGGTCATTTGGCGTGACACCACGCCCGCGATGGACCACAACAAGGTGGTCAGCAGCATCACGGCGATCGCTTGCCTGTGGCTGAGCTTGAAAGCCATGCGCGACCCAGCGATCAGGCTTCGCGGCTGGCGCGCTTGCGTTCGTGCTCTTTCAAATGGCGTTTGCGCAAACGCACGCTCTTGGGCGTGATTTCCACCAACTCGTCGTCTTCAATGAACTGCACACCGTATTCCAAGGTGAGTTGGATCGGTGGCGTGATCTTGATCGCGTCTTCTTTGCCCGACACGCGGAAGTTGGTCAGTTGTTTGGTGCGGGTGGCGTTCACCACCAAATCGTTGTCACGGCTGTGGATGCCGACGATCATGCCCTCGTACACCGGGTCGTTGGGTTTGACAAACATGCGGCCACGGTCGTCGAGCTTGCCCAAGGCATAGGTGAAGATTTCACCATCGTCCATGGAAATCAGCACACCGTTTTTGCGGCCACCGATCTCGCCCTTGTGCGGTTCGTACTTGTCAAAGATGTTGGAAATCAAACCAGAACCACGGGTCAAGTTCAAAAACTCGGTGGTGAAACCAATCAATCCACGCGCGGGGATGCGGTATTCCAAGCGCACGCGGCCACGGCCATCGGGCTCCATGTTGGCCAATTCGCCTTTGCGCTCGCCCAGGGCTTGCATGACACCGCCTTGGTGTTGTTCTTCAATGTCGGCGGTGACCAACTCGATGGGCTCACAACGCTCACCGTTGATCT
>JBDKLR010000038.1:0-7177 GCA_039795515.1 Pseudomonadota bacterium | reverse complement strand
GTCATGCCTTTCATCCTGCGCAACGTGCGTCTGATGGGCGTGGATTCGGTGATGGCACCTTTGGCATTGCGCCAGCAGGCCTGGGATCGTCTGGCCCAAGACCTGGACATCGCCAAATTGGAAAGCATGATTGAAGAGGTCGATCTCGACCATGCCGCCGACAAAGCGCAAGCGCTCATGGCGGGCCAGGTGCGTGGTCGCGTGGTGGTGAGGATTTGAGCCATGCTGATCGACGCTGAACAAAGCCAACTGGTCCTGATCGATTTGCAAGCGCGCCTGCTGCCTGCGATTCACCAAGGCGATCTGTGTCTGGCCAATGCCTTGCGCTTGGCCCAGGCCGCCCAGTTGTTGGGCGTGGCGGTTTGGGGAACCGAGCAAAACCCGGGCAAATTGGGTGGCAACGCGCCCGCGTTGAAAGCCCTGTGTAGGCAAACCCTGGCCAAAATGCATTTCAGCGCTTGCGAAGAAGGTTTGACGGATTGGTTGCGGCCCGAGGTGGCCAGCAAACCACCCGCTGGCAATGCCCGCAGTTTGCCCAAACACCTGCAAAAGCCTGCTGCTGCGCCACCCGAGCGCAACAGCGTGGTCTTGGCAGGGGTCGAGGCCCATGTGTGTGTGTTGCAAACCGCTTTGGACTTGCTGGAGGACGAATTTGAGGTGTGGGTGGTGACCGATGCGTGCAGTTCGCGCACCGAGCGCAACCGCGATGCAGCCTACGACCGCTTGGCGGGTGCCGGGGCGGAACTGGTGACCACCGAAATGGTGTTGTTCGAGTGGCTGCGTACCGCCGAGCATCCCCTCTTCAAAGACGTGCAGGCCTTGATCAAATAAACAGAGAACGCCACAGGGAGACACATTGAGCCATTACGACGCTTTCTACCGCAGGTCTTTGGACGACCGCGATGGGTTCTGGGGTGAACAAGCCCAGTTGATCGACTGGCACCAAGCCCCCACCCAGATTTGCGACCACGCCCATCCTCCTTTTGCCAACTGGTATGTGGGTGGTCAAACCAATTTGTGCCACAACGCGGTGGACCGGCATTTGGCCACGCGGGCCGACCAACCCGCACTCATTTATGTGTCCACCGAAACCCACACCGAGGTCACCTACAGCTTTGCCGAGTTGAGCCAGGAAGTGCAGCGCATGGCTGCTATCTTGAAAAGCCTGGGGGTGGGCAAGGGCGATCGGGTCTTGATTTACATGCCCATGATCGCCGAGGCGGCCTTTGCCATGCTGGCCTGTGTGCGCATCGGCGCCATCCACTCGGTGGTGTTTGGTGGTTTTGCCGCGCATGCCTTGGCCTCGCGCATCGAAGACGCCACGCCCACATTGGTCATCAGCGCTGACGCAGGTTCGCGCGGTGGCAAAGTCGTGCCTTACAAACCGTTGTTGGACGAAGCCATCACCATCAGCCGACACAAGCCCTCGGCCGTGCTCATGGTCAACCGTGGTTTGGAGCCATTCACCGTGGTGGCTGGTCGTGACCACGACCACGCTGCTTTGCGCCAGCAACACTTCAATGCCCAAGTGACCTGTGAATGGGTGGACAGCAGCCACATCAGCTACACGCTCTACACCTCTGGCACCACCGGCAAACCCAAGGGCGTCCAGCGCGACACCGGTGGCTATGCGGTGGCATTGGCCGCCAGCATGAAGCATATTTTTGAAGGTCAAGCGGGCCAGGTGTATTTCTCCACCAGTGACATCGGCTGGGTGGTGGGCCACAGCTACATCATTTATGGCCCTTTGCTCGCAGGCATGGCCACGCTGATGTACGAGGGCCTGCCGACCCGACCCGATGGCGGCATTTGGTGGCATCTGGTCGAAAAGTACAAAGTCACCCACATGTTCAGCGCGCCCACAGCCGTTCGGGTCCTGAAAAAACAAGACCCCGCGCTGTTGCGCAAATACGATCTATCCAGCCTGAAAGCCTTGTATTTGGCGGGTGAACCGCTGGATGAACCGACAGCGCAATGGATTGCCGACGGGCTGAAAAAACCCATCATCGACAACTACTGGCAAACCGAAACCGGCTGGCCCATCTTGACCATTGCCAACGGGGTGGAGAAAAAGCCGAGCAAATTCGGCAGTCCCGGTGTGCCCATGTATGGCTTCAATGTCCAGTTGGTCGATGAAACCAGCGGCGAGATCTTGAGTGGCGCCAACCAAAAAGGCGTGGTCGTGGTCGAAGGGCCTTTGCCCCCTGGTTGTTTGCAAACCCTTTGGGGCGACGATCAACGCTTCGTCAACACCTACTGGAAAAGCATCCCCGGCAAGTTGCTGTATTCCACCTTTGATTGGGGGGTGCGCGACGAAGATGGTTACTACTTCATCCTGGGCCGCACCGACGACGTGATCAACGTGGCCGGTCACCGACTGGGCACCCGTGAAATTGAAGAGAGCATTTCCAGCCATCCCAATGTGGCCGAAGTGGCGGTGGTTGGCGTGGCCGATCAGCTCAAAGGGCAAGTGGCCATGGCCTTTGTGGTTGCCAAAGACACGTCCGCCTTGGGTGACGCAGCGGCGCGCTTGAAGCTGGAAGGCGAGATCATGAAGCTGGTGGACAGCCAGTTGGGTGCCGTGGCCCGACCCGCCAGGGTGTTGTTTCTGAGCCTGTTGCCCAAAACCCGCAGTGGCAAGCTGTTGCGCCGCGCCATACAGGCGGTGTGCGAGAAACGCGACCCGGGCGACCTCACCACCATCGACGATCCGACGCCCTTGCAGCAAATCAAAGACCAGCTGTCTTGACTGTCAGGAAACCTCAAGCCTGAAAGTGGCACAATCGGCGCACATACCCGAGGGGCAGCCCCTCTGGTCGCATCCACCAGTCGGTTCAGCCGTGTCGTGGAGGGTTCTTCAACCAAGCTAATGTTTCCTCAAGGGAAACGGAGGTCAGCGCCATGAGCGATTCATCGCAGACGGGTTCATCCGTCTATCAAGCCTATGCAGGCAACACTTATCTCTTCGGTGGCAACGCCCCCTATGTCGAAGAGATGTACGAAAACTACCTCGCCAACCCCGGCAGCGTCCCTGACAGCTGGCGTCAGTACTTTGATGCGCTTCAGCATGTCCCTGCGGTGGACGGCAGCAACGCCAAAGATGTGCCGCATTTGCCGGTGGTCAATGCCTTTGCAGAGCGCGCCAAACAAGGTGGCACCCGGGTGGTCATGGCCAGTGCCGACGTTGAAATGGGCCGCAAGCGCACCGCGGTCCAGCAGCTGATCGCCGCTTATCGCAATGTGGGTCAACGCTGGGCCAACCTCGATCCTTTGCAGCGCACCGAGCGCCCCAACATCCCCGAACTCGAGCCTTCTTTCTATGGTTTTGGCGACGCCGACCAAGAAACGGTTTTCGACACCAGCAACACCTTCTTTGGCCGTGACCGCATGAGCTTGCGTGAGTTGGTCAATGCACTGCGCGAGACCTACTGTGGCACCTTGGGTGCCGAGTACATGTACACCACCGACATGACGCAAAAGCGTTGGTGGCAGCAAAAGCTGGAAAGTGTTCGCAGCAAACCCACGTTCAGCGCAGAAAAGAAAAAACACATCCTTGAGCGACTCACCGCCGCCGAAGGCTTGGAGCGCTATTTGCACACCAAGTACGTGGGCCAAAAGCGGTTTTCACTGGAAGGTGGCGAGAGCTTCATTGCCGCCATGGACGAGTTGATCCATCTGGCAGGTACCAAAGGCGTGCAAGAGGTGGTGATTGGCATGGCCCACCGTGGCCGCCTGAACGTGCTGGTCAACACCATGGGCAAATTGCCCTCAGACTTGTTTGCCGAGTTCGACCACACGGCGCCCGAAGACTTGCCTGCGGGCGACGTGAAATACCACCAAGGTTTCAGCTCGGACGTGGCCACCCCTGGCGGTCCGGTTCACCTGAGTCTGGCCTTCAACCCTTCACATTTGGAAATCGTCAATCCTGTGGTGGAAGGTTCGGTGCGTTCACGCATGGACCGCCGTGGCGACCCCAAAGGCAGCCAGGTGCTGCCAGTGTTGGTGCATGGCGATGCCGCTTTTGGCGGACAAGGCGTCAACCAAGAAACCCTGGCCCTGGCCCAAACCCGTGGCTACACCACAGGGGGCACGGTGCACATCATCATCAACAACCAAATCGGTTTCACCACCTCCGATCCACGCGACATGCGTTCTTCGGTGTATTGCACCGACATCGTGAAGATGGTGGAAGCGCCTGTGCTGCACGTCAACGGCGATGACCCCGAAGCCGTGGTGCTCGCCACGCAACTGGCCTTGGAATACCGCATGGAATTCCGCCAAGACGTGGTGGTGGACATCACCTGTTTCCGCAAACTCGGCCACAACGAGCAAGACACGCCGAGCTTGACCCAACCCTTGATGTACAAAAAAATCGCGGCGCACCCTGGCACGCGCAAGTTGTACGCCGAGCGTTTGGCGTCACAAGGTTTGGGTGACGCACTGGGCGATGAGATGGTCAAGGCTTACCGCGCGGCTTTGGACGCGGGCAAGAACACCTCCGAACCGGTGCTGACCAATTTCAAAACCAAATTCACCGTGGATTGGTCACCGTTCTTGGGTAAAAAATGGACCGATGCCGGCGAAACCGCGATTCCCATGACCGAGTGGAAACGTTTGGCCGAGCGCATCACCACCATCCCCAGCAGCGTGACACCACACCCCTTGGTGAAAAAGGTCTATGACGACCGCGCCGCCATGGGTCGAGGTGACTTGCCTGTGGATTGGGGCATGGGCGAACACATGGCCTTTGCCTCTTTGGTGGCCAGTGGATTCCCCGTGCGTTTGTCAGGCGAAGACTGCGGTCGCGGCACATTCACCCACCGCCATGCGGTGATTCACGATCAAAACCGCGAGAAGTGGGACATTGGCACCTACATCCCTTTGCAAAACGCGGCTGACAACCAATCACCTTTCACGGTCATCGACTCCATCTTGTCGGAAGAGGCTGTGCTGGGTTTTGAATATGGTTACGCCTCGAACGACCCCAACACCTTGGTGATTTGGGAAGCGCAGTTTGGCGATTTCGCCAACGGTGCGCAAGTGGTGATCGACCAGTTCATCGCGTCCGGTGAAGTCAAGTGGGGCCGTGTCAATGGCATCACCTTGATGTTGCCGCACGGTTATGAAGGCCAGGGCCCTGAGCACAGCTCGGCCCGCGTGGAGCGCTTCATGCAATTGGCGGCTGACACCAACATGCAAATCGTGCAACCCACGACAGCCAGCCAAATTTTCCACGTGCTGCGCCGTCAAATGGTGCGCAATTTGCGCAAGCCCTTGATCATCTTCACCCCCAAGTCATTGTTGCGCCACAAAGACGCCACATCGCCCGTGTCCGAGTTCACCAAAGGTGGTTTCCAAACCATCATCCCTGAAATCAAAGACATCAAGGCTGACAAAGTCAAACGCGTGGTGGTGTGCAGTGGCAAGGTCTATTACGACTTGTCCAAAAAACGCGAAGACAACGGTCAAGACGACACCGCGTTGTTGCGTTTGGAACAGCTCTACCCGTTCCCGCACAAGGCTTTCGCCGCCGAGTTGAAAAAATACCCCAACGCCACGGAAGTGGTGTGGTGCCAGGATGAGCCCCAGAACCAAGGCGCTTGGTTCTTTGTGCAGCATTACCTGTTTGAAAACATGGCCTCTGGCCAAAAGCTGGGTTACAGCGGTCGCGCTGCCTCGGCTTCACCCGCAGTGGGCTACTCCCATTTGCACCAAGACCAGCAAAAAGCGCTGGTCGATGGCGCATTTGGACGCCTCAAGGGTTTCATATTGACCAAGTAAGCCGCTGGCAGCGCATCGCGCATGTCAGCCAGCCCCACTCATTCAGGAATATTCATCATGGCCATCGTCGAAGTCAAAGTACCTCAACTCTCAGAATCCGTGGCGGAAGCCACTTTGTTGCAATGGAAGAAAAAAGTCGGCGAAGCGGTTGCCGCTGACGAAATCCTCATCGATGTCGAAACCGACAAAGTGGTGTTGGAAGTGCCCGCGCCCTCAGCAGGTGTTCTGGTGGAAATCGTCGCCGCTGACGGTGCAACGGTCAAAGCAGAAGAGCTCATTGCCCGCATCGACACCACCGCCACCGCATCTGCGACAGGTCCCGTCTCTGCCGCCAAGCCTGCTGCGCCAACCCCGGTTGCCGCCGCACCTGCAGCCGTGTCCAGCGCAAGCCATGCGGGCGTGGCCATGCCTGCTGCAGCCAAGCTGATGGCCGACAACCACCTGGCTTCTGGCTCGGTGCCAGGCACGGGCAAAGATGGCCGCGTCACCAAAGGCGATGTGTTGTCTGCCGTGGCCGGCGGTGTCTCATCCACGGCCGCCGTCATCCCCACTGGCGTGCCCACCAAGGCCTTGCCCCAAGTGGCTGCGCCCACGGTGGACTTGGGCGAGCGTCCCGAACAACGCGTGCCCATGACCCGTTTGCGGGCCCGTGTGGCCGAGCGTTTGCTGCAATCGCAATCGACCAACGCCATCCTGACCACTTTCAATGAAATCAACATGGCCCCGGTCATGGAGATGAGAAAGCGCATGCAAGAGCGTTTCGAGAAAGAACACGGCGTGAAGCTTGGATTCATGAGCTTCTTCGTCAAGGCCGCTGTGCACGCCTTGAAGAAGTTCCCGGTGCTCAACGCATCGGTGGACGGCAACGACATCGTGTACCACGGCTATTTCGACATCGGCATCGCAGTGGGTTCGCCACGCGGTTTGGTGGTGCCCATTTTGCGCAACGCCGACCAAATGAGCTTTGCGGAGATTGAGAAAAAGATCGCCGAATTCGGTCAGAAGGCCAAAGACGGCAAACTGGGCATCGAAGAGATGACGGGTGGTACTTTCTCCATCTCCAATGGCGGCACCTTCGGTTCCATGATGTCCACCCCGATCATCAACCCACCCCAGTCGGCGATTTTGGGCGTGCACGCGACCAAAGACCGCGCCATGGTGGAAAACGGCCAGGTGGTGGTGCGCCCCATGAACTATTTCGCCATGTCTTACGACCACCGGATCATCGATGGCCGCGAAGCGGTGTTGGGTCTGGTGGCGATGAAAGAAGCGCTCGAAGACCCCGCTCGTTTGCTGTTTGACATCTGAGGGGAATCCACATGAGCAAACCATTTGACATCGTCGTCATCGGCGCCGGCCCTGGCGGCTACATCGCGGCCATTCGCGCGGCACAACT
>JBDKLR010000037.1:0-13939 GCA_039795515.1 Pseudomonadota bacterium | reverse complement strand
CAAAGGTTTTGCGCCCAATTCCAAGCATAAGTGCCTTCGCGTTCATTGGCTTCTGCCGACAAGCCACCAGAGCCTGGCACCGTTTTGAAGGTTTTCTCTTCAGTGATGTACTGGTGCACCGAGGCCACGTGAATGACTTGTTTGTCGCTCACATAGCTGTAGCAAGTGTTGGTGAGGAAGGGCGTGGGATTGACCGCCAAATCGGAGAGTTGCGCCACCACCGCCGCAGCGGCCACTTTGGCATGTGAATTGGCCATGTGCCCCGACTTGGGCATGGCGGGCGCGGCCAAGGTGGCGTCGCCCAGCACATGAACGTCTTTGGCCACCAACGATTCAAAGGTTTGGTAGTTGATACCGCACCAGCGGTTGTTGACCGTGGCCAAACCTGTTTGCTGCGCGATGGCACCAGCGCGCATCGCAGGCAGCACATTCAGCACATCGGCGCGCACACTGGTCTGCACATCGAAAAGAATGCTGCTGTTTTTCGCATCCACCGCCATCACCTTGTGATTGGGACGGAATTCCACGATGTCTTTGTAGTTGTCACTCCAATACTTCTTGAACAAGGCTGGTTTGGAGGTGACGTCAGGGTTGGCATCCAAGATCAGCACTTTGGATTTGGGCTTGGCTTGCTTGAAGTAATGCGCCACTTGGCTGGCACGCTCATAGGGTCCTGGTGGGCATTTGTAGGGCGCTTCTGGCACGGTGATCGCATACACGCCACCATCGGGCATGGCTTCAAGTTGTTTGCGAAGTGCGGTGGTTTCTGCACCGGCTTTCCAGGCTTGCAAAATTTGTCCGCTGGCGTTGGCCGCTTGCAGTCCCTCGATGCTGTCAAAGTTCATGTCCACGCCAGGGGACACCACCAATTTGTCGTACCCGATGGTGGTGCCGTTGGGCAAGCTGACGGTTTTCTTTTGGGTGTCGATGGAGGCCACGCGGTCGTGCACCAAGGTAATGCCGTGTTGGCGACGCAAGCCGTCGTAGGGCGTGGTGATTTGCGCCATGTTTTTGCTGCCCCCAACCACCAAATTGGACATGGGGCAAGAGATGAACGTGGTGTTGGGCTCGATCAGCACCACGCTGATTTGGTAGTTCGAGAGCATGCGCACATATTTGGCAGCAGTGGCGCCGCCATAGCCGCCACCAATCACCACCACCTGTGCTTTGGCAGGTGCTTTGCTACTGAGTGTGGCGCAGCCTGCCAGTGCAGACAAAGAGCCCAGGGCCAAGCCGGTTTGAAGCAATGTTCTTCTGTGCATGGTCATTCCTTATCGTTTTTGGGCAGCGAAGTAGTCGGCCATGCTGGCGATTTGCGCATCGCTGAAGCCTTTGGCAATTTGGTGCATGACCGTGGCCGGGCGGGAGCCTTCTTTGAAGGCTTTCATTTGCGCAATCATGTAGTCCCGGGGCAAGCCGGCGATGGCCGGTACAGCGGAGTCTTTCACGGTGCGGCCTTCGCTGCCGTGGCAGTTGGCGCACATGGCCGCGTTGGCGCGTTGGTGCAAGACTGAAGATGCGTCTTGTGCTGCGGCCCATGGGCTGCCAAACAAGGACAAGCTGGTGACCGCCCATGCGGTCAAGCGTTTGATGGATGGGTTCATGTCAGTCTTTCAATAGTGCAATGGCTTGAATGTAGGGCATGTCAGGCTGCTTTGTCGACATGTTCCCCTTGTGCGATTTCAATGATGTCATCGCCGAAACTTTTCACATCATCGGGGTTGTGGCTGATCAAGATCATCGGGATGTCCATCAGCGTTTGCACTTCGTTGAGTTCTTGCCGCAGTGTTTGACGCAAATGTTCATCGAGTGCGGAAAAAGGCTCGTCCAACAAAATGGCGCGGGGTTGCATCACCAAGGCCCGCGCCAAGGCCACGCGTTGGCTTTGTCCGCCGGAGAGTTGATGAGGGTATTGATCTGCCAATGGTGTCAGTTGAAATTTATTCAACCACTTGTCCACTTCGGCATGGACAAACTGTTTCCCTGGATTGAACCATGATTTTTGCAAGGAAAAGGAGATGTTTTGCCGCACCGTGAGGTGCGGAAACAAGGCGTATTCTTGGAACACATAGGCCAGCGCACGTTCTTGGGGCGTTTGGCAGATTTGTTTGGACGCGTTGAACAGATCGATATGCGCAAAACGAATATGGCCGCTGTCGGGTGTGGTCAAACCTGACAGCATTTTCAGCAACTGGGTTTTGCCTGCGCCCGAGGGTCCAAACAAAACCAAGCGCTTGGCATTGCTCTGAAACGACAAATTGATTTCAAACTGCCGATGGGCACTGCTGAACTTCTTTTGAACCGAGACGTCCCACAACATGGCTTTCCCTTATTTGGTGTCGGGCACACGGCCAGGCAGCAATTTGCCAGACACGAGCAGCACACTCATGCACACCACCGAGGTGAGCAGGACCAAGAAATGGGCCACATCGTCTTGCCCTGCCTGCACCGCTTCGTACACCGCGATGGACAAGGTTTGGGTTTGACCCGGAATGCTGCCGGCCACCATCAAGGTGGCGCCAAATTCTCCCGATGAACGGGCAAAAGACAGCAACACGCCAGACAAAATGCCGCGCCATGCCAACGGCAAGGTCACTCTGAAAAACAAGGCCGTTTCGCTGATGCCTAGCACGCGAGCCGCTTGTTCGTATTGCGGCTCCAATGATTCAAACGCAGCGCGTGCCGCTTTGAACACCAAGGGAAAAGACACGATGGCCGCAGCGATGACAGCGCCTTGCCAGGTGAAGATCAGGTTGATGTCGAAATGCTGTTTCAAGAACTGACCTATCGGACCGTTGCGCCCAATCAGCACCAACAAGTAATAGCCCAGCACGGTAGGGGGCATGACCATGGGCAAGGTCAGCACGGCATCCAACACCTCTTTCCCCCAGAATTGTTTGCGGGCAAACACATACGCGATGCCGATACCCAGAAAGAGATTGATCAGCGTGGCGACACCAGCCACTTTCAGGGTCAAGCGCAAGGCGATCCAAGCTTCATCCATCATGACCCCAATGCCAACACCACGGCTGTTTCGTCGATCACGGCCTTGGCTTCGTCGCTGATGTTGAATTGGCTCAACTGCTCGACAAAACCCACGATGGTCATGCCCGGTTCCACCAGCAGATTGACCTCACCGCTGGCGCTGCCCCGAGACTTGCGCACCACGATGCCATGGATCACATTTTTGTTTTTTTCTCGGGTGCTTGTATGGATCTGCACCGCCGTCGCCTTGCACAGCACCAACACTGGTTGGCCGACGTGCAGTTCAAACAACTCGGCGCTGGCCGAGGTGATTTTGGAATGGAACACCGTGCCGCCTTTGGCGGTCAATGCCACGCGAACAAAGCCTGCTTTTTTGGTGATGGCTGTTACGGCGCAGGGAAACTGGTTGCGCATGGTGGTGCGCAAGCCCAAAAAGGGTGTTTGGGCGTCTTGGCGGGGTTTGGCCGATGCTTTTTTCACCAATTGTGTTTTGGCTCTTTCCAAGTCGGTAGAGGCTTTCAACAATTCTTGACCAGCCTGGGTCAGTCGCGCGCCACCGCCACCCGCACCGCCCACCACTTTCTCAACCAAAGGGGTGCCCGCCAAATTGCTCAAGATGTCAATGGCTTGCCAGGCGGCTTTGTAGCTCACACCGGCGCGGCGGGCCGCCTCGGAGATGGAACCCGCGTCTTGCAAGCGACGCAGGATGTCGATGCGCTTGTCGGTTTTGGTATGCCCTAGTGCTTTCCCTAGGTCTTGTTTTTTTTGCGGGCCCATGGGTGGATTTCAGAAAAAAACGATGTTAAATTCGCTATTCCAAAAAAGAAGAGCGATTGGCTTTCAGATTGACTCGCTATTCGCATTTCAGAAATATCATCAAAGGATTGCTCATGTCATTACTACCCCAGTTTAACGACAAATGGATCGCCACCCTGTCCGCCGCCTTGTTGGTGGTCACCTCCACACCACTGCTGGCAGCTGATGCCAAGGTCAAAGACAACGGCTTTGGTTTGGTTTCTGCAGATGGACAAAACAGCATCAACATCTACGGTCAATTTCATTTTGATTCAAGAAACATCAGCAATGGTTTGGCCGAATCCAACGACAAAGACACCGCATCAGGCGGTGATCAGTTTGAAATACGCCGAGCCCGCTTGGGTGTGAATGGCACAGTGATGAAAGACATCGACTATGAATTCATCTCCAACACCTTGGGGTCTAACCCCAACCTGGTTCACAGAGCCTATGTCAATTACAGTTTCAACAAACAAGCACAACTGCGTGTGGGTCGTTTCAAGCAACCCTTCTCGATGGAAGAAATGTCCAGCGCCAATGGCATCGATTTCATGGAGCGGTCTTACGGCGACCAACTGGTACCCAGTCACCGTTTGGGCGCCATGATGCATGGCGAACCCTTCAAAGGCTTCACTTATGGGATTTCGCTATACCAAAATGGTTTTAACGAGAACACCAACACCAGCAATGTGGGCAATTCACATGCCGCTCGCATCACCCTGAACCTGGCCGAGATCCAGAACATCAAAGACACGATTTTGCATGTGGGACTGAGTGGGGATCAGGGGCGTTACTCGACAGTGCCCACCACTTCGTCGGACACGGGTGCTGCCGCACAAGACAAATCCAGAGCCACCATTTTGTCGATTCGCTCAGAAAACCGTGGCATGGCCAATGTCTATCGGGCGCAGTTGAGTGGTGACTTGGTCACAGCTGGATACGGAGTCAGTGGCAACAACGTCGCCAATGTCTCCAGCGATTTGAAGGGGTTGGAAGCGGTTTTGGCCTCGAATGCGTGGAAGTTTCAGGCTGAATACATCAAGGCCGGCTACAGTGCTTGGGCGGTGAACAACACCACCGTTGGTGGTACGCCGCTCAATGCCAACATGGACCTGGCTGTGGACACGCACTACTACCAAGTTGTGTATAACTTGACAGGTGAAAACTGGACAAGTGCCTATAAATCCGGTGTGTTTGGCACCATCAAACCCAAATCCAATTTCAGCATGGGCAGTGGCGGTGGCACAGGTGCATGGCAGTTGGCACTGCGGGTGTCGGATTACAAAGCGAACAAAGCGGCCCAAACTGTGCAAACAGTGGGGACCAATACATCGCGCACAGAAAATTCATTTGGTGCACGCACGACCACATACGGCGTGAATTGGATCTTGAATCCCCATTCACGCTGGATGTTGAATCTGGCCCGAACCAACTTTGACGCGCCTGTTACCTACCTCACAACCACCCCGAGTCCTGGCACCACCACCAAAGAAGATGTGTTGTCACTTCGTTGGCAACTGTCCTTGTGAGTAAACAAAAGACATTGAAATGATGATCATGAAAAGACTTTCTTTCGCACTGACTTTGTTGCTCAGTTCATCCTTGTGGGCCGCGGACCTCACGGTGTCTGCCGCTGCCAGTTTGACCCAAGCTTTCCAAGAAATAGGTGCGCAATTCGAAGCCCAAAACCCCGGCACCAAATTGAAATTCAATTTCGGTGCATCAGGTGCCTTGGCCCAACAAATCATCAATGGCGCCCCTGTGGACGTGTTTGCAAGTGCCGACACCGACACCATGGACAAAGCCGTGGCCAAAGCCGTGGTGAATGCCGCTGACAGCAAGGTGTTCACCAGCAACCGCTTGGTTCTGGTCACGCCTGTGCAAGCCGACTTGGGTCTGAAGCAGTTGACTGATTTGAAAAAACCCGAAGTGAAACGTTTTGCCATGGGGGTGCCCGCCAGCGTGCCTGCGGGGCACTATGCCCTGGGTGCATTGGATAAAGCGGGGCTGTGGACGGGTCTGAAAGACAAGGTCATCAGCACTCAAAATGTGCGTCAGGCCTTGGACTATGTGGCGCGCGGCGAAGTCGATGCGGGGTTTGTCTATGCCAGTGACGCACAGTTGATGGCTGACAAAGTGAAAGTGGCTTTCTCCGTGCCCACTGTCACACCGATTCAGTACCCGATGGCGAAAGTGGCTGCCAGCACACAGTCAGAGGCCGCCAACACATTCATCACCTTCGTCATGTCTGCCCCTGGACAGGCGGTGTTGAAGAAACACGGGTTTGGCAAGTGATCCAACTAGGCGGCAAGCTTTGGCCGCAGTCGTGCGGCATGCTGGCTGAGCGATTCACGCACCAGTGGCAACATGTCGGGCGTTTGTTCTGGTGACAAATGGTCCAGGATCAGCACACGCATGCGTGGTTCCCAAAACTTTTGAATGTGGGTGGCAATGCCTTCGAGGGCTTCATTGCGATCGGGGTAAGCAGAAAAAAAACCACCAATTTGATTGGCCATGCGAACCAAGTTGTCAATGTCCATGAGGTGCTTCCAAAGTGTGTGTGGTGTTGATGCGGTGTGCTTGGCTGTAAGCGGTGTAACGGCCATCGCGCACCAAACCCGCCAACAGCAGGTTGTGGTCTTGCGCCATCTCCACCGCCAGCGCAGTGGGTGCTGACACGGCTGTCAAAACGCCTGCGCCCGATTGAATGGTTTTTTGCACCATCTCGAAACTGGCGCGACTGGTGATGCAAACAAAACCTTGTGTCGGGTTGATACGTGCTTTCACCATGGCCCCAATCAGCTTGTCCAAAGCGTTGTGTCGGCCCACGTCTTCTCGCACCCATTGGATGTCCCCATCCAAAGAGGCCCAAGCAGCGGCATGGGTGGCACCGGTGCGCTGTTTCTCTGGTTGCAAAGAACGCAACATGCCATGCGCCTTGAACATGGCGGCGGTGTCCAGGCCCACGGCAGGGGCTTGGGGCAAGGCCAAGCGCACTTGACCCAAGCTGTCGGCACCGCACAAACCGCAACCCGTGCGACCGGCCATGCTACGGCGACGTTCCTTGAGTTGTTGCTCGGTCTGCGCGGCGACTTCCAGACGCACTTCGATGCCTTGTGCCAACACCTCGATGTCCACGCCATACAGCTGCGACGGTTGTTGCATCAAGCCTTCACTCAAAGCAAAGCCGAGCGCGAAGTCTTCCAGGTCTGTGGGGCTGGCCATCATGACGGCATGCGAAATGCCGTTGAAGACCAGCGCCACTGGCACTTCTTCGGCCAAAGCCAAATGGGTGCCTGGCTGGGGGTTCACTTGCCCATCACCTCGAGAGCTTCGGGTTTTTGTTGCGCCTTGGCCAGCAATCCCAATTGGTTTTTGTTGAACTGCTGGTAGTTTTGCTGCCACTCCGAAGGCTGGCTGACCGCCACCACTTGCACCGCGGTCACTTTGTACTCAGGGCAGTTGGTGGCCCAGTCGGAGGCGTCGGTGGTGATGACGTTGGCACCCGATTCGGGGAAGTGGAAAGTGGTGTAGACCACACCGGCTTGCATGCGCTCGCTGATCTGAGCGCGCAACACGGTGCGACCTGCACGGCTTTCGATGCCCACCCAGTCGTCTTGCTTGATGCCGCGTTCCTCGGCGTCATGCGGGTGAATTTCCAAGCGGTCTTCATCGTGCCACAGGTTGTTCGGGGTACGGCGTGTTTGGGCGCCCACGTTGTACTGCGACAAGATGCGACCTGTGGTGAGCAGCAAGGGGAATTTGCGCGTCACTTTTTCGTCGCTGGCCACGTATTGGGTCGGGAAGAATTTGCCTTTGCCGCGCATGAAGCCTTGGGTGTGCATGATGTCCATGCCCGCTTCAGGCGTGTTGTCATTGCAAGGCCATTGCAAGCTGGTGTGTTGATCGATCTTGGCATAGCTCACACCCGAGAAACTCGGTGTCAAGGCCGCAATTTCTTTCATGATCTCTTCGGGGTGGGCGTACTGCATGTCGTAACCCAAAGCCTTGGCCAGTTTGACCGTGACTTCCCAATCGGCCAGACCCGCCAAAGGTGGCATGGCCTGACGAACACGTGAAATGCGACGCTCGGCATTGGTGAACGTGCCGTCTTTTTCCAAGAACGAAGACCCTGGCAAAAACACATGGGCGTACTTGGCGGTTTCGTTCAAGAAGATGTCTTGCACCACGATGCATTCCATGGCCGACAAAGCAGCCGCCACGTGTTGCGTGTCGGGATCGGACTGCACAATGTCTTCACCCTGGCAGTACAAACCCAAGAAGCTGCCATCCATCGCTGCTTCAAACATGTTGGGAATGCGCAGACCTGGCTCGGGGCTGATGCTCACGCCCCAAGCACCTTCAAACAAGCTGCGGGTGGTCGTGTCCGAGATGTGGCGATAGCCGGGCAGCTCGTGCGGGAAGCTGCCCATGTCGCAAGCACCTTGCACATTGTTTTGACCGCGCAAGGGGTTGACGCCCACACCCTCACGTCCCACCATGCCACAGGCCATGGCCAGATTGGCAATGCCCATCACCATGGTCGAGCCTTGTGAGTGCTCGGTGACACCCAAGCCGTAGTAAATGGCCGAATTGGGGCCAGCGGCGTACAAGCGTGCGGCGGCACGAACCTCCGCGGCGGGCACACCCGTGACCGATTCAAACGCTTCGGGGGAGTTTTCAGCTTTGGACACGAAGTCACACCATTCGTTGAAACTCTTGTCGTCGCAACGCAAGGCCACATAGTCTTTGGCCACCAAGCCTTCGGTGACCACCACATGGGCCAGCGAGTTGATCAGCGCCACATTGGTGCCAGGCTTCAATGCCAAGTGGTGCTGGGCCTTGACGTGGGGGCTGCTGACCAAATCAATTTTGCGGGGGTCGGCGACGATCAGTTTGGCACCGCCACGCAAACGACGCTTCATGCGCGATGCAAACACAGGGTGTGCGTCAGAGGGGTTGGCACCGATCACCAACAGCACGTCGGCGTGTTCCACCGATTTGAATGTTTGTGTACCCGCAGAAGTGCCAAAGGTTTGACCCAAGCCGTAGCCCGTGGGTGAATGGCACACACGTGCACAGGTGTCGACGTTGTTGGTGCCAAAGGCGGCACGCACCAGTTTTTGCACCAGGTAGGTTTCTTCATTGGTGCAACGCGATGAGGTGATGCCGCCCACCGAATCTTTGCCATGCTTGGCTTGGATGCGCTTGAACTCGGAAGCCGCGTGGTTGATGGCCTCGTCCCAGCTGACTTCTTGCCATGGGTCGGTGATCTTGGCGCGGATCATGGGCTTGGTGATGCGGTCTTGGTGTGTGGCATAGCCCCAGGCAAAACGGCCCTTCACACAGGAGTGACCTTCGTTGGCCTTGCCGTCTTTCCAAGGCACCATGCGCACCACGGTGTTGCCCTTCATCTCGGCTTTGAAGCCGCAGCCCACACCGCAATAGGCACAGGTGGTGATCAGGCTGTGTTCGGGTTGGCCCAGTTCGATGATGGATTTTTCTTGCAGCGTGGCGGTGGGGCAGGCTTCGACACAAGCACCGCAAGACACGCATTCACTGTCCATGAACGGCTGGTCTTGACCGGGCGACACCCGGCTTTCAAACCCACGGCCGGAGATGGTGAGGGCGAACGTGCCTTGGGTTTCTTCGCAGGCACGCACACAACGGTTGCACACAATGCATTTGCTGGCGTCGTAAGTGAAATAGGGGTTGGATTCGTCTTTTTCCGCATCGCAGTGGTGCGCGCCCGCGGCAGCGCCCACGCCATAGCGCACATTGCGCAAGCCTGTGACACCGGCCATGTCTTGCAATTCGCAGTTGCCATTGGCGCTGCAAGTCAGACAATCGAGCGGGTGGTCAGAGATGTACAACTCCATGACACCTTTGCGCAGGTCTTGCAGCTTGGGCGTCTGTGTTCGAACCACCATGCCGGCTTCAGCGGGAGTGGTGCAAGAAGCAGGAAAACCTTTGCGGCCATCAATCTCGACCAAGCACAAACGGCAAGAGCCAAAGGGTTCCAGGCTGTCGGTGGCGCAGAGCTTGGGCACTTGAATACCGGCTTCCACGGCCGCGCGCATGAGCGAAGTGCCTTTGGGCACGCTCACGTCGTAGCCGTCGATGTTCAGTTGCACGGTTTCATTGGAAATACGCTCGGGGGTGCCGTGATCACGTTCTTGTTTCAGGTACATCAACATGGTGTTTCCTTATGCAACTTTGGCAGTCTCGGCTTTCAGGCCGAAATCTGCGGGGTAATGGTTCAGGGCTGACAGCACGGGGTAAGGCGTCATGCCACCCATGGCACACAAACTGCCATGCAACATGGTGTCGCACAAATCGCGCAGCAAATGCACTTGTTGTTCTTGGTTGTGGGCAGTCCCAATGCGGTCGATGGTTTCAATGCCCCGGGTAGAGCCGATGCGACAAGGCGTGCACTTGCCACAACTTTCGAGCGCACAAAACTCCATGGCATAGCGGGCCAACTTGGCCATGTTGGCACTCTCGTCGTGCACCACAATGCCGCCGTGTCCCACCACCGCACCCATGGCGGCATAGGCTTCATAGTCCAGGGGCACATCCCACTGCGACTCGGGCACATAGGCACCCAATGGGCCACCGACTTGCACCGCTTTGATCGGGCGACCGCTGCGGCTGCCGCCACCGAAATCAAACAGCAATTCGCGCAGCGTCAAACCAAAAGCGCGCTCGACCAAACCACCTTGCTTGATGTTGCCGGTGATTTGGAAGGGCAAAGTGCCGGTGGATCGGCCCACGCCAAAGTCTTTGTAAAAGGATGCGCCCTTGGCCATGATGATGGGCACGCTGGCCAGGGTGATCACGTTGTTGATGACCGTGGGCTGACCGAACAAACCTTCCAAGGCCGGCAGGGGTGGTTTGGCCCGCACAATGCCGCGCTTGCCTTCAATGCTTTCCAGCATGGCGGTCTCCTCGCCACACACATAAGCACCTGCGGCCTTGCGCACTTGCAAATGAAACGCTTTGCCACTGCCCAGGACATTCGCACCCAAATAACCCGCTGCCTCTGCCAAGGCAATGGCTGTGTTCATGGTGTCGATGGCGTGGGGGTATTCCGAGCGGATGTAGATGTAACCTTGCGTGGCACCCACGGCCACGCCAGCGATGGCCATCCCCTCGATGAGCATGTAGGGGTCACCTTCCATGGTCATGCGGTCGGAGAAGGTGCCTGAGTCGCCCTCGTCGGCGTTGCACACCACGTATTTTTGGGCTGCCGTCGTGCCCAGCACGGTGCGCCATTTGATGCCCGCTGGGAATGCCGCGCCACCGCGTCCACGCAAGCCCGAGTCCAGCACTTCTTGCACCACCGCAGCGCCATCCAGGGCCACGGCTTTTTGCAAACCAGCCCAGCCACCATGCGCGGCGTAATCGTCCAAAGACAAAGGACGGGTGATGCCCATGCGGGCGAAGGTGAGGCGTTGTTGTTTGGCCAGGTAAGGGATTTGATCGGTCAGACCCAAGGACAAGGCGTGTGTCCCGCCGTTTTGAAAACCAGCTTCGAACAATGAAGGCACGTCGTCGGCACAGGCCGGGCCATAGGCCATGCGACCTTGTGCGGTGAGCACTTCAATCAGGGGCTCCAACCAAAACAGGCCGCGCGAGCTGTTGCGCTGGACGTCGATGGCCACGCCGCGCTTGGCGGCTTCCTGATGCAGTGCATCAACCAGTTCATCGGCACCTGCAGCCAATGCCGCGGAGTCACAGGGTACAAAAATCGTGATCATGCAGCGCTCCCAAGTTTGGCCACGGCGGCTTGCAATTTGGCGGCGGTCATCCGGGCATGCAGTTTGTCGTCTATTTGCACCGCTGGTGAAGATGCGCACAAACCCAGGCAGTAAACAGGCTCCAATGTGTATTGGCCATCGGCACTGGTCTCGTGGTTTTTGCAACCCAACAACTGTTCTGCATGCGCGATCAATTCCTCGCTGCCGCAAGCCTGACAAGCTTCGGCGCGGCAAATTTGAATGACATGTTTGCCAGGTGGTGTGCTGCGAAAGAAGTGGTAGTAGGTGATGACCCCGTGCACCTCAGCCCGAGACAGGTTCATGGCCTGGGCCATCATGGGCACACAACTGGGAGGAATGTAGCCCAGCCGATCCTGAACAGCATGCAACAGCGGTAGCAGGCCACCAGCTTGAGACTGGTATTGACTCAGTAGCTCACTGACGAGCAAGCGTTCAGGTTCGGGCAAGGGCATGTTCATGGCTTCACTCAGTTGAAAAATTTGGTCACACTCAAGACGGTTCGGTAGATGCCCCAGACCAATGGAATGCCCACGGCCGCCCATGCCAGCCAAACAAATGCTGGATTGACATGGGTGGGGGTGCCAGTACCGTGCACTTCTGAAGCATGGGCTTTTTCACTGGCCAGTTTTTTCTCGTGGGCCAGTTCTTCGGCCGTCATGAAATGTTTGGCATCAACCGGGCGCACCAGCAAATTGGCGATGAGACCCACCACCAACATGCCCACCAAGATGAACATGGTTTGGTTGTAGACCTGCTCGCGAGGAATACCCAGGCTGAGTTGGTAGTCGCGCATGTAATTCACGACAACCGGTCCCAAGATACCAGCGGTGGCCCAAGCGGTGAGCAAGCGACCGTGGATCGCACCCACCATTTGGGTGCCAAACAAGTCGGCCAAATAAGCAGGGACCGTGGCGAAACCACCGCCGTACATGCTCAAGATGATGCAAAAGGCAGCGACAAACAGCAGTTTGTTGCCGGCCATGGCGCTGGCGGGCACCGAGGCGTACAAAGCGCCACCCAACACAAAGAACACGATGTAGGTGAGCTTGCGACCCAGCTTGTCGGAGAAGCTGGCCCAGATGAAGCGCCCACCGATGTTGAACAAACTCAGCAGTGCGGTGAAACCAGCGGCCACACCGGCGATCATGGTGAGTTGCGCTTTGTCCAAATCAACAAATTTGGCGTCTACACCGATCAAGCTGCCACCAAACACCTCTTGCAACATGGGGCTGGCCATGCCGATCACACCGATACCGGCAGACACGTTCATGCACAACACGATCCAAATCAACCAAAACTGGGGAATGCCCCACACTTTGCTGACATGCACATGGTTGGACGTGATCATGGTGTTGCTGGATTGTTGGGCCGGTGGTTCCCAACCCGCAGGCTTCCAACCCGTGGCTGGCACGCGGTAACCCAAGGCACCACCCATCATGAAGACAAAGTAAACCAAGGCCATGCAGACGAATGTTTGCCAGACACCAACATTCATATCGGTGGCGAAAATTTTCATGAGTTCAGCCGCCAGTGGGGAGCCGATCATGGCGCCACCACCAAAGCCCATGATGGCCATGCCGGTGGCCATGCCACGGCGATCGGGGAACCATTTGATGAGCGTGCTGACAGGCGAGATGTAGCCCAAGCCCAGACCAATGCCGCCAATGACGCCAGAGCCCAAAAGCATCAGCCAAAACTGGTGGTAATAAACACCCACAGCAGAAATGAGCATGCCCCCGCACCAACAAACGGCGCTGACCACGCCGGCTTTGCGTGGGCCAGCACGTTCCAACCAACCGCCCCACAGCGCGGCAGAGCTGCCCAGCAAGACAAAGAACAAGGTGTACATCCAACCCAGGGTGGAGACTTTCCAATCACAAGTGGTGATGAACAGTTCTTGGAAAAAACCAATGTCAGGTCCGCACTTGATCGCCTCTTTGATGCCCAAGGCCTTGGATAAAGGAAGCCAAAAGACGGAAAAACCGTAGGCCATGCCAATGCACAAATGAATGGCCAGCGCGGCTGGCGGCACCAACCAACGGTTGAAGCCAGGGCCTGCAATGATGCGTTCTTTGGACAAGAAGCCGGGTGCTTGCTCTGTCGTGCTCATGTTGTCTCCCATGTTGTTTTGTGGATGCCAGCCTTGGACTTTAACGTATGCTTTCCCGGCACAAAACGAGTCTAGGGGAAACCACTGATACCTATCAATATGTTGATTCGACTCAGTTAAGATCGTTCGAATCAACACAACTAATATGCTTCTAAGAGCATATGCTGAGCGATGCACAAAGTCTCGATCAAGCCCCAATGGACCATCAGCGACGCCCAAGGCCAAAACCTAGCCCCTCGATTGCTGGAATTGCTGGCTGAAGTGCAAA
>JBDKLR010000036.1:0-4560 GCA_039795515.1 Pseudomonadota bacterium | reverse complement strand
TCGCAGCGGTTCAGGCGGAAAAATGTGAGCGCCCGCCCTCAGCCGGTCTTCGATGAAATATGAAAGTGATGCACCTTCTCTGCTGGACCAAAAGGCCTCCAGCAAGTCCTGCCACGAAGCGTCTACCGAAGCGCTGGCCAGATGGCCAGACTGGAGAAAGGCCTCAGTCACTGAACAAATCGGCCAGCGCTTCGCCGGGTTCGGGCGCGCGCATGAAGGCCTCGCCCACCAAAAACGCGTGCACACCCGCCGCGCGCATGCGGCTGACATCGGCACGGGTGGCGATACCGCTTTCCGTGACCAACAATTTGTCCGCGGGCAAATGGCCCATCAGTTCGAGCGTGGTGTCCAAGGACACCTCGAAGCTGCGCAAGTTGCGGTTGTTGACACCGACCAATGGGGTTTGGAGTTTCAACGCGCGATCGAGCTCGGTGCGGTCGTGCACTTCCACCAAGACGGCCATGTCCAAGCTGCGGGCAGCGGCCTCAAAGTCGGCCATTTGTGCGTCGTCCAAACAAGCGGCGATCAACAACACGCAGTCCGCACCCATGGCGCGCGATTCGTAAATTTGGTAGAGGTCGACCATGAAGTCTTTGCGCAGCACCGGCAAGCTGCAAGACGCACGGGCCTGCTTGAGGTAATCGGTGCTGCCTTGGAAATAGGTTTGATCGGTGAGCACCGACAAACAAGCCGCGCTGATATGCCCATTGCCAAATGCATAGCTTTGGGCGATGTCGGCGGGAATGAAGTCTTCGCGCAGCAAGCCTTTGGAGGGGCTGGCTTTTTTCACCTCGGCGATCACCGCCGCCTGGCCGGCGGCGATTTTGGCGCGCAAAGCCACCTCAAACCCACGGGTCATGACACGGCTTTCGGCATCGGCCCGCACGACCTCTAGCGGCATTTTGCGTTGCCGCAAAGCCACTTCCTCGTGCTTGGTTTGGACGATTTTGTTCAGGATGTCGCTCACGGCTGGGCCTTTGTGTGTGTCACGCGGTGGCGTGTTGGACGGTGAATTGGGTCCATTGTGCCAACTTGGCTTTGGCCAAACCTTGCGCCAACACTTGTTGCGCCAAGGCAATGCCAGCGGCCATGGTGGGCGCCACATTGGCGGCATACAGCGCAATGCCCGCGTTCAGTGCCACGATGTCGCGCGGCGCGCCGGCTTGGTTGTCCAGCACCGACAAGACCATGTCGCGCGATTGCTCGGGGGTGTCCACCCGCAAAGCGCGGTGGCTGGCCATGGTCAGGCCAAAGTCTTCCGGGTGGATTTCATACTCGGTGATTTCACCGTTTTTCAATTCCCCCACCAGGGTGGACGCGCCCAAACTCACCTCGTCCATGCCGTCGCGGCCATAGACCACCAAGGCATGCTCGGCACCCAGACGTTGCAGGGCGCGGATTTGAATGCCCACCAAGTCCGGGTGAAACACCCCCATCAAGATGTTGGGTGCGGATGCAGGGTTGGTGAGCGGCCCCAAGATGTTGAACAAGGTGCGCACACCAAGTTCTTTGCGCACAGGAGCCACGTTTTTCATGGCGGGGTGGTGGTTCGGTGCAAACATGAAGCCGATCCCCACTTCGGCAATGCTTTGGGCAATGACGCTGGGCGGCAGGTTGATTTGCGCGCCCAAACTTTCGAGTACGTCGGCACTGCCGCTTTTGCTGCTGACGCTGCGCCCACCGTGCTTGCTCACGCGCGCACCCGCGGCGGCCGCGACGAACATGGCGGTGGTGGAAATGTTGAAGGTGTTGGCCCCGTCGCCACCTGTGCCCACGATGTCGACCAAATGGGTGGTGTCGGCCACGTCCACCTTGGTGGCAAATTCGCGCATCACCTGGGCGGCTGCTGTGATTTCACCGATGGTTTCTTTCTTGACACGCAAGCCAGTCAGGATGGCGGCGGTCATGAGCGGTGTGATTTCGCCCTTCATGATCATGCGCATGAGGTGCAGCATTTCATCGTGAAAAATTTCACGGTGTTCGATGGTGCGTTGCAGTGCTTCGGAGGGTGTGATCGTGGTCATGGCTGCTTGGTTTTCAAGAAGTTGTTCAACAGGGCATGGCCGTGTTCGGTGAGGATGGACTCGGGGTGGAACTGCACGCCCTCGATGGCCAGGCGGCGATGCCGCACCCCCATGATTTCACCGTCATCGGTCCAAGCCGTCACTTCCAGTTCAGCGGGGCAACTGCTGCGTTCAATGGCCAGCGAGTGGTAACGATTGACCGTGTAGGCCTGTGGCAAGTCAGCAAACACCCCTTGCCGCGTCGTGTGGATGACGCTGGTTTTGCCATGCATGAGTTGTTGCGCCCGAATGATGCGCCCGCCAAAGGCTGCGCCAATGCTTTGGTGGCCCAAACAAACACCCAAGATGGGCAACTGGCCTGCGAAGTGCTGAATCGCCGCCACTGAAATACCCGCCTCGGCTGGCGAACAAGGGCCGGGCGACACCACCAAATGGCTGGGCTGCAAAGCCTCGATCTCGGCCAGGCTGATTTCATCGTTGCGATGCACCAGCACCTGTGCGCCGAGTTCGCCGAAGTACTGCACCAGGTTGTAGGTGAAGCTGTCGTAGTTGTCGATCATGAGGAGTTTCATTCCAAGCCCTCCTCAACCAATTCGCTGGCCCTGAGCAAGGCCCGGGCCTTGTGCTCGGTTTCGCGCCATTCCATCTCAGGAATCGAGTCGGCAACGACGCCCGCAGCTGCTTGCACATACAAGGTGTCGTCTTTGACGATGCCGGTGCGAATCGCGATGGCCACATCCATGTCGCCCGCAAAACTCAGGTAGCCACAAGCACCGCCGTAGATGCCGCGCTTGACCGGTTCGAGTTGGTCGATCAGTTCCATGGCGTGCACCTTGGGCGCACCGGTCAAGGTGCCCGCAGGGAAAGTGGCACGCAACACGTCCATGCTGCGCATGCCGTCTTGAAGCACCCCTTCGACATTGCTGACGATGTGCATCACATGGCTGTAACGTTCCACCGCAAACGCCTCGGTCACTTTGACCGTGCCGGTTTTGGCGATGCGACCGATGTCGTTGCGCGCCAGATCGATCAACATCACATGCTCGGCGCGTTCTTTCGGGTCGTTGATCAGTTCTTGCTCGGTGGCCATATCAGCCTCGGGTGTCGCGCCACGCGGACGCGTGCCTGCCAGTGGGCGGATCGTGACCATGTTGCCCTCGGGCGTGGTTTCTTGACGCACCAAGATCTCCGGTGATGCACCCACCACATGGAAATCCCCCATGTTGTAGTAATACATGTAGGGGCTGGGATTCAAGGAACGCAAGGCGCGGTAGAGCGACAAGGGGCTTTCGGTGAAACGCTTTTTGATGCGCTGCCCCACTTGCACCTGCATGAAATCGCCCGCTTCGATCAAGCCCTTGGCGCGTTCGACCGCGCTCAAGTAGTCGGCCTTGGCAAACTCGCGCTCGGCGGGATGGCTTTGGCTGGCTTTGACCACAGGCGCACTCACCGAGTACTTCAGCATGTCTTTCAAATCCCGCAAACGTTTTTTGGCGCGGGTGTAGGCCTCTGGTGCATTCGGATCGGCATAGACCATGAGATAGAGCTTGCCCGAGAGGTTGTCGATGACCGCGAGTTCTTCGGTTTGTAGCAACAAGATGTCGGGGCAACCCATGGTGTCGGGCGGGCAACTGTCTTGCAGTTTTTTCTCGATGTGGCGCACCGTGTCGTACCCAAAATAGCCCGCCAAGCCGCCACAAAAACGCGGCATGCCAGGGCGCAAGGCCACCTTGAATCGCGCTTGGTAATGGGCGATGAAGTCCAATGGGTTGCCGTGATCGGTTTCCACCACCACACCGTCGGTCACCACCTCGGTGTGGGCCGCGGCGCCAAAACCATTGGCACGCAGCAAGGTGCGGGCGGGCAGACCGATGAAGCTGTAGCGGCCAAAGCGCTCGCCACCCACCACCGATTCCAGCAAAAAACTGTGCTTGCCGCCGTCCTTGGTGAACGCGAGTTTGAGGTAGAGCGAGAGCGGGGTTTCCAGGTCGGCAAAGGCCTCGACCATCAGCGGAATGCGGTTATAGCCTTGCGACGCCAGGCTTTTGAATTCAAGTTCAGAGATCACAGAGAGCCTCCATAGCTCAGCCCAATCGGGCTTTTAAAAACAAAGGGGTGCGGCGCGAGGGCGCGCCAGAGAAGGAGGCAGTGAAGGTTTTAAGCCAACAACATCACCGCCGGGCAGGGCTGGCGACGCCAAGGCCAAGCTCCCCGGTCGTTGCAACCTGTGAGGGTGTTGAGGTGTAAAAACATGCGAAAAGTGTAACAAATGCGTCTGAACGACTCAAAAACGCAACGCTGTGAATTTGTCGATGAAACCATCACAGTCCACGCCATGGATCGGCTCACCGTGGTTGTAGCCATAAGTCACCAACACCACAGGGCAAGCGGCAGCGCGGGCGGCCTGGGCGTCGTTTTGCGAATCGCCCAACATCAGGGTGTGGGCGGGCGAGGACCCCAAGGCTTTGCAGGTTTCCAGAAGCGGCAGCGGATCGGGCTTTTTGCGAGGGAACGCGTCGCCGCCAAACACATGGCC
>JBDKLR010000035.1:0-59738 GCA_039795515.1 Pseudomonadota bacterium | reverse complement strand
GCAAGGTTGAACGGGCTGCCACCCAGCAGCGGCTGCAAGCGGCCGTCGGGCTGGGCCACGCAATCCATCAGGGCCTCGCCCAGCACCCACACCGAGGCGGTCATTTTTTCAACATGCGCTGACGACGCACCACGTCAATCCACACCGCCACGATGACCACCGCGCCAATCGCCATCATTTGTTTGAACTGCGAAATTTCCAGCAGGTTCATGCCATTGCGCACCATGGTGATGAGGATCGCGCCAAGCAAACTGCCCCAAATCGAGCCGCGACCGCCAAACAAAGAGGTGCCGCCCAAAATCACGGCGGCGATGGCGTCCAGCTCGAACATCTGCGCCATCTTGCCGCTGCTGGAATCCATGCGCGCCATCAACACGATGGCCCCCAAGGCGCAGCTCAGACCCGACACCACATAAACCGCCAGTTTGTAGCCCTTGATGTGGATGCCGACCTGGCGCGCACCCATTTCATTCGAGCCCATGGCGTACACATAGCGGCCCAGCTTGGTGCTGGACAACACAAACGCCATCACGACAAAGTACAGGCCCGAGATGACGATGGGCATGGGCACGCCCAGCAACTCGCCATAGCCAATGAAGGGCAGGGGCGCAGGCATGCCGGCGTTGTCAAAGCCGCCCGTGGCCTCAAAGGCCATGCCGCGCCACAAAGTGAGGCCACCCAAGGTGACGATGAAAGAAGGGATGCCGACAAAAGCCACCAAATAGCCATTGAACAAACCCACGGCCGCGCCAATCGCGACCGCTGCCAACAGCGCAGGTGCCACCGGCATGCCGAGTTTGATCATCATGTGACCGGCCACCGCGCCACACAAGGCGGTGAGCGCCCCCACCGCCAAGTCGACCCCACCCGTGAGGATGACAAAGGTTTGGCCACCGGCCAAGAGTGCAATGACCGAGGCCTGCACCAAGATGTTGGACAAATTACCGGTGGTCAGAAAGTAAGGCGATGCGATGCTGAGCAACAGGCTCAGCAACAGCACCGCCACGATCGCCCCATACCAGTCTTGTTGGGTGATCGATTTCATGGGTTCACTTCACTTTCATGAATTGCGCCACGCCAGAGTCTTTGGCGAACTGGTCGACGTTCTCAGGCAAGACCAAGAATGAACCGGTGTCGATGCGCGCTTCCACTTTCTGCCCCTTGGCGGCCGCGATGGCGGTTTCCACGCCCACTTGACCGATCTTGGCCAGCATTTGCGCGGCATTGGCTTGTTGCCAGCCTTGCTTCATCATGTCCAAGCCACCGGGTGAACCGTCAAAACCTGCGATCTTCACCTCGCCGGCTTTTTTGCCCGCGGCCATCAAGGCGGCTTTGGCACCCAAGGCACCGCCGTCCCAGGCACAAGCGATCACTTTGGCACCAGGGTTGGCGCGCAATGCCGCTTCCACGCCGTTTTGCGCCATGGTTTGGTCCCAGGTGGTGGGCACTTCCACGACTTTCATGTTCTTGCGCTTGGCGTTCAAGCCGTCCAAGAAGCCTTTTTTGCGCTCTTGACCAGTGGACTGGCCCAGGTCGCCGGTGATGTAGATCACGGTGTCGCCGTCTTTCAATTGGTCGGCGGCCCAGTCGCCCTGCACCATGGCGGCCTTGATGTTGTCGGTGGCCACATAAGAGCTGATGTCTGCACCGCTGATACCGGTGTCGACCGCGACAACCGGGATGCCAGCGGCCATGGCTTTGCTGACCGCAGGCGCGATGCCCTTGCTGTCCACCGGTGCGATGGCGATGGCGCTGACCTTGCGGGTGATCATGTCTTCCACGATGGCCAGTTGTTTGGACAGCTCGCCTTTTTCAGCCGCGAGTTCGATGAATTTCACACCGGGCGCCTGGCCAGCGGTTTTGGCGCCGCCATTGATCAGCGTCCAGCCCTCGTTGGTGTTGCCGTTGGTGATGTAGGCGATGGTGACTTCAGCAGCGGCTGGCGCGGCCGCAGGGGCAGCGGCTTGTTCTTTTTTGCCACAGGCGACCAGTGCGGCGGCCACGGTGGCGGCCAATGCCCATTGGCCCAATTTGCGTTTCGTGATCATGGTGTCTCCCATTGGTTGTTGGACAAGCGCTTTGCAGGCCCACCCGGCAAAGGTTCTTGTGGGTGGAATTACATCAGAATCCGGACTAAATAAACCTAGTAGATTTACCTATATAAAATCCGACCCCTGTGCTGCATGCTTCATGCTCCCTTCTTCTTTCAATGAGCGCTGTATGACTGCAACCACCCCTGTTTTGCGGATTTCTGGCCTGACCAAGCATTACGGCGGGGTGAAAGCCCTGACCGACGCTGGTTTCGAGCTGCATCCGGGCGAACACGCCGCCATCGTGGGCGACAACGGCGCGGGCAAGAGCACCTTTGTGCGCCTGATCACCGGGGTGGAACAGCCGAGCGCGGGCGAGATTCACCTGGACGGCCAAGCCGTGCGTTTTCATTCCCCGCTGGACGCGCGCGAGCAAGGCATCGAAACCGTCTACCAAACCTTGGCGCTGGCCGAGGACCTGGACGTGCCCGCCAACATCTTTTTGGGCCGCGAAATCACCCGCCTCAATCTGGGCCCGCTGTCCATCCTGAACCACCGAGCCATGCGCGCCCAATCGGTGGACATGCTCTCCACCACCGGCGTGAAGATCCAAGACATGTCGGCCTCGCTGCGCGGCATGTCGGGCGGCCAACGCCAGTGCGTGGCCATCGCACGCGCGGCGGGGTTCGCCAAAAAACTCATCATCTTGGACGAGCCCACCGCCGCCTTGGGTGTGCAAGAAACCGCCCGCGTGGAAGAGATCATCAAAGGCTTGAAGGCCCGTGGCGTGCCGCTGATCATCATCAGCCACAACCTGCGCCAAGTGTTCGATTTGGTCGATCGCATTTGGGTGTTCCGCCAAGGCCGCATCATCTGCAGTCGCCGCACCGCCAACACCAATCCGCAAGAAATTGTGGGCCTGATCACCGGCGCGATCGCGCCCGAGAACCTGTCGACACCAGAGGCCGTGGCATGTTGAAAGGCATCGACCCGATCCTGACCCCTGCGTTGTTGATGCACCTCTCGGCCATGGGCCATGGCGAATGGGTGGCCGTGGTCGACGCCAATTTCACCGCCGATTTTTTGAGCCAAGGCAAACCGGTGGTGCGCCTGCCCGGCCTGTCACTGGCGCGGGTGTCGCAAGCCGTCTTGTCGGTGTTCCCACTGGCACTGGATGTGCCGCAACCCGCCGCCTACATGCAAGTGAGTGGCAGTGCACCGGGCCACCGCACACCCGCGCAACAAGCGGTGGTGGACCTGGTGGTGGCCGAGGGCTTTCAAGCCACGCAAGTGGAGCCAGTCGAGCGCTTTGCGTTTTACGAGCGCATCCGGGGTGCCAGCCTGCTGGTGCAAACCGGTGAAGGCACCGCCTTTTGCAACGCCTTGTTTTGCAAAGGGGTGATCCTGCTGTGAACACCATGCGCGGCTCCAACCACAACGGCATGCGCCAGTTCAATGAGCGCACCGTGTTGCGGGCCATTCGCCATGCCGGCGCGATCCCCAAGGCCGATCTGGCGCGCTTGACCCAGCTGTCCACCCAAACCGTGTCGATCATCGTCAACCGTTTGCTCGACGACGGTTTGTTGCTCAAGCAAGAACGCATCCGCGGCAAGATCGGCCAGCCCTCCATCCCCTTGAGCCTCAACCCGGATGGGGCTTACAGCGTGGGTTTGCAAGTGGGACGGCGCAACCTCGAAGTGGTGGTGGTGGATTTCTTGGGCCAGGTGCGCCACAGCTGGCAACACGCCTACCCCTATCCCTCGCCGGCCGAGGTGATTCCCAAAATCCAAGAAGGCTTGACCGCCATGGAGGTGGCGCTGGGCGACGCCTGGCAGCGCTGCGTCGGCATCGGCCTGTCGGCCCCGCTGGCCATGCACGCTTGGGGCGACCTGATGGGGCCACAAGCCAGCGAGGTGATGGCCGCTTGGGCGCAACTCGACCTGCTGCAACTGGTGCAAGACATGACACCGCTGCCGGTGGAGTTCGCCAAAGACACGACCGCGGCCTGCGTCGCCGAATTGGTGCAAGGGCGTGGGCGCGATGTGCCGCATTTTCTGTACGTGTTTGTGGGCACCTTCATTGGCGGTGGTTTGGTGCTGGACGGCCACATCGTGAGTGGGCCGCGCGGCAATGCCGGCGCAATTGGCTCCATGCCTTTGAGCCATGGCGAGCCACAAAACGCACGCCAATTGCTGGAGCTGGCCTCGGGTTGGCAACTTGAGCAGTCGCTCATGGCCGCTGGACTGGACCCGCTGTTGGTGGGTCAAGACGAGATCATGCGCAGCGAACACGACCGCCACACCCAGCCTTGGTTGGACCAAGCGGCCCACAGCTTGGCTCTGGCCATCACCAGCGCAGCGGCCTTGCTGGACTTGAACGCGGTGCTGATGGACGGCTCGATCGCTCCTGCTTTGTTGCAAGCGCTGCTGGCCCGCACCCAAGAGGCCTTGCAGCAAGTGCGCTCGGAGGGCTTGCACCTGCCCGAATTGATGGCGGGTCGCGTGGGCAGCATGGCGCGGGCCTTGGGCGGTGCCTTGTTGCCGCTGCACACCCAGTTTTTCCCAGACAAAGACATTTTCTTGAAACAAGACGCAGGAACACTCGCCGCATGAGCACCTCTTCCACCGACGCCGCATTGGACATCGTGATTTTTGGCGGCGCTGGCGATTTGTCGTTTCGCAAATTGCTGCCCGCGCTCTACATGGCGCACGCGCACGACAGGCTGGATGCGCAGACCCGCATCCTGGCGGTGGGGCGGCAAGCCTGGTCGACAGAGGACTATTTGCAGTTCATCGACCAGCGTTCCCCTGAATTCATCGACCCCACCAGCTTTGACACCGACACCTGGCAAGCGTTTTTGAAGCGCCTGAGCTATGTGGGTGTGGACGTCACCTCGGCCCCGGCTTATGCCGCACTCCAGGCGGCGTGTCCGACACCGCGCCTGCGGGTGTTTTACCTGGCGACCGCGCCGAGTTTGTTCAGCCAGATATGCGCGCATTTGCACGGCGTGGGTTTGGTCGATGCGCTGTCGCGGGTGGTGTTGGAAAAACCACTGGGCACCGACCTGGCCTCTGCGCGCGCCATCAACCAAGACGTGGCCAAGTACTTTGGCGAACAGCAGATTTACCGCATCGACCATTACCTGGGCAAAGAGACGGTGCAAAACCTCATGGTGCTGCGCTTTGGCAACGCCATCTTTGAACCGCTGTGGCGCGCCCCTTACATCAAGAGTGTGCAAATCACCGTGGCCGAAACCGTGGGGGTGGGCAGCCGCGCCGGTTTTTACGACGGCGCGGGCGCCATGCGTGACATGGTGCAAAACCATTTGCTGCAACTGCTGTGCATCGTCGCCATGGAGCAACCGATCTCGCTGGACGCCGACGATGTGCGCGATGAAAAACTCAAGGTGCTGCGCTCGCTGCGCCGCATGAGTTTGGCCGACATCAAACGCGACACGGTGCGCGGCCAATACACCGCTGGTTCATCCGAAGGCCAGGCGGTGACAGGCTATTTGGAAGAAGACAATGTGCCGCCCGACAGCCGCACCGAAACCTTTGTCGCCTTGCGCACCCAAATCAACAACGCGCGCTGGGCGCAAGTGCCGTTCTTTTTGCGCACCGGCAAACGACTGCACACCCGCCAGTCGGAGATCATCATCGAGTTTGCAGAACAGCCGTTCTCGGTGTTTGGCAAAAGCGCACTGGGTGAACCGAACCGCCTGATCATCACGCTGCAACCCGAAGAATCCATCGAACTCGCCATGATGGTGAAAGAGCCCGGCACCGGCATGCGCATGCACCCGGTGCGCCTGGGGCTGGACTTGCAACAGTCGTCGGAGAAACGCCGGGCCGAGGCATACGAGCGCTTGCTGATGGACGTGATCAAAGGGCGCTTGACGCATTTCATGCGGCGCGACGAGTTGGAAGCCGCCTGGTCTTGGGTCGATCCCATCCTGGCGGGCTGGGCCGAGCTGGACGACAAACCCAAACCCTATTTGGCGGGCAGTTGGGGACCTGCGGCCTCGAGTGCGCTGATGGCGCGCGACGAATTGTCTTGGTTCGAGGAAAGCTGAATGCCACAGATGCCACAGCTCAGCAGCCACACCTATTCGGTGGAGGCCTTGACGCACGACATCGCGACGCGTTTGCAAGCCGCCGTGCAAGCGCGTGGGCAAGCGGTCTTGTGTGTGTCTGGTGGCCAATCGCCCATCCCCCTTTTCCAGGCTTTGCGGGTGCAGCCACTGCCCTGGTCGCAGATCAGCATCGCCTTGGTGGACGAACGCTGTGTGCCCAGCGACCACCCGGCCAGCAATGCGGGTTTGGTGCGCCAGCATTTGCTCCAAGACCTGGCCGCCGCCGCACGTTGGGTGCCGCTGATCGCCGATGGCGATCTGGCCACACCGCCGGTGTATGCCCGGCATGCCACCTTCACCATGCGCCAACTGGGCGCGGCCGATGTGCTGGTGCTGGGCATGGGCACAGACGGACACACCGCGTCCTTGTTTCCCGAAGCGATCAACCTGCCGAACGCGCTCGACCCGACGCAATCCCCGGCCTGTGTGGCCATCGAACTGGTGCATCCGCCAGCCAACGCACCCTTTGCGCGGGTGTCGCAAAACCTCAGCATGTTGCTGACCGCACGCCACATCGTGCTGCCGGTGACAGGGGCTGACAAACAACCGGTGCTGGACCGCGCTTTGCTGGCGCCCAGCCTGGCGCTGCCCGTCTCGCATGTGCTGCACCAAAGCCGTTGCCCGGTGGCCCTCTGGCGTGACATTGCAAAGGACTCCCCATGAACAGCACCTTGGCCGCGGTCACCGCACGGATTGAAGCGCGCAGCGCCCACAGCCGCGCGGCGTATTTGGCGCATCTGGCGCAAGCCCGCAAGCCCGGCCCCTACCGTGAAGGACTGGGTTGCGCCAACGCCGCCCATGCCTATGCCGCCATGCCAGCCAACGACAAACTGGTGCTGCGGCAAGAGCGCCAACCGCACCTGGGCATCGTCAGCGCCTACAACGACATGCTGTCGGCACACCAGCCTTACGAGCAGTACCCTGAAGCCATCCGCAGCGCCGCACGTGCTGCCGGGGCCACCGCGCAAGTGGCGTCTGGCGTGCCGGCCATGTGCGATGGCGTGACGCAGGGCGAAGACGGCATGGAGCTGTCTTTGTTCTCGCGCGATGTGATCGCCATGGCCACCGCTGTGGGCCTGTCGCACAACGTGTTTGACGCGACGCTGTTGCTGGGCGTGTGCGACAAGATCGTGCCGGGGCTGTTCATGGGTGCATTGCAATTTGGCCATTTGCCCGCGGTGTTTTTGCCTGCGGGCCCGATGACCAGCGGCTTGTCCAACGACGACAAATCCAAGGTGCGCCAGCAATACGCGCAAGGCCTGGTCGACCGCGCCACCTTGCTTGAAGCCGAGCAAGCGGCCTACCACGGCCCCGGCACCTGCACTTTTTACGGTACGGCCAACTCCAACCAAATGCTGCTGGAGATCATGGGCTTGCAGTTGCCGGGATCCAGCTTTGTCAACCCGAACACCCCGCTGCGGCACGCGCTGCTCGAAGCCGGTGTGCAACGCGCGGTGGCCTTGTCGCAAGGCCCGGTGGGCATGGGCCATCAGGTGGACGCGCGCGTGGTGGTGAATGGCCTGGTCGGTTTGTTGGCCACGGGTGGTTCGACCAACCACACCTTGCATTTGGTGGCCATGGCGCGGTCCGCTGGCATCCTGATCAACTGGGACGACTTTTCCGATTTGTCAGCGGTGGTGCCGTTGCTGGCTCGGGTCTATCCCAATGGTTCGGCGGACGTCAACCATTTCCACGCCGCAGGCGGCATGGGTTTTCTGATCGCCCAGTTGTTGCAAGCCGGCTTGCTACACGCCGATGTGCACACCGTCATGGGGCCTGGCTTGCAGCATTACACCAAAGAACCTTGGCTGGACCACGGTCGATTGGCCTGGCGACCCGTGCCCCGCACGTCGGCCGATGACTCGGTGCTGCGCCCCTTCCCAAACCCGTTCAGCCCCGATGGCGGCCTGCGCTTGCTGCAAGGCAATCTGGGCCGCGCGGTGGTGAAAGTGTCGGCGGTGAAACCCGCGCACCGCGTGGTGCGTGCACCCGCGGTGGTGGTCGACAGCCAACAAGCCTTGCAACAACTGTTCAAAGACGGGCAGTTGCAGAAAGACTTTGTCGCCGTGGTGCGCTGCCAAGGCCCGCAAGCCAACGGCATGCCCGAGTTGCACAAACTCACACCCATGCTCGGTGTGTTGCAAGACCAAGGTTTCCAGGTGGCGCTGGTCACCGATGGCCGCATGTCAGGCGCGTCCGGCAAAGTCCCGGCCGCCATCCATGTGTCGCCCGAGGCGGTGAATGGCGGCGTCATTGGTTTGGTTCAAAACGGCGACATGATCACCCTCGACTGCGACGCACAAACACTGACCCTGGAGATCGGCGAGGATGCATTGCGCGCCCGCCCCGCTCTGCAACGTCCTGTCGACACCGCTTGGGGCAGCGGTCGTGGCCTGTTCGCTTTGTTCCGCCAACACGCGGCCCTGGCCGAAGAAGGCGCGTCACCCCTGTTGTCCCAGATGCCCGATGGAAAGACCGCGCTTTGAACCTGCACACCGACCACCCCACGTTCCAACGCCCCAGGTTTCATTCGCGCGTGGTGCCCGTCATCGTCATCAGCCATGTCGACCAGGCCGTGCCCATGGCGCATGCGCTGTTGGCTGGTGGCATCGACGTCATGGAAATCACGCTGCGCCACAGCGCCGGTTTGGCCGCCATCGAAGCGGTCGCCAAGCACGTCCCTGAGATGCAGGTGGGTGCCGGCACGGTCACCCGCGCCGCTGAGATGCAGCAGGTGAAAAACGCGGGTGCGCGCTTTGCCTTGTCACCCGGCTTGAGCGATGCGCTGGTGCAAGCCGCCATCGATTGCCAGATGCCTTTCATGCCCGGTGTCATGACCCCGTCGGAAGTCATGCGCGCACGCGACTACGGCTTTGCGCTCATGAAACTGTTTCCCGCCGCACAAGCGGGCGGCCTGGGCATGTTGAAAGCCTTGAGTGGCCCCTTGGGCGATGTGCAGTTTTGCCCCACCGGAGGCGTGACCCCCGACAACATGGCCGAGTTGCTGACGCTGCCCAATGTGGCCATGGTGGGCGGCTCTTGGCTCACCCCCGCCGATGCCGTGGCGCAAGGCGATTGGGCGCGCATCACCCGCTTGGCGCAAGAGGCTTTGGCGCGCGTGCCCAAGGCTTGACGCAACGCTGCTTGAACCGTTCACAATCTGCTGTCCATGACCCATTTCACCCGCCCCGAACAACGTCCCGCTTGGCAGCGTCTGCAAGCCTTGGCCGATGGTCCACAGGCGCATTTGCGCGACCTGTTGCAAGACCCCGCGCGCAACCAGCGCTTGCAATTTGAAGCCGCCGGCCTGCAAGCCGACGCGTCGCGCCAACGCGTGACCCCGGCCATCATGCAAGCCCTGTTGCAACTCGCCGAAGAAAGCGATGTGCTGGCCCAAGCACAGGCGATGTTCCGAGGTGAGCCGATCAACACCACCGAACAACGCCCGGTGTTGCACGTGGCCTTGCGTGGCCATGCTCCGAATACCCCTTGGGGCCAGGCCATCGCCGCCGAGGTGGCGCACGAGCTGCAGCGCTTCACCGACTTTGCCGAGCAGCTGCGCGCTGGTGGCTTGAAAGGCTTTCTGGGCGACACGATCACAGACGTGGTCAACCTGGGCATTGGCGGCTCGGACCTGGGGCCGCGCATGGCCAGCGAAGCGCTGAGCCAGTTGTCGCCCCGTCTGACACCGCCGCCCGTGCGGGTGCACTATGTGTCGAATGTCGACCCCTGGAGCTTGGCCACCACCTTGGCGCCTCTGCATCCAGCTCGCACCCTGTTCATCGTGCAGAGCAAAACCTTCACCACCCAAGAAACCCTGACCTTGGCGGCATCGGCCCGGCGCTGGTTGCAAGACGGCGGTTGCAGCGAGGCCTTGCTGGCCCATCAACTCGTCGCGGTCACCGCCAAGCCCGCTTTGGCGCAAGCGGCGGGGTATTTGCCCGCGCACTGTTTTTTGTTTTGGGACTGGGTCGGTGGCCGTTACTCGGTCTGGTCGGCGATTGGATTGCCATTGGCCATCGCCATAGGCAAAACCGCTTTTTTGGAACTGTTGGCCGGTGGTCAGGCCATGGACCAGCACTTTGCCAACACCCCAGCCGCGCGCAACCTGCCCTTGCTGATGGCGCTGTGGGGCGTGTGGAACCGCAACTTCTTGGGCGCACAGACCCACCATGTCGCGCCCTATGCCTCGGCCTTGGGTCGTTTGGTGCCCTTCTTGCAACAGATGGACATGGAGTCCAACGGCAAGCGGGTGCACATCGACGGCCACATGGCCAGCGTGGGCACCTCGCCAGTGCTGTGGGGTGGTTTGGGCATCGATGGCCAGCACGCGTATTTCCAATTGCTGCACCAAGGCCAACATCTGGTGCCCATCGATTTCATCGGTGTGCGCCAAGGCCATGCCGCACTGCCACTGGCGGCTGAACACCAGCGCGTGGTGCTGCTCAATTTGCAAGCGCAAACCCAAGCGCTGGCACTGGGACGTGATGTCTCCGACACCGCAAACATGTTGCGCGACAGCGGCTTGAGCGAGGCCGAGGCACAAGCCCTCGCACCGCACCGCAGCTTTGCCGGCAATGTGCCGAGCACGGTGCTGTGGATGGAGCAACTCACGCCGCACAGCTTGGGCGCCCTGATCGCGCTTTACGAACACAAGGTGTTTTGCCAAGCCGCGATGTGGGGCATCAACGCGTTTGACCAATGGGGTGTGGAGTTGGGCAAGACCATGGCCAAGGCGCTTGAGTCCTGAGATTTGTTGCTTGATTTCGAAAATCAGCTTCAAGCTGCCCCAGCGCCCTCGCGCGACAAGCTCATGTTCAGCCCGGCGCAGTGGGCTTGACCACGTAGCGAACGTCGCAGCTTTGCTGCGGTGAGCGGCGGACGAGCCCACTGCGCCGGGCAAAACTCAAGAGGCAGGCCTGAAAGACTAAGCCGCCGCCAAATGTCGCTTCGCCAAGGCCACATACCAATCGAGACAACCCGGATTGGCCATGGCGTCTTTGTTCAACACCTTCTCCAAGGGCTGACCAAGCATGAGTTTTTTGATTGGCAACTCCTGCTTTTTGCCCGACAAGGTGCGCGGGATTTCAGCCACTTGGTAAATGTCGTCCGGCACAAAGCGCGGACTGAGTGCGGTGCGAATCGCGGCGTTCAAACGGTCTCGCAACACCGCGTCCAGCGCCACGCCTTCGCGCAACACCACAAACAGCGGCATGTAGCTGTCTTTGCCGAGGTACTCCAAATCCACCACCATGCTGTCCAGCACCTCGGGCAGGGCTTCCACCGCGCTGTACAACTCGCTGGTGCCCATGCGCAAACCGTGGCGGTTGATGGTGGCGTCGCTGCGGCCATAAATGATGGCGCGCCCCTCGGGCGTGATCTTGAGCCAGTCGCCGTGTCGCCAGACCGCGCCGGCATCGGCTGGCAAATCGCCCCCACCGGGTCGGCGGCCCAAGCCCGCTGGGAAGGTGTCGAAATAACTGCCCAGGTAGCGCTGGTTGTCGGTGTCGCCCCAAAAGAAGGGCGGCATGCAGGGCAGCGGTTGGGTCACGACCAACTCACCCACTTCGTCGATCACCGGTTGACCTTGCTCATTGAACGCATGCACCGACACACCCAGCATGCGGCATTGCATCTCGCCCGGCACCATGGGCAGGTCGCGCAAACCGCCGACATAGGCACCCGCATCGGTGCCGCCTGAAATATTGCACCACCATATCTCGGGACGCTCAACACCCGCCGCTTGGTAGACCGCGTTGAACTGGGCGGTGCCCCATTGCTGCACCTCGGCGCTCAAGGGCGAGCCGGTCGCCCCCAAGGCGCGGATGGTGTGCAAACCCGCGATGGTTTTGAGTTCTAAACCGGCTTTCATGCAGTTGCTGAAAAAAGCCGCGCCGCCGCCAAAGAAGGTGACTTTTTCTTGCGCGGCATAACGCCACAACACGCCCCAATCGGGCCGCTCTTTCGAGCCGCCAGGGTTGCCGTCGTAAATCACGCAGGTGGTGCCGCTGAGCAAACCACTCAGCTGCGCGTTCCACATCACCCAACCCGTGGAGCTGTACCAAATGAAGCGCTCGCCCCAGGAATTGGGCTCGTAGCTGCAGGCCACGTCGTAATGCAGGTTTTTGTGCGCCATGCCGTTGACCAAGGTGCCGCCATGGTCGTGCACCAGCGGTTTGGGCAGGCCGGTGGTGCCACTCGAATACACAATCCACAACGGGTGGTTGAACGGCAACCACTGCGGGGTGAAGGCCTGCACTGGGGCGTCGTCGCGCTGCACCACCTGCGACCAATCGGCGCTGTCCGGCAGGGGCGCCATGCCACCCAGGTTTTGATAGACCACCACATGCTCGACGCTGGGCAAGGCCGCACGCAACTCGCTCACCACGCCCAAGCGCGCCAGGTCTTTGCCGCCGTAGGTGACGCCATCGACACCGATCAACACCTTGGGGGTGATTTGCTTGAAACGATCGACCACCGCGTTGGTGCCCATGTCGGGCGCACACACACTCCAAATGCCACCGATGCTGGTGACCGCCAAAAACGCCACCATGGTTTCGGGAATATTGGGCAGGTAAGCCGCCACCCGGTCACCGGGTTGCACGCCCTGTGCTTGCAAATGCAGCGCCATCGCGCCCACTTGTCGCTTCAATTCGGGCCAAGACAATTCGCGCCGTTGCCCGCGTTCGTTGTTGCTGATGATGGCCGGCATGCCCGCCGCATGGGCGGCGTCCACATGCCGCAGCACCTGGTGGGCGTAGTTCACTTGGGCACCGACAAACCAACGCGCACCTGGCATGACGTTGCGCTCGAGCACCACGCTGTGCGGGGTGGGCGATTGCAAATCCAGGTAGTCCCACACCGATTGCCAAAAATCCTCGAGATGCGTCACCGACCATTGCCACATGGCGGGGTAATCGTCGAAATGCAGTTGACGGTGCTCGGCCAGCCATTGCTGGTACAGGCGCATTTGCGGCACAAAAGGCGCTGGGGTGTGGGAAGCGTTCATGGCGTCAGAGGTTATCAGTCTTCCCCGGTGCCGCGACTGGGCATTGCCCCTAAGATGCAGTTTTGTCTATCAACTGTTTCTGCCCATGGCCGCCATTTGGACCAAACCGATCAGCATTGAATTGCTCACCGAGAGCCACTACAACACCGCCGGCGAAAGCTTGGGCATGGAGTTCCTCGAAGTTGGCCCCGATTTCATCCGTGGCCGCATGCCGGTGGACAAACGCACACGCCAGCCCTATGGTGTGATCCACGGCGGTGCCAGCGTGGTGTTGGCCGAAACATTGGGCTCATGCGGCGCTTTCTACTCGTGCCCGCCCGATCACCGCGCAGTGGGTTTGGACATCAACGCCAACCACATCCGCGGCGTGGCCGAGGGTTGGGTCAACGGCATCACCCGACCCATTCACATCGGACGCAGCACCCAGGTCTGGGGCATTGAGATGTTTGACGACCAAGGCCGTTTGAGTTGCATCTCGCGCATCACCATGTCGGTGTTGTCACCCCGTTGACGATGCGCCAAGCCCTGTACGCCCTCACCCGATGCGTGGCGCTGGGCCTGCTGATGGTCCACCTGACATGGCCGTCTGTGTCGGTTGCACAGAAACCCGCGCCGCAGCCGGTGCCGGCCGAGTTGGCGACCCCGGATTTGGCGTGGCGCAGCACGGCGCGTTTCACTTACTTTGGCTTTGACGTGTACGACGCCACCTTGTGGACCATGCCAACGTTCCAAGCCCAAGCCGCACACGAACACGTGCTGGCCTTGGAACTTCATTACTTGCGCAACTTCGAGGCCAAAGACATTGCGCAACGCTCAATCCAGGAGATGCGCCGCATCGCCACCGTGAGCCCCGCCCAAGAACAGGCTTGGATGGCGCAAATGCTGCGCGTCTTCCCGAAAGTGCGCAAAGGCGACCGCTTGCTGGGCTTGCAGCGACCCGGTGAGGCCGCGGTGTTTTGGCACAACGGACAACCTCGGGGCGAGATTGCCGATGCTGAATTTGCCCAATTGTTTTTTGGCATCTGGCTGTCTGCGCGCACCTCGGACCCGGCATTTCGCCTGCGTTTGCTGGGCACCAACCCCTGAACGCAAGACCCTTGCGCATGCCATGGCATTGATCGCTCCCTAGAATTTGTCATTTTCTCGGGACCTGTTCATGAAACGTATCGCTCTGTTGTTGTGCTGCTTGCCGTTGTGGGCCATGGCCCAACAAGATGCCGCGAGTTTGGCCAAAGAGAAAGCCTGTCTGGGTTGCCACAGCATCGATCAGCACACCATGTCGGTGCCTTCATACGAAAAGATCGCCGAGAAATACCACGGCGACCCTGAGGCCAAATCCTACCTGGCTGACAAAATCCGCAACGGTGGCAAAGGCGTTTGGGCTGGCGGTGGCCGCAGCATCATGCCCGCCTTCTTGAACCTGAGCCAAGCAGAAATCAACATGCTGGTGGATTGGATATTGGGCATGAAGAAATAAGGCCAGCGCTGGGGTCTTGTTCAACCAGCGCTCATGCGCTGGCGTCTGTTTCAACCAGCGCTCATGCGCTGGCTTTTCCAATACACGTCATCGCCGCCATTCATGCGATTGAGCACGCGCGCGAGCACAAACATCAGGTCGGACAAGCGGTTGAGGTATTGGCGAGGCGTGTCGTTCAAGGCTTCTTCCGCACCCAAAGCCACCACGGCGCGCTCGGCGCGACGCGCCACGGTGCGACACACATGGGCCAATGACGCGCCACGCGTGCCCGCCGGCAAGATGAATTCTTGCAACTTGGGCAGTGCCTCGTTGTGATCGGCCAAAGCATGGTCCAAGGCCAGCACCGCCTCGGCCTTGAGCAACTCAAAACCAGGGATGCTGAGTTCACCGCCCAAATTGAACAACTGGTGTTGCACCTCCACCAGCAGCTCGCGCACGTCGTTGGGCATGTCCTCGCAGAGCAACACGCCGATGTGGGAGTTGAGCTCGTCCACCTCGCCCATGGCGTGCACGCGCAAACTGTTTTTGCTGACACGGCGGTTGTCGCCCAAGCCGGTGGTGCCATCGTCGCCGGTGCGGGTGGCGATTTGTGTGAGTCGGTTGCCCATCTGGTGATTCCTCTTTAGCGGCGCATTGTCTCAGGCCACAGGCCAAGCAGGACACCCCGGCCCACAACCCCTTGGCGCGCGCGAGGACAACATGCAAATGCGAGCCTTTGTTCAAGTTGTGGCGCTGGGCTCACCGAGTTTCATGCTGGCACGTTAAGTGTTCTTTTCAACACGAGACACCTGACATGAAAACAATTTTGCTGGCCTGGCTGCTGGTCTGCCAAGCCACCGTGGCCCTGGCCCAAACCAAGCCCATCCCCGACACCCCGGCCAAAGCCCAACTCGACGCGCAAGCCAGCGCCACCGTGGACAACGACGAACTGTTGGTCAGCATGGTGGTGTCGCGCGAGGGCCGCAACTCCCACGACATCACCCAAAGCGTGTTGGCTCAGCTGCAAACAGCCGTGGCACAAGCGCGCCAAGTCCCAGGCGTGATGCTGCAAATCGGCCAGGTTCACACATCACCCATTTGGGACCCCAAAGGCAAGACCACCCCATGGCGCGCGCAGGCCGAACTGGTTTTGTTGTCCACCAACACCGCGGCGCTGGCCCAGTTGACCTCCGAGCTGACCCGTGTGATGCGCATTCAAAGCGTGCAATTTCGCCTCTCCGACCCCCTGCGACAGCAAACCGAAAAAAACCTGGTGCAAGAACTGGCGCTCAACTTCAAAAACAAGGCCAGCCAGATCGCACAGGCTTTTGGTTTTGCCAACTACCGCATCCAGTCGCTCGTGTTTTCGCCGACGCCAGATGTGACCGACCCCCAGCCCATGGCCCTGATGGCCAAAAGCCCCATGGCGGATGCCGCGCCCATCCCGATTCCACATGAAAGCGGCAAAACCACGGTGCGCTTGGGCATGCAGGCGCAAATCGAACTGCAGCCCTGAATCCACGCTCGTGTGCGACACCCTTGAAGGGGTGTTTCTTCCTAGAATGGGTGCTCTACAGGAGCCTGCCATGAACGCACCCAGCACCGCCCAACATCTGATGCCCGTCGTCCAACAACGCGAGGTGCCGCAAGCCCTGCTGGATGCCTTGAAAGCACATTTCGGCGAACGCTGCTCCACCGCCATGGTGGTGCGCGAACAGCATGGCCGCGACGAGTCGGCCTACACCACCGTGCCACCACCGGCAGCCGTGGTGTTCGCCGAGTCCACCGACGATGTGGCCCAAGCCGTGTCCTTGGCGGCGGCGCACCAGGTCCCGGTCATCCCGTTCGGTGTCGGTTCCTCGCTGGAAGGTCATTTGCTGGCGGTGCAAGGCGGCATCAGCATCGACTTGGGCCGCATGAACAAGGTCTTGTCGGTTCATGCCGAGGACCTGACCGTGACGGTGCAAGCCGGGGTCACGCGCAAACAACTCAACGAAGAAATCAAAAGCACCGGTTTGTTTTTCCCGATCGACCCAGGCGCAGACGCTTCGATTGGTGGCATGAGCGCGACCCGCGCCAGCGGCACCAACGCCGTGCGCTACGGCACCATGCGCGAAAACGTGTTGGGCTTGGAAGTGGTCACCGCCAGCGGCGAGGTGATTCGCACCGGCACCCGGGCCCGCAAGTCCTCTGCAGGCTACGACCTGACCCGCTTGATGGTGGGCAGCGAAGGGACCTTGGGTGTGATCACCGAAATCACCTTGAAGCTGTATCCCCTGCCCGAAGCGGTGTCGGCCGCCACTTGCTCGTTCCCCAGCATCGAAGCGGCGGTGCGCACCACGATCCAAATCATCCAAATGGGCATCCCGATTGCGCGGGTCGAGTTGATCGACGCCAACGCAGTGCGCATGGTGAACCAGTATTCCAAGCTCAGTTTGCCGGTGCAACCGATGCTGCTGATGGAGTTCCACGGTTCGCCGGCCAGCGTGAAAGAGCAGGCCGAAACCGTGCAAGAGATCGCCAGCGAATTTGAAGGCCATGCGTTTGAATGGGCGACCACGCCCGAGGAGCGCACCCGTTTGTGGACCGCCAGGCACAACACTTACTTTGCCGGCATTCAAAGCCGCCCCGGTTGCCGCGCCATCAGCACCGACACCTGTGTGCCGATTTCACGCTTGGCCGACTGCTTGCTCGACTCGGTGGCCGAGGTGGATGCCTCGGGCATCCCGTATTTCTTGGTCGGCCATGTGGGCGATGGCAATTTCCACTTTGGTTATTTGATCGACCCCGACAACGCGCAAGAACGCGCCACGGCTGAAGCGCTGAACGACAAACTGGTGGCCCGTGCTTTGGCGCTGGAAGGCACTTGCACAGGAGAGCACGGCATCGGTCTGCACAAAATGGATTTCTTGGTGAACGAGGCAGGCGCCGGCGCGGTCCACATGATGCGCGCCATCAAACATGCTTTGGACCCGCACAACATCATGAATCCGGGCAAGGTGTTTTTGTACTGACCAAGTGCCGTGCGGGTTGCATGCCGTGAGGCCAGCAAGCCCTTCTTTCAGGCCTGGCCAGCCCCGATGAATCGAATGCCGCTCACCGCAGCAAAGCTGCGACGTTCGCTATGCATTCGACCCATCGTGTCTGTCTTGCGCGAGCACAGCAAGCATTGACCGTTGGTGTTTTCAATCAAGCCACATTGGCACCGCGCTCAATCACCACGGTGCTGTCAAGCAAACCACTGGAATGGTTCAAGTCCGACTGCGAAATCAGCACCGACAAATCGGCACCCTTGAGTTGGTGCAACACCTCGGAAATGCGCATCGACAAGGCGGGTGCGACCCCTTCAAACGGTTCGTCCAACAGCAACAGCTTGGTGCCCACCGCCAAGGCCCGGCCCAAGGCCACCAGTTTTTGCTGTCCGCCCGAAAGCAACAAGGCGCGTCGTTGCGCCATGTCTTTCAACTCAGGCAGGACTTGGTACACAAAAGCCAATCGGTCGGGTGCGTGCAAGGTTTTGCTGACCCACAGCGGGATGCAGATGTTTTCTTCGACCGTGAGTTCGGGCACCAAACCCCGGTCTTCCGGCATGTAGCCCACACCCCATCCAGCACGCGCTTCGGGCGGCAAGTTGGCGAGGTCTTGGCCGTTCCAACGCAACCGCCCTTGGCGCAGAGGCAAGTGCCCCATGATGCTGCGCATGGTGCTGGTTTTGCCTGCGCCATTGCGCCCCACCAGGCCGACCATGTGGCCTTGCGCGACACGCATGGAAAAACCGCGCAACACCTGCGCCGAGGCGATGTCCACATGCAAGTCGTCGAGCTCAAGCATGGGGGGCCTCCTGCGGGTCGCGCTCGCCGGTGACATAGCGACGCACATCGGCGTTGGACAAGGCGACAGAGGGCACATCGTCGGCGATGATGCGGCCGCTGTAAAACGCGATCACCCGGTCGCAATAACGGCTGACGATGTCCATGTCGTGCTCGACAAACAAGACCGTCAGCGGTTGGTCGTTCAGCGCTTGCATGACCGTGTCCATCATCGGAAATTTTTCTTCTGCCGCCACACCGCTGGTCGGTTCATCGAGCAGCAACAGCTTGGGCGAGCCCATCATGGCCAAAGCAATGTCGACCAGTTTGCGCAAACCACCGGGCAGCTCGGCAACCAATCGGTGCTGATGCTCGCGCAAGCGAAAACGCGCCAACAGGTCTTGCGCGCGTTGCACCGCATCAGGGCTGTTGGAAGGCCGCCACCAAGACAAGCGCTGGGTGTGGATGGTTTGCGCCACCAGCATGTTGTCCAGCACGCTCAAGCTGGGGTAGAGCTGCGGGATTTGAAACGAGCGCGCCACGCCCAAGCGGGTGATCTCGCGCGGGTTCAAGGCCGTGATGTCCTGGCCGTCCAAGCGAATCTGGCCTTCATCCGGTTTGATATAGCCGGTGATCATGTTGACGAAGGTGGTTTTGCCCGCACCATTGCTGCCGATCAAGCTGATGCGCTCGCCCGCGCGGATGTTCACCTGCAAGTCTTGCGCGGCCACCACCGCGCCAAAACGCTTGTTCAAACCCTGGGCTTGCAAAAGCACTTGTGCGCTCATGTGGACCTCTCTGACGGGTCAGCGGACGCTTTCTTTTGCCACAGCGAGCCCAAGCCCTGGGGCAAAAAGCGAATGACCAACAGCAAAAACAAACCCAATGCAAACTGCCAGGTGGTGGGGAAATACGAACTCGAAAACGAGCGCACCACCTCCAGCACCACCGAGGACAACATGACGGCCACCACACTGTGGCTGCCGGCCAAGATGGCGACAAAGACGAACTCACCCGAGGTGGTCCAGTAACTGAAATTGGGATCGATGTGACCCAAGGCCATGACCGCCAATGCACCGCCCATGCCACCCATGAAAGCCGCCACCACAAAATTGATCGCCATGGTGTGGCTGACCGAGCCGCCCATGTATTCCACCCGCAGCTCGTTGTCGCGAATGGCCCGGGTTACCAAGCCACGTGTGGAGCCAAAGTAAATGCGCGCCACCAAACCCGCGGCCACGGCAAAACCCAAGGTGATGGCGAACAGGGCAAAGCCCACTTGTCCATCGGCCAAGGCCTGCCCCAGCAAGCTGACCCGCCCCATATTGAAACCGTCGGAGCCGCCCAAGGACTCGGTCTTGACCAAAATGCCATACCCCACCATGGACAGGGCCAAAGTCAGCATGGAAAAGAAGATGCCCCTGTAACGCGCCAGCAATGGCGCAAAAGGCGCGGTGATCAGCATGGCGACCAAACCACCCAACAAAGGCAACAACAGGCCATCGGTGACGCCCCAGTGCTGGAACATCAGCGCCGCAGCATAACCACCAAGCGCCGACATCAGGCCTTGGCCAAACGCCACCACACCGCCACGCATCAGCAACACAATGCCCAAAGACACCAGGCCATTGGCCAGGGCCATGGTGAGCATGAACTGCAGCCACTTGGGCAAGAACAGGCCGAGCCCGCAACCGACCAAGAGCAACAACAGCGCGCGACCCGTCAAAGCCAGCATCAGATTTTTCTCGCTTGGATGCGTTGGAACAAGCCTTGCGGTCTGAACATGAGCACCAGGGCCATGACCAAGTAAACCGAGAACAACTCGGCCACCGGCACCAGGTGCACCGCGAAGGCGCGCGCCAAACCGACGATCAGCGCACCAATCGCCGCACCCTCGATGCTGCCCAAGCCACCGATGATGACCACCGCAAAGGAAATGATGATCACGCCCACCGACACGCCGGGTTGCACCGAAATCATGGGGGCGGTGAACGCGCCACCCAAGGCCGCCAAAAAGATGCCAATGCCAAACGCCGCCATGTACACACGCGACACCTGGACGCCCATGCTGGACGCGACTTCGGGGCTGTGGATCACCGCGGTGACGATCTTGCCAAAGCGGGTGCGGTTCAAGCCCCACCAAACCACCAGGCCCACGACCACCGCCAACACCATCAGAAACAGGTCGTAACCGACATAGCTTTGGTGCCCGATGTCGATGTTGCCAAACAAGCCATAGGGCTCAGACACGTAATACGGGTTCGCGCCCCAAATGAGTTTGGTCACGTCTTCCAGCATGAGGAACATGGCGTAGGTGACCAAGACCAACAGCACCTCGTCTTGGCCATAGAAAAAACGCAGCAAGCCGCGTTCGGTGACCGGGGCGACCAACAACGCCACCAACAAGGCCGCCACCAACATGGCCAGCAAAGACATGTAAGGCGAGGTGTTCATGGCCGTGACGCCAGCCACTGTGGTGGCCGCGGCATAAGCGCCCAAGGCATAAAAACTGCCGTGCGCGATGTTGAGGATTTTGAGCACCCCAAACACCAAGGTGAGTCCCAGCGCCACGATGAACAACCACGAGGCGTAGCTCAAACCGTCGATCAAGATGGTCAATGCGAGTTGCATGCCATCAACCCCTGCAAGACGCGTTCGTCACTTGCACTTGGCTCCGGCAAAGCCCGACTTGAGCCAGTCTTCCGACTTCACGTTCAGGGGCGGGTTGACGCACTCGGCATCGAAGCGCTGGATGTCTTCGATCATCACCATCTTCTTGCTGTCGTCCCACTTGGTGCGCCCAATGGCGGTGTCTTGAATGGCTTGTTGGCCATTGGACAAGGCCATGCGGATCTTGCCCGCTGGCGACAGCCATTCGCTGCCACGCATCGATGCAGCGAGCATTTCGGTGGTGGGTTTCTTGCCTTTGTTTTGCGCCATGGCTTTTTCAGCGGCGAGTTTCAAACCCATCAGGGCTTGGGCCATGCGGTAGGGTGCTTGCACCGGGTAGACGTTGTGGGCTTTGCTGTAGGTGTCCCACCACCAGGTGTTCAGGGGAGAAGGAGGGGCCATCAAGCCATAGGCACCGCGCGCACCCAGGATGGTGCCGTCGGGCATTTTGTTGCCCAAGCCAGGCAACACATGGTCACCCGCACTCAACACCACTTGCGATTTTTTGAACAGTCCCCGGGGACCAGCCTGCAAGATGAAGGCTTGCAAATCACCGCCCCACAAACTGGAATGCACCAAGTCTGCGGGTTGAGACATCAGCGCCGAAATTTCGGTGCCGTATTGGCCCGCGCCAAACTTGGGCAATTGGTCCACGCCGGGCTTGGCATCGGGGTAGAGGTTGGCCATGGACAACACAAAGTCTTTGCGCGAGTCTTGACCCCAGGCGTAGTCTTGGTTGATCAGGTTGAAGCTCTTGACGGGAATGTTGCGGGCCTTGAGGTAACGGGTCAGCGCCACGTTGTCCATGGTGGCATGGGCCGCGGTGCGAAACACATAGCGGAAGCTGTTGTCTTCGAAAATACGGGGCGTGCCGCAGTCGTACAGGATGAGAAATTTTTTCAATTCTTCAGCCACAGGAGCCACCGCCAAGCAATCGCCTGAGCCGACATAGCCCACCACCACATCGACCTTGTCGCGCTCGTAGAGGTTGCGCAACTCTTGCACTTGTTTGGTGGCGCCACCCGCTTCGTCGACATAAATGACTTCGATCGGCATGCCGCCAATACCCACCTTGTTGTAGGGCGCAGGCGCTTGGCCCTTGTTGAAGGCCTCGATCAAGACCTTGGCGCCATTGACGGCAGGGATGCCGAAGCTCTCAGCGGCTTGGCCAGACAAAAAACTGACGATGCCGATCTTGAAGGTTTCTTGCGCCTGGGCCAGCCCCGCCAACAAGCCCATGGACAAAACCACGGCGCTTTGGCGCCAGATGCGTGTTGCGGAACATGACATGACAAAGTCTCCTGAGATCGCATGAAAAAGCGAGATCAAACGTCTCGCTGCGGCGTCGCCAAGGATAACTTGCCACCAGGCCCGCCCGAGGCGGTGTAAACACTAGCCGCGCAATTTGTCGATCAAGCCGTTCAGGGCATCGAGCGAGCCAAATTCGATGGCCACCTCGCCGATTTGCTCCATGCGGCCTTGGCGCTTGACTTGTTTTTTCACACGGATCTCCACCTGTGCGGTCAACAGGTCCGAGAGCTCTTCTTCCAAGCGTTTCAAGTCGCGGGATTTTTCTTTTTTTGGTTTTTGCGTGACCAAGGAAAAATCCGCGCCGATTTTTTTCACCAGGCTCTCGGCTTCGCGCACCGAGAGTTTTTTGGCACTGATTTGGTTGGCGGCGGTGATTTGCGCCGCCTTGTCCAAGGACAACAAAGCGCGGGCATGGCCCATGTCGATGTCGCCCGCCATCAGCATGGTTTGCACCGGGTCGGCGAGGTTCAGCAAACGCAACAAATTGCTGGCCGCACTGCGTGAGCGGCCCACAGCCTGCGCCGCTTGCTCGTGGGTCAGGCCAAATTCTTTGATCAGCCGCTGCATGCCCAACGCTTCTTCCAACGGGTTCAAGTCCTCGCGCTGCATGTTCTCAATCAAGGCCATGGCGGCGGCGGTTTGATCGGGCACGTCGCGCACCAGCACTGGCACCTCGCTCAAACCGGCGAGCTTGGAGGCGCGAAAGCGCCGCTCGCCCGCGATGATTTCGTATTTGCCAGCGTTGGCACCCGAGGAAAGCTGTCGCACCAAAATCGGCTGCATCACGCCCTGGGTTTTGATGCTCTCGGCCAATTCGTACAAAGCGCCCTCGTCCATGCGGGTGCGGGGCTGGTAGACGCCGGCGACCATTTGCTCGACCGACAAGGTGGCGGGGCTGCGCTCGGCGGCGGCCAAGTGGCCGGTTTCTGTGGCGGTGGGGCCCAACAAGGCTTCCAGACCACGGCCCAGGCCTTTGATTTTTTTAGTGACCATTTGTCGCTCTCTTTGTGGCGGACGAGCCGCCTCTTTACATCAAAAGTTCTTGAAACGCTCAACCAGCTCTTTGGCGAAATCGATGAACGCCTGGCTGCCCTTGGCTGCGGGGTCGAACACCACACCAGGCAATCCATAGCTGGGTGCTTCGGCCAAACGGACATTGCGCGGGATCAAGGTGTTGAACACCTTGTCACCAAAATGCCCTTTGAGCTGATCGCTCACCTGTTGCTGCAAGGTGATGCGCGGATCGAACATGACCCGCAACAGGCCGATGATTTTCAAATCGGGGTTGAGGTTGGCGTGCACCTGCTTGATCGTGTTGACCAAATCGGTCAGGCCTTCCAACGCGAAATACTCGCACTGCATCGGCACAATCACGCCGTGCGCGGCGCACAAACCGTTCAAGGTCAGCATGGACAGGGACGGTGGGCAATCGACCAAGACCACGTCGTAATCCTCAGCCACCAATGCCAGCGCATTCTTCAGGCGTTTTTCGCGCTGCTCGAGGTTGACCAACTCGACTTCGGCACCCGCCAAATCGCGGTTGGCACCCAGCACATGGTAGGTGGCCATGTTCGGTTTGGCCGCTGCCTCGCCCCAGACACTGGGCACACGGGCCTGGGCGATGTCGGCTTCACCGAGCAACACCTCGTAAACAGAGTGGGTCAACTCGCGCTTGTCCACCCCCGAACCCATGGTGGCATTGCCTTGCGGGTCCAGATCGACCATCAGCACCCGCTGGCCAATGGCAGCCAGCGCCGCAGCCAGGTTGATCGTGGTGGTGGTTTTGCCGACGCCGCCTTTTTGATTGGCGACACAAAAAATCTTGTACATGTGGATTTACTTTTGAAAAACGAGCCGAAGGCCAAACGCCACCAACAAGGTGCCAGCCACTTTTTGCAGCAAAGGACCGATCCACGGGTGCTGGCTCATGCGGCGGCGCAAACGACTGGCCAACACCGTGAGGATCAGGCTGTAGAGAAAGGTGAGGGCGGCGATGGTGACCGCCATCAAACCAAAGGTGGCCAAGGTGGGCGGTTGCTGCGGGTCAACAAACAGCGGGAAAAACGCCATGTAAAACACGATGGCCTTGGGGTTGAACAAGGTGATCCACAAAGACTGGCGGAAAAAACGACCCGAGGACATGTCCAGCAGCGGTGCATCGCCTGGTTTGGCCAAGACCATCTTGATGCCCAAATAACCCAGGTAAATCGCGCCCATCCATTGCACCGCGCCAAACCAAGCGGGCGAGGCCATGAGGACCGCCGACAAACCGGCGACCGCCGCCCACATCAACACCTGGTCGCCGGCGATGATGCCCAGGCAGGACATCAGCCCGCCGCGCACACCCGCCATGCCGGTGGCGGTGAGCAATGCCAAATTGCCAGGGCCTGGAATGGCCAAAAAGAGGATGACCGCGCCGACAAAAGCCGGGTAGTCTGCGATGCCCAACATGGGAAACCTTGAAATTCAGAAAGGGAGCAGAGTGTAACTGCCCGCGCTGTCCCGGCCTTGTTTCACGTGAAACACTTCAAGCGACTGCAGCGATCAAAGGTGTGCTGATTCAACGCAACACCATCCATACCAAACAACGCTCGGCCGCCAAGCCAGGCACTTGCAAGGCCTGCACCTGCTCGACCAGCACCTCGTCAGACAGGGCCAGCAACTCGTCCGCAGGATGGCGACCCTTCATCGCCATCCAGACACCCCGCGGGGCCAGGGCCTGGCGGGAGCCCTGGACGAAATCCGCCAAGGACGAAAAGGCGCGTGAGGTGATCAGGTCATACGGACCGGACAACTCTTCCACCCGTGCATGCACGCCTTGCAAATGCCGCAGGCCAAGAGCGTGAGCCACGGTTTGAATGAACGCGGCTTTTTTAGCCACGGTGTCGACCGCGCTCACCCGCACTTCTGGGCAGGCGATGGCCAACACCACCGCCGGCAATCCGCCCCCAGCACCGACGTCCAACACGGTTTGGAGTTGCGGCAAGCGCGCGCGCAAGGGCGTGACCACGGCCAAGCAGTCCATCACATGCTGGGTCAACATCTGTTCGGGATCGCGCACCGCGGTGAGGTTGTAAACCTTGTTCCACTTGACCAACAGATCCAGATAAGCCAGCAACTGCTGTTGCTGTGCATCGCTCAATGGCAAGCCCAGATCAGCCAAACCCCGGGCCAAGGCCGGGGCCAAGACATGGTTCACGCGGAAGCCTCGGCCTGTGGCAACTCAAAACCACCGTGGCGGGCGCGGCGCAAATGAATCAGCAACAAGGAAATGGCGGCGGGGGTGACGCCCGAAATGCGCGACGCTTGCCCCAAGGTTTCAGGGCGGTGCTTTTGCAGTTTTTGCCGCACCTCGATGCTCAATGCCGGAATGGCCATGTAGTCCAGGGCCTCGGGCAAAGGCAGCTGCTCGTAATGCGCAGCGCGCTCTACTTCGTCGCGCTGGCGGTCGATGTAGCCCGAATACTTGGCCGAGATGTTCACTTGCTCAACCACGGTTTCACGTGAAACACCGTCCATGGCGGCCAATTCGAGGCTGGCGAAACGCCCGCCGTCCAGACTCATCAAGGCGTCATAGCTGACATCGGGGCGGCGCAACAAATCGGCCAGGCTGTGTTCATGCGAAATGGATTTGCCCAACACGCGCTCGGCCTCGGCCGCGGGCAGGTTGCTGGGGTTGACCCAAAGCGAGGCCAGGCGCTGTGTTTCACGTGAAACAGCATCGCGCTTGCGACAAAAAGCGTCCCATTGGGCGTCGCCAACCAAGCCCAGTTCGCGGCCTTTCTCGGTCAAGCGGGCGTCGGCATTGTCCTCGCGCAATTGCAAGCGGAACTCTGCCCGGCTGGTGAACATGCGGTAAGGCTCGACCACGCCCTGGTTGACCAGATCGTCGACCAACACGCCCAAGTACGCTTGATCCCGACCAGGTGTCCAAGCTGCTTGGCCTTTCACCAGCAGCGCGGCGTTCATGCCAGCGTACAAGCCTTGGGCCGCCGCTTCTTCATAGCCGGTCGTGCCGTTGATTTGACCCGCGAAAAACAAACCCTCGATTTGCTTGGTTTCAAAACTGCGTTTGAGTTCGCGCGGATCAAAATAGTCGTACTCGATGGCATAGCCAGGCCGCAAGATGTGGGCGTTTTCCAGGCCCTTCATGGAGCGCACCAGGTCGAGTTGCACGTCAAAAGGCAAGCTGGTGGAAATGCCGTTGGGGTAGTACTCGTTGGTGGTCAGCCCCTCGGGCTCGAGAAAAATTTGATGGCTGGCCTTGTCGGCAAAGCGGTTGATCTTGTCTTCCACGCTCGGGCAGTAACGCGGACCCACGCCCTCGATCTTGCCGGTGAACATCGGGCTGCGGTCAAAGCCTGCGCGGATGATGTCGTGGGTGCGCGCATTGGTGTGGGTGATCCAGCATGCCATTTGCGCCGGGTGCATCTCGCGCCGACCCCTGAAGCTGAACACCGGCATGTCGCTGGATTCACCGCCAGGCATGCCGTCACCCGCTTGCTCCAAACATTGGCTGAAATCGATGGTGCGTCCATCCAAGCGCGGTGGTGTGCCGGTCTTCAAGCGGCCTTGAGGCAGTTTCAATTCTTTCAAACGGGCCGACAAGCGCAAGGCCGGGGGATCGCCCGCCCGCCCGGCCGAGTGGTTTTGCAAACCGACGTGGATTTTGCCATCCAAAAAAGTGCCGGCTGTTAAAACAACGGCCTTCGCAGAGAAGCGAACACCAACTTGTGTGATCGCACCCACCACCTTGGTGCCTTCCAGCATCAGGTCGTCCACCGCTTGCTGGAACAGCCACAGGTTGGGTTGGTTTTCGAGCTGATGGCGTATCGCGGCTTTGTACAACACGCGATCGGCCTGGGCGCGGGTGGCGCGCACCGCCGGTCCTTTGGAGCGGTTGAGGATGCGAAACTGAATGCCCGCGGCATCGGTGGCCAAGGCCATGGCACCGCCCAAGGCATCCACTTCTTTAACCAAGTGGCCTTTGCCAATGCCACCGATCGACGGGTTGCAACTCATTTGCCCCAGGGTTTCGATGTTGTGGGTCAGCAGCAAGGTGCGACAACCCATGCGCGCACTGGCCAGCGCGGCTTCGGTGCCTGCGTGACCGCCACCAACCACAATCACATCGAACTGCTCGGGGTAAAGCATTTGCCGCCTTTGTAAACCGCCTATTTTAAGTGGCTGCTTTTTCATACAGACAGTGACACAATCAAAGCCACGTGGACACAACGTCATCACAACCACAGGAGACCCCATGCACATCCCCTCGATGAAAGAACTGGTGAGCGAAGAAGAATGGCAATTGCGCTGCGACCTGGCCGCCGCCTACCGACTCGTCGCGATGTATGGCTGGAGCGATTTGGTGTTCACCCACATCAGCTTGAAATTGCCCGACAACATCACCGATGGTTCACCACAGTTTTTGATCAACCCCTATGGTTTGATGTTCGATGAAATCACCGCTTCCAGCTTGGTGAAAGTCGACATGGCATGCAACAAGCTCTTGCCCAGCACCTTCCCGGTCAACCCCGCTGGTTTCACCATCCACAGCGCGATCCACGCGGTGCGCCACGACGCGCAGTGCGTGATGCACACCCACACCCGCGCCGGTGTCGCGGTCAGTGCACTCGAATCTGGTTTGTTGCCGATCAGCCAACAGTCGACCTTCATCGTCAACAACGTGGCCTATCACGACTACGAAGGCTTGGCCTTGCGTGGCGATGAAATCCCGCGTCTGCAAGCCGACCTTGGCAGCAAGAAATATCTGATCCTGCGCAACCATGGTTTGCTCACCACGGGCAAGAGCGCCGCCGACGCGTTCCTCAACATGTACATCTTGGAAAGCGCTTGTCAAATCCAAGTAACCGCACAAGCCTGCGGGCCGCTGGTCATGATCCCCAGTGCCATCACCGACAACATGGCCGAGGTCATGAAAGTCGCCACCGCCGGTCAAGGCCCAGGCATCGCCTGGCCCGCATTGCTGCGCAAACTCGACCGCACCGACCCCAGCTACCGCACTTGCACCACCCACTGACCCCCCCCCCCGGAGTGCTGCGCTGCGTCATCAACCTGGGCAACCCCTTGCGGGCGCAAGCCGATGGCGACAGCGCCCAAGGCGTGTCGGTGGACATGGCGCGGCACATCGCGCGCACCCTTCAAGCCGAGTGCCGTTTGCTGGTCGTGAACAACGCACGTGAAGCGGTACAAGCATTGGAACAAGACCAGGTCGACTTGGGGTTTTTGGCGGTCGATCCTTCGCGCGCGGCACACATCGCCTTCACCAAGCCTTATCTCTTGATTGAAGGCTGCTATTTGGTGAAGCAAGACTCGCCCATCACCGACATGTCCGAGGTGGACCAACCCGGTCGGCAAGTGGTGGTGGGTTTGGGCAGCGCCTACGATTTGTTTTTGAGCCGCCATCTGCAACACGCCGCCTTGGTGCGGGCTGAGTCGTCCAAAGCGGTGGTGCCTGCATTCTTGCAAGGCGGTCACGATGTGGCGGCGGGTGTGAAGCACCAGCTCGAGACCGATGCGGCCACTCATGGTGGTTTGCGTTTGTTGCCCGGTGCGTTCATGGCCATCCAGCAAGCCATGGCCTGCCCGAAATCCAGAGGGCCGCAAGCCCATCAATGGTTGGAGGCTTGTTTACAAAGCCTCAAAGAAGAAGGCTTTGTGCAGAACGCCATGCGGACCCACGGCGTGTCAGGGGCCAGCCTGGCCCCTTGATCAAACGTCGATGTTGGCGGCGCGCAGCGCGTTGTTCTCGATGAACACGCGACGCGGCTCCACCTCGTCCCCCATCAACATGGTGAACACCCGGTCGGCTTCGATCGCGTCATCGATTTGCACGCGCAACAAACGACGCACCGCGGGATCCATGGTGGTCTCCCACAACTGCTCGGGGTTCATCTCACCCAAGCCTTTGTAACGTTGACGCGCCGTGGCGTTTTCGGCCTGACCAATCAACCACTTCATGGCTTGACGGAAGTCTCCGATCTTTTCTTCCTTGCGACGATCGCCTTCACCGCGCTCAATGCGCGCACCTTCGCCGATCAAATCGCGGAAGGTGTTGGCGGCTTCAGCCAAAGACGCGTAATCAGCGCCGTGCACGAAGTCTTGCGTGATGACGCTGCTTTTCACATTGCCATGGTGGTGACGGCTCAGGCGCAAAACCGGCTTGTCGGTGCGCACATCGAATTCGGCCGCCACTTCGGAACCGCTGCCCAATTCACGCAATTTCACTTGCAAGGCGGCAGCTGAGGTTTGCGCTTGTTCCAAGCTGTCCAGGTTCAAAGAAACGCCATCGGCCATGCCACGCAAGGCTTCTGCGTCCATGATGCTGCTCAGGCGGGCAATCACGGCTTCGGCCACCTGGTGTTTGCGCGCCAACTCGGCCAAGGTGTCACCCGTCAAGGACTGGGGATGTGTGCCACCAGTATGCAAAGTCGCATCTTTCAGCGCCACCTTCAACAAGAACATGTCCAGCGCCAACTGGTCTTTCAGGTACTGCTCTTCTTTGCCCACTTTCACTTTGTAGAGCGGGGGTTGCGCGATGTAAATATGGCCACGCTCGACCAACTCGGGCATTTGACGGTAGAAGAAGGTCAGCAGCAAGGTGCGGATGTGGGCGCCATCCACGTCGGCATCGGTCATGATGATGATGCGGTGATAGCGCAGCTTGTCAATGTTGAAATCGTCGGTGCCAGACTTGCCAGACTCGGCACTTACTTTGCCAATGCCCGTGCCCAAGGCGGTGATCAGCGTCAAGATTTCATTGCTGGTCAACAGCTTTTCATAACGCGCTTTTTCCACGTTCAAAATTTTGCCGCGCAAGGGCAAGATCGCTTGGAACTTACGGTCACGGCCTTGCTTGGCCGAGCCGCCCGCAGAGTCGCCCTCGACGATGTAGATTTCACACAGCGCGGGGTCTTTTTCTTGGCAGTCGGCCAATTTACCGGGCAAGCCCATGCCGTCGAGCACCCCTTTGCGCCGTGTCATCTCACGCGCTTTGCGCGCTGCCTCACGGGCACGTGCGGCGTCGATGATCTTGCCGCAAATCATCTTGGCGTCATTGGGGCGCTCTTGCAAATAGTCGCCCAAGACCTTGCCCACGATGTCTTCCACGGGGGCGCGCACTTCGCTGGACACCAGTTTGTCTTTGGTTTGGCTGGAGAATTTTGGCTCAGGCACTTTCACCGACAACACACAGCACAAACCTTCGCGCATGTCGTCACCGGTGACTTCCACTTTGGCCTTTTTAGCCAGGTCGTTTTCTTCGATGTATTTGTTGATGACACGCGTCATGGCAGCGCGCAAACCGGTCAAGTGGGTGCCGCCGTCGCGCTGCGGGATGTTGTTGGTGAAACAAAGCACGCTCTCGTTGTAGCTCTCGTTCCATTGCATGGCCACTTCCACACCAATGTGGGTGCCAGGAATCCCACCATAGGTTTCGGCAGGACGCTCGCCTTCGGCGTAAAACGCATTGGGATGCAACACCTTTTTGCCCGCGTTGATGAACTGCACAAAACCCGCCACACCACCGGCCCCCGAGTAGTCATCGGACTTGCCGGTGCGCTCATCGAACAAACGAATGCGCACACCGTTGTTGAGGTAACTCAACTCGCGCAGACGCTTGCTGAGGATGTCGTAATGGAAATCGTGGTTCTGCGTGAAGATGTCGGTGTCGGGCAGGAAATGCACCTCGGTACCGCGCTTGTCGGTGTCGCCGGTGATGCGCATGGGTGACACCTCCACGCCATCCACCGTCTCGAGCAAGCGGTTTTGCACAAAGCCTTTGGCAAATTCGATGGTGTGCACTTTGCCATCGCGACGCACCACCAAGCGCAACCACTTGGACAAAGCGTTCACACAAGACACGCCCACGCCGTGCAAACCACCAGACACCTTGTAGCTGTTTTGGTTGAACTTGCCACCCGCATGCAATTCGGTGAGGGCAATTTCGGCCGCACTGCGACGGGGCTCGTGCTTGTCATCCATCTTCACGCCAGTAGGGATGCCACGACCGTTGTCGGTGACACTGATGGAATTGTCTGAGTGGATGGTGACCACGATGTCGTCGCAATGTCCCGCCAACGCCTCGTCGATCGAGTTGTCGACCACCTCGAACACCAGATGGTGCAAACCCGTGCCATCCGAGGTGTCCCCGATGTACATGCCAGGGCGTTTGCGAACCGCTTCCAAACCCTCCAAGATTTGAATCGAGCTCTCGCCATAGCCCTCTACAGGCAAGGCAGGTGTTTCGCCATCGGTGGGTTCAATGCTGTTGTTCATATTCACAATTCATCACGTGCAAAAGCACGAAAAAACAAACCAGTAGGGGGCTGCTGATGCGCATCAAATGCGCATGGGCATGACCACGTATTTGAAAAAGTTGTTCTCGGGAATGGTCACCAACACCGAGCTGTTGGAATCTGCCAAGTCCATGCGCACCATGTCTTCGGTCATGTTGACCAACACGTCGATCAGATAAGACACGTTGAAACCAATTTCAATCGCGTCACCGGCGTAATCGATTTCGATTTCATCCACCGCCTCTTCTTGCTCGGCATTGCTGGAAGCCACACGCAGCAAACCGGGTTCGAGGTTGATGCGCACCCCTTTGAACTTGTCGCTGGTGAGAATGGCTGTGCGTTGCAAGGTGGTGAGCAATGCGGCACGACCCAAAGTGACCGTGTTTTTGTGGCTCTTGGGAATGACGCGGTTGTAATCAGGGAATTTGCCCTCGACCAGTTTGGTGACAAATTCTTTGCCATCGAAGGCAAACTTGGCCTGGTTGCTGGCAAATTGCATGTCGATATTGCCTTCTTTGTCGCTCAACAAGCGCAGCAACTCCAACACGGTTTTGCGCGGCAAGATCACTTCTTGCTTGGGCACTTCCACTTCCAGCGTGGCCGACGTGAACGCCAAGCGGTGGCCGTCGGTGGCCACCAAGCTCAGTTGCTTGCCTTCTGCGACAAACAAAATGCCGTTGAGGTAGTAGCGAATATCGTGCACCGCCATGGCAAATGAAATTTGCTGCAGCAGGGTTTTCAAGGTTTTTTGTGGAATGCTGAACATCGGACCGAAACTGGCCGACTCTTGCACCAAGGGGAAATCTTCAGCTGGCAAGGTTTGCAAAGTGAAGCGGCTTTTACCGCTCTTGAGCAGCAATTTGTTTTGATTGGATTCCAAACTCACGGTTTGGTCATTGGGCATGGACTTCAAAATGTCCATCAACTTGCGCGCACCGACGGTGGTGCTGAAGTTGCCGCTGTCACCGCCCAGGGCCGCTTCAGTGCGGATTTGAATTTCCAAATCGCTGGTGGTCAATTGCAAACTGCTGCCTGTCTTTTTGATCATCACATTGGCCAAGATGGGCAAGGTGTGTCGACGTTCAACAATGCCTGCAACCGATTGCAGCGCTGCAACAATGTGCTCTTGGGTGGCTTTCAAGACAATCATGTCATCCTCTTCTTGATTTCTTTATATTTCAATAGTGGTAGTAGATAAGCCATGCCGTTTTGTGTGGACAAGGCTATTTTCTACTGTTATTTCAACAACTTGGTGACCGCCAAACACTGTGTGCAAGCCATGGCGCAGGGCGGTCGTCATCTTGGATAACTTTCCCAATACGGCTGCACCTGTGGATAACCGAGCACTTGTGCCAGCTTTATTCACAGGGTTTGGCGGCAGCAAGGGCATTTTCATCCTTTGAGCGTTTGTTCAAGCACGTGCAACTGCTGATTGAGTTCGCTCAATGTTTGGCGCTCGCCAGAAATTTTGCGAACCGCGTGCAGCACGGTGGTGTGGTCACGCCCCCCAAACAGCTCGCCAATTTCGGGCAGGCTTTTTTGGGTGAGTTCTTTGGCCAGGTACATGGCGATTTGACGTGGCCGGGCAATCGAAGCCGGGCGTTTCTTGGAATACATGTCGGCGACCTTAATCTTGTAATAGTCGGCGACGGTTTTTTGGATGTTTTCCACTGAAATTTGGCGGTTTTGGATCGACAGCAGGTCGCGCAGGGCGTCTCGGGCCAACTGGATCGACACCTCTTTTTGGTTGAAGCGCGAATAGGCCAAAATTTTACGCAAGGCGCCCTCGAGCTCACGCACGTTGGAACGCACGTTTTTGGCCACGAAAAACGCCACTTCTTCGGGCATTTCCGCACCCTCTGAGCGGGCCTTGTTGATCAAAATCGCCACCCGCATTTCCAACTCTGGTGGCTCAATGGCCACTGTCAAACCAGAGTCGAAACGCGACACCAAGCGCTCGTGAATGTCGGTGAGTCCTTTGGGATAGGTGTCACTGGTCATCACGATGTGCGACTTTTTGGCGAGCAAGGCCTCAAAGGCATTGAAAAACTCTTCTTGGGTGCGGTCTTTATTGGCGAAAAACTGCACATCGTCAATCAGCAGCAGATCCAGCGAGTGGTAATGGTGCTTGAATTCATCGAAGGTTTTGCGCTGATAAGCCTTGACCACATCGGACACAAATTGCTCGGCATGGATGTACAACACCTTGGCTTCGGGGCGGTTTTGCAGCAATTGATTACCCACCGCGTGCATCAAATGGGTTTTGCCCAAGCCGACGCCGCCATAGATGAACAAAGGGTTGTAGAGCTGACCCGGCACATTGGCCACGTGCATGGCGGCAGCGCGCGCCATGCGGTTGGCAGTGCCTTCCACCAAGGAGTCGAAACAAAGGCTGCTGTTGAGCCTGTTTTTGAAGCCGTTGAGACCCGCGTCAGCGCTCAGTGGGCTGTTGGGGGATGGCAAATCTTCGGGTTCGGACTGCGCCACGCTGAAGGCGGTGCGCACAGGCGCCTCTTTGGCGGCCAAGGCAAATTCCAACAGGACGGTTTGCCCGTAAAACTGGGCCAGCAAAGCACTGATTTTCCCGGCGTATTGGGCGCGAATCCAGTCGAGCTTGAACCGGTTGCCCACCACCACGGTGACTTTGGAAAAGTCATCGGAAACGGTGGCTTGCAGGGGTTTGATCCAGGTGTTGAACTGTTGTTCGGGCAATTCTTGCGCGAGCTGGTCCACGCAACTCTGCCACAGCGCCTGGCCGGCATCGGCTTGGTCTGAAGGGACGGTGTGGCTGCTCATGACAAGCCCAAAAGGCCGACAAAACTGTGGATAGATTCGGGATGAGCGCGCATTTGGCGTACTTTATCAAAAAATTATCCACAGATTGAGAAAATCCCACATCTAAAAACAAAATATCGAAGGCCGGGTCAGAATTTGCTGTCAAAGCCAAGGACAAAGGCTTGAAAATTAGGGATAATCTTGGGTTTTCCCTGAACACATTAGAGACTTCACATGAAACGCACTTACCAACCCTCTAAAACGCGCCGTGCGCGCACCCATGGCTTTTTGGTCCGCATGAAAACACGTGGTGGCCGCGCGGTCATCAATGCGCGTCGCGCCAAAGGCCGTAAACGCCTGGCTGTCTGACCGCATTTCCGCAAGCGGAATGGCGGCGTGAACAAAATCACGCAGCGCGCAGATTTTGATGCGGTCATGTCTGCAGGTGTGGTGGCCACAACCCCTCACTTTGCGCTGCACCAGCAAAAACCGGCGGTGATCGCGCGCATAGGTGCTGTGGTGCCCAAGCGCTTGGCCAAACGAGCGGTGACGCGCAACACCATCAAGCGGCAGATCTACGCCGTCGCCGCGCAAGGGTTGCCACAAGCCGATCATGTGGTGCGCCTTCGCCGCGAATTTGATCGACAGCATTTTGTCAGTGCCACCTCCAGCGCCTTGCGCGCGGTCGTTCGAGAAGAGTTGCTTTTGCTGTTTGCCAAACTGGAACAAGAATGATGCAGCGTTTGCTGATCACCATCGTGAAAGCCTACCGCTTGGTTCTGAGCCCCTGGCTGGGCTCTTCATGCCGTTTTGAGCCGACTTGTTCTGTTTATGCCATCCAGGCCTTGGCCATGCATGGCGCAGCTGCGGGCAGTTACCTGACACTGAAGCGTTTGGCACGTTGTCATCCATGGTGCGATGGCGGTCATGATCCCGTTCCATCCATGTTTCCCTCGAGTTGGTTTTCCAAAACCGAGCCCCTTTCCCCTCATCAGCCCCCTCCTTTATGAACGATATTCGCCGCACCATCCTTTGGGTAGTTTTTGGTTTTTCATTGGTGATGCTGTGGGATCAGTGGCAACTCCACAACGGGCGCATGCCCACGTTTTTCCCCAGCGCGGTGAAGGCTGAGAAAAAAGCAGACAGCACAGCCAACAACCCCGCCGCGGCATTGCCCACCCCGGCGACCAACACCACCGCGTTGCCGCAGGTGCAAGCAGCGCCCAGCACTGTTGTGACCAGCGAGCGCATCGAGGTGGTCAGCGATGTGTTGAAAGTCACGTTTGACACAATGGGTGGCAACTTGGTGCGTGCCGAATTGCTGAAACACACGGATGCCAACCGCGCCGGTCAAAACGTGGTGTTGCTGGACGACAGCAAAGAACGTGTTTACATGGCGCAAACCGGTTTGGTCGGCGGCCCGAGCAACGCCCCCTGGCCCACCCATCAATCGCCCATGTCCTTTTCTGGCAGCAAAGGCTTGAAAGACGGCGAAGACAGTTTCAGCGTGCGTTTTGAATCGGCGGCAGCAGGCGGTGTGAAATTGGTGAAAACCTACACCTTCCACCGTGGCAGCTACACCGTGTCGGTGCAACACGACATCCTCAACACCTCTACTGCCGCGATTGCACCCCAGTTGTATGTGCAGTTGCTGCGCGACGGCAACAAGCTTGAAGGTGAATCGGCTTTTTATTCCACTTTCACAGGCCCTGCGGTTTACACCAGTCAGAAGAAATACCAAAAGGTGGACTTTGCCGACATTGAAAAAGGCAAAGCCGATTTTGAAAAGCAGACCAATCAAGGCTATGTGGCCATGGTGCAGCACTATTTCGCCTCAGCCTGGTTGCTCGACGATGGGCAAGCACGCGACATCTTTGCTCGCAAAATCGACAACAACCTTTACAGCGTGGGCATGGTGGCGCCACTGCCCACGATCGCCGCCGGTGGCCAGTTGAGTCAAAACGCCCGTTTGTTCATCGGCCCACAAGAAGAAAAAAACCTGGAAGCCACTTACCCGGGTTTGGAGTTGGTGAAAGACTATGGCTGGTTGACCATTTTGTCCAAGCCTTTGTTTTGGTTGCTGTATGAGCTCTATCGTTTCATCGGCAATTGGGGTTGGTCGATCGTCGCCCTGGTCGTGGTGCTCAAAGCCGCTTTTTACTGGTTGAACGCGCAAGCCTACAGAAGCATGGGCAAGATGAAAGCCATCAATCCAAAGATCATGGAAATGCGCGAGCGCTTGAAAGACAACCCGCAGCAAATGCAAATGGAGATGATGAAAATTTACCGCGAGGAAAAAGTGAATCCTTTGGGCGGTTGTTTGCCCATCCTGGTTCAAATTCCTTTTTTCATTGCGCTTTATTGGGTGTTGTTGTCCTCGGTGGAAATGCGCAACGCGCCGTGGGTGGGCTGGGTGCACGATTTGGCAGCGCCTGATCCATGGTTCATCTTGCCTTTGCTGATGACCGCCACCTCCATGTTGCAAACCTGGCTCAACCCGACACCGCCGGACCCGATCCAGGCCAAGATGATGTGGTTCATGCCGCTGGCGTTCAGCGTCATGTTCTTCTTCTTTCCTGCGGGCTTGGTGCTGTACTGGTTGTCCAACAATATTTTGTCGATCGCCCAGCAATGGATGATCAACAAGCAGCTCGGCTTGAACTGACCGGCCGATCCCACCCGAGCGCGTGACGCCCATGCTTGCGCAACGCGACGACCCCATCATTGCGGTGGCCACGGCACCTGGTCGTGGCGCCGTCGGGGTGGTGCGCATCAGTGGCCGCCACTTGGCCGCATTTGCCCATGCCCTGTGCGGCCAATCCTTGCAGGCCCGTCATGCGCACCTGATCACCTTGCAAGACGAGCAAGCCAGACCGATTGACCAGGTGTTGGCGATTTACTTTCCCGCACCACACAGCTACACCGGCGAAGACGTGCTGGAGCTTCAAGGCCATGGTGGTCCTGTGGTGATGCAGATGGTGATGCAGCGTTGTTTGGGTTTGGCCCAATCAACAGGCCCTGATCAACAACCCGTGTTGCCGCATTTGCGCCAAGCCATGCCGGGTGAATTCACCCAACGCGCCTTCTTGAATCAGAAAATCGATTTGGCGCAGGCCGAGGCGGTGTCAGATTTGATCGATGCCAACACCGAAGCCGCGGTGCGCAGTGCGGGGCGGTCCTTGCAGGGTGTTTTCTCAGACCAGGTGAATGCTTTGCTGCAAGACCTGGTGCACTTGCGCATGCAGATCGAGGCGTGTTTGGATTTCCCAGAAGAAGACATTGATTTCATCGCCTCATTGGGCGTGGCGCAGCAACTGCAAACCTTGTTGACACACACCTCGCAGTTGTTGGCGCAGGCCCAACAAGGACAGTTGTTGCGAGACGGCTTGAAGTTGGTGATTGCTGGACAACCCAATGCCGGCAAAAGCTCGCTGCTCAATGCCTTGGCGGGCGCTGAACTCGCCATCGTCACACCGATCGCAGGCACCACGCGCGATGTGCTGGGCCAATCGATTCAAATCGAAGGCGTGCCGATCCATGTGCTCGACACGGCCGGTTTGCGCGCCATGAGCGAGGCCGATGAGGTTGAACAAATCGGCATTGAACGCGCGTGGGCACAAATCAAACAGGCCGACATGGTGCTGCTGCTCAACGATCTGAGCCGTGCGCATGACCCAGGATATGCCAAGGCACAAAGCCGCTTGCAGCAAGATGTGCTGCAAGCCATGCCCACACAAACCCGTTTGCTGCGTGTTCACAACAAATGCGACACCTTGTCGGCACCGATGAACGACGATGCAGAGGCGGTGTTCATGTCGGCCAAAACGGGCCTGGGTTTGGACACCTTGCGTGCACGCATTTTGCAATTGGCTGGTTGGCAGTCCGGTGCCCAAGAGGGCGTGTTCACGGCGCGCGCACGGCATCTGAATGCTTTGCAGCAGGTGCAGCAGCATTTGAAACAAGCGCAATCGGTGTTGCATGTCGAGTCGCCTGCTTTGGATTTGTTGGCCGAAGAATGTCGACTCGCACAGCAAGCCTTGTCGGGATTGACGGGCGCTTTCAGCGCCGATGACTTGTTGGGTGAAATATTTGCCAGTTTTTGCATCGGCAAATAACCCAAGCAATTGCGCACATTTCGAAAAGCATAATAGCCGCCATGACCACGCTCACACCCACACAAGAAACACATTTGCTGGCGTTGGCGCGCGACACCTTGAGCATCGAGGCCGCCGCCATTCACCAAATGCAAACTCGATTGGGTGATCAGTTTTTAGGTGCTTTGCAAGCCTTGTTGTCGGTGCGCGGTCGTGTCGTGGTGATGGGCATGGGCAAGAGTGGCCACATCGGGCGAAAAATCGCGGCCACGCTGGCGTCCACCGGCACGCCTGCCTTTTTTGTACACCCTGCCGAAGCCAGTCACGGCGACCTGGGCATGGTCACCGAAGAGGACTTGGTCATCGCCTTGTCCAACAGCGGCGAGAGTGAGGAATTGTCGGCACTCTTGCCTGTCATCAAACGCCAAGGCATTGTGTTGGTGGCCATCACCGGCAACACCAGTTCCACCTTGGCGCAACACGCCACCTGGGTGTTGGACAGCAGTGTTGAAAAAGAAGCCTGTCCTTTGAATTTGGCCCCCACGGCCAGCACCACGGTGCAACTGGCTTTGGGCGACGCGTTGGCGGTGGCCTTGCTGGATGCCCGTGGTTTCAAGGCCGAGGACTTTGCACGCTCGCACCCCGGTGGCAGCTTGGGTCGTCGTTTGCTGACCCATGTCCGCGACGTCATGCGCCATGGCAACGATGTGCCCCAAGTGCTGCCCGACAGCGGGTTCAGCGAGATGTTGCGCGAGATCAGTCTCAAAGGTTTGGGGGCCACAGCCATTGTGGACCCGTCACAGCATGTGCTGGGCATCTTCACCGACGGCGACTTGCGCCGCTTGATCGAAAAAGGGGTGGACATGCGCACGTTGACCGCAGCCCAAGTGATGAAGCCTCACCCCATGACTGTGCGCGCGCATGTGCTGGCCGCGGAAGTGGCGGACATCATGGAGCAGCATCGCATCACCAGCGTGTTGGTGGTGGACGAACAAGACAAGCTGATTGGCTTTGTCAACAGCAACGACTTGATGCGCGCCAAGGTGATCTGACCATGCACAACCGCTTTCCCCCTGCATTGCTCGACAAAGCCCAAGCCATCAAAGCCTTGTTGTTGGACGTGGACGGTGTGCTGACCGATGGCGGGCTGTATTTTGCGGAGACGGGTGAAACCACCAAGCGCTTCAACACCCTGGATGGCCATGGCCTGAAACTGTTGCAGCGTGCGGGCATCCAACCGGTCATCATCACGGGCCGTGACAGCGTCGCATTGCGTTTGCGTTTGCAGGCCTTGCAAATCGAACACGCGCACTTTGGCGTTGAAGACAAGCACAGCGCGGCCCTCGAGAGTTTGCGCGCCTTGGGGTTGAGCTGGCATCAAACAGCAGCCATGGGCGACGATTGGCCCGACTTGCCCATGCTCTTGCCTGCTGCGCTGTCGTTTGCGCCTCCACAGGCGCACCCCGAAGTGTTGGCACGCGTACACCATGTCACCGAAACACCCGGTGGTCAAGGGGCGGTGCGTGAAGTGTGTGATGTCCTGTTACAAGCCAGCGGTCACTACGAACGATTGTTGCGTGAGGTGTTGTTGTGAGCTTGCTTGCGACACCTGGAATGCCTGGCACGCGCACATTGCGACAAAAAGCGCAATGGGCCTTGGATGTCGTCTTGGGTTGGTTGCCCGTGTTGGTGTTGGGCTTGCTGCTCTTGGTCAGCACTTGGTTGGTACGCACCGCACCGCCGCCTTTAACCAACACTCCGGTCAAAACCCCCCAGCATGTGGCCAATTACGATTTGCGCCAATTCACCTTGAACACCTACAACTTGCAAGGCCAGTTGCAGTCATCCGTCGCGGGGCTCTCTGCGATGCATTTCGAAGACACCTTGGTCACCATGGTTGAGCAGCCGCAGATGTTGATGTATGCCAAAGATGGACGCGTCACTTCCGCATCGGCGAAAAAGGCCTTGAGCAATGAAGACGGTTCCGAGGTGCAGTTGATCGGACAGGCGCAGGTGTACCGCGCATCCACTGCAGCCCAACCGCAGGCCCTGACGGTCAAGAGCGAGTTCTTGCATTTCTTTGCCAACACCGACAGCATGCAAACCGATTTGCCCGTGGTGGTGACCCGAGGGGCGAACAGTTTCCGCGCCGATCAACTTCGAGCCGACAATTTGGAACAGTTGTTGACCATGCGCGGCCGGGTCCGGGTGGTGTTGCACCCCGAAAACGAGAAACCATGAAAAAAGGCCTCTTTCGAGGCCTTTGTTGAATAGCAGCAGATCAGTATTCGTTGCGACCGCCGCCGCCTTCACGACGACCGCCACCACCGTAACCGCCACCGCCTTCACGACGACCACCGCCGCCGCCGCCGCCGTAACCGCCGCCACCACCACCGCCGTAGCCGCCACCGCCGCCACCACCATAGCCACCGCCGCCACTGCGGGGGGGGCGGGGCTCCATGGGACGTGCTTCATTCACGACCAGGCTGCGACCAACGAGGGGTTGACCATTCATGCCAGAGATGGCTGCTTGTGCCTCTGCATCACTGCCCATTTCCACGAAACCAAAGCCTTTGGAGCGGCCAGTGTCACGCTCCATCATGACCTTGGCACTGGTGACGGTGCCAAATTGACCAAAAGATTGTTCCAGGTCGCCATCGCGCACGGAATACGGCAGGTTGCCGACGTACAGTTTGTTGCCCATTCAGGGACTCCATAAAAAAAAGAAAAAAGCGATGGAGTCCCGATTGCACCTGTCCACGAAAGCCAAGAAGCGAAACTAGCCGATCACCACACACACTGCGCTGTCAACCCTTTGAATGAACGCAGTTCGAGCCATTATGAAACAGAAAACTGCTTCAAAACCAAGTGTTTATCCCAAACAGGTGGACCAAAAGCACAAAAAACCACAAAAATCACCAACTGGTTTCGCGCTCAGGGCTGGAATTGATCTGGTGAATGCTCAAGTCGGCGCCTTCAAACTCTTCTTCTTGGCTCAGGCGCAAGCCCATCACTGCCTTCAAGATGGCATAGAGCACCGCTGAACTGACCAAGGCCCAAACCACTCCCAACAGGGTGCCCAAGACCTGGGCTTGCAAATTCACACCGCCCAAGCCGCCCCAACTGGCGCTGCCGAACAAACCCGCAGCGATGCCGCCCCATGTTCCACACAAGCCATGCAAAGGCCAAACACCCAGCACGTCGTCGATCTTCCATTTGTTTTGGGTCAGGGTGAACATGACCACGAACAAAGCGCCTGCCACACCGCCCACGACCAAGGCGCCGAAGGGGTGCATCAAATCCGAGCCGGCGCACACCGCGACCAAGCCGGCCAAGGGGCCGTTGTGCACAAACCCCGGATCGTTTTTGCCCAGCCACAAGGCGGTCAAGGTCCCGCCCACCATGGCCATCAGGCTGTTGACCGCGACCAAACCCGAAATTTTGTCGATGGTTTGGGCGCTCATCACATTGAAACCGAACCAACCCACGCACAGCACCCAGGCACCCAGCGCCAAAAAGGGGATGCTCGAAGGCGGGTGGGCCGAGATGGCGCCGTCTTTTTTGTAGCGGTTCGATCTGGCACCCAGCAAGAGGACCGCAGGCAAGGCGATCCAACCGCCAACCGCATGAACCACCACCGAGCCCGCGAAATCATGGAACTCGTCACCGGTGGTCGCTTTCAGCCAAGCCTGAAAACCAAAATGCTGGTTCCAAGCAATGCCTTCGTAGAAAGGGTAAATAAAGCCCACAATGACAGCAGTTGCCAGCAGTTGAGGGTAAAAGCGAGCGCGTTCGGCGATCCCGCCCGACACAATGGCGGGAATGGCCGCGGCGAAGGTGAGCAAGAAGAAAAACTTCACCAGGTCGTAGCCGTTGCGTTGCGACAGGGTGGCGGCGTCGACAAAAAACGTGGTCCCATAAGCCACGCTGTAGCCCACCACGAAATAGACCACGGTCGAAATGCTGAAATCAACCAAAATTTTCACCAAGGCATTGACCTGGTTTTTCTTGCGAACCGTGCCCAGTTCTAAAAAGGCAAAGCCCGCGTGCATGGCCAACACCATGATGGCGCCAAGCAAGATGAACAAGGCATCCGCGCCCTGTTTGAGTGCATCCATGAGATCTCCTGGGGATTGATGTACGTTTTTGGTGCAAAAAAAGGCGCAAACCGGGTTGCGCACCAAAGCAAAGCAAATTGCGCACCAAATTAAAACTTGCACGACTTTCAGCTTCAAGGGCGTGGGCACAAGGGCCCTCAAGCGTGGTGGTTATACTTTGGCACAGCGCCGATTTGCTTCAGCTTGCGGGCGCTTTAACAAGTTCAGCTAAAGACGTCAGCCCTTCCGGCCTCGTTGTTTAGCGATGCCGGATTTTTTTTGATGTCGCTCATTGCCACGCCTCAGTCCATGACGTTTGAACAGCCTTTGCCGTTGCAAAGTGGCGGTCAATTGCGTCAATACCATTTGAGTTATGAGACCTATGGCGAGCTCAATGCCAGGCGCGACAACGCGGTGTTGATTTGTCATGCCTTGAACGCTTCACACCATGTGGCTGGGCGCTATGCCGGGCAAGACAAAAGCGAAGGTTGGTGGGACACCATGATCGGCCCGGGCAAGCCTGTGGACACCGACCGTTTTTTTGTGATTGGTGTCAACAACCTCGGTTCGTGTTTCGGCTCCACCGGCCCGATGCACACCAACCCCGACACCGGGCGGGTGTATGGCGCGGATTTTCCAGTGGTCACGGTCGAGGACTGGGTGAATGCGCAGGCGCGCTTGCTGGACGCCTTGGGCATTGAACAACTCGCGGCGGTGATGGGTGGCAGCTTGGGCGGCATGCAAGCACTCAGCTGGAGCTTGCAATTTCCATCACGTGTGCGGCATGCGGTCGTGATCGCCAGTGCGCCGAATTTGAATGCGGAAAACATCGCTTTCAACGAGGTGGCGCGGCGCGCCATCGTCACCGATCCAGATTTCCACGGCGGTCACTTTTACGCGCACAACGTGGTCCCCAAGCGCGGTTTGCGCATCGCCCGCATGTTGGGTCACATCACCTACCTCAGCGATGATGTGATGAACAGCAAGTTTGGCCGCATGCTGCAAAGTGGCGACGCTCTGAAATACAGCACCCAGGACATCGAGTTTCAAATTGAGAGTTATTTGCGCTATCAAGGCGACAAGTTCAGCGAGTACTTTGATGCCAACACCTATTTGCTGATCACCCGGGCCTTGGACTATTTCGATCCCGCCAAAGCCTACCAACACGATCTCAAAGCCGCATTGGCGCGCGCCACTGCGCAATTTTTATTGGTGAGTTTCACCACCGACTGGCGTTTTGCGCCGGCCCGCAGCCGCGAGATGGTGCAGGCCTTGGTCGCCAATGAGCGCCAGGTCAGCTATGCGGAGATTGACGCGCCCCATGGGCATGACGCGTTCTTGTTGGAAGACCCGCGCTATTTGTCGCTGGTGCGTGCGTATTTCGAGCGGATCAGCATCGGGGGTGCATCATGAACACGGTGTTGCGTGACGCGATCACGCGGCTGGTGCCGCGCGGCAGCCGCGTGTTGGACCTGGGATGTGGCGACGGGGCCTTGTTGGCGCATTTGCAGCTACACCATGGTTGCAGTGGGTATGGCGTGGAGATTGATGACGCCAATGTGCTGGCTTGTGTGCAACGTGGCGTGCAAGTGATCCAACTCAACCTGGACCAAGGTCTGGCGATGTTTGGCGATGAAAGTTTTGACGTGGTGCTGCAAATCGACACCTTGCAGCATTTGCGCAATGCCGAGACCATGTTGCGCGAGACCGTACGCGTCGGGCGCATGGGCATCGTGACCTTCCCCAACTTCGCGCATTGGCCCAACCGCTGGAGTGTGTTGCAAGGCCACATGCCGGTCACCAAAAAACTGCCTTACCAGTGGTACGACACGCCCAATATCCGGGTCGGTACTTTCTCGGACTTTCGCGCCTTGGCGGAAAAAAACCATTTGCAAATCCAAGACGCCTTTGGTCTGCAAGAACATGGTGAGGTGCGCTTTTGGCCAAATGCCCGTGCTGCAACCGCTGTGTTTCAATTGCGCTCCATTCGAAACGGAAATTGACATGTCCCACTTGGCCCCGCAACACGCGTTTCACCCGTCCATCAGCGATTGGTTGAGCGGCGACCACCTGCTGGCGCGTTACCACTGGCCAGCACCCGAAGGACAAGCGCGTGGCCAGGTGCTGCTGGTGCACGGCTTGGGCGAGCACATGGGCCGCTACAACCATGTGGCTTTTGCATTGGCCAGTGCGGGTTTTGCCGTGCAGGGTTTTGACCATGTCGGCCATGGCTTGTCCAGTGGGGTGCGCGGGGAGGTCGCCACGCCACATCAACTGGTCGATGATTTGGCTGCAGTGGTGGCCGATATTCAGCATCCACAAAGTGGCGAACCTTTGATCTTGCTCGGACACAGCATGGGTGGTTTGGTGGTGGCGCGTGCACTGGCTGAAAAAGCCTGTCGCGTGGATGCGGCTGTGTTGAGTTCACCCGCGTTCGGGGCGTTCACCAACCCGGTGCAAAAACTCTTGTTGGCCACCATGCCCAAACTACTGCCTCACCTGCGTGTGGGCAATGGTTTGCAGTTGGCTTGGCTGGCGCGAGACGCACAAGCGGTGCGGGCATACCGAGAAGACAGACTGGTGCACGACCGGATTTCAGCCCAATTGGCGGCTTGGATCATTGGCGAAGGCGAGAAAGCGGTGCAGCAAGCACCGGCGTGGGATACCCCCGCTTTGTTGATTTATGCAGGCCAAGACCATTTGGTCAACCCGCAAGGCAGCATCGACTTTGCCCAAGCAGCGCCTGCTGCTGTGCTGCACAGCCAGTGTTTCAACGTGATGTACCACGAGATCTTCAACGACCCTGAAAAACACCTGGTGTTCAACAAAATGAACACTTGGCTGGACCAACAATTTCCTGTCGAAAAAGCCTGAGGCCAGCGCGGCGGTCAGAGCAGTTGTGCCAGCACTGCCAGGGGTGCGGTTTCCGAGCGCAACACACGAGCACCCAAATGCACAGGCACAAACCCCGCAGCCATCGCTATCGCCTCTTCGTCGCTGCTCAAGCCGCCTTCAGGCCCGCTCAGCAGCACCAATTGGGAAGGCGCGTTCGCGCCCCAAACCGCTCGCCAAGGGCGGGCATCGGTGTGTAAAGACAGAAGGTATTTGGCGATGTGGGTATCGTTCGACGATGACTTGAACCAATCGTTCAATGACAACGGCGCATCGATCTGTGGCACCCGGTTGCGCCCCGACTGGGCGCAGGCCGCTTGTGCAATACCTTGCCAATGCGCTTGACGTTTCAAGCCGCGCTCGCCGGTGAGTCGCAACACCGTGTGTTGGGTCATGACCGGTGTGATGCGCGACACCCCCAACTCGGTGGCCTTTTCCACCAACCAGTCCATGCGTTCGTTGGCCGGCATGCCCATCACCAGCTGTGTCTGGCACAGCGACTCACGTTCGCTGGTGTCATGCTGCAAGATGACCACTTCCACCTGTTGCCGCCCCATGCTGAGCACCCGTGCGCTGTGACTGCCGCCCAGGCCATTGAACAAGGTCAATGCATCGCCTGGTTGCAGCCGCATCACTTGCACATGGCGGGCGGTGTCGGCCGGCAGGGTCAAGGTGTCACCCGGGTGCAATGGGCAGGCTGCGTAAAAACGGTGCATGCTCAAACGCGCCCGAAGGCGTAACCGCTTGCGGCCGTCGTGCCTTCGATCTGGTCCAGCAATCGCAGCAAGGGCGTGAGCTCACGGTAACGGCTGGCTGTGGCGCGCATATAGCCAATGAAACGTGGGGTGTCGGCCAGGTATTTGGGCTTGCCATCGCGCAAAGTCAGTCGCGCAAAGATGCCCGCCACTTTCAAATGCCGTTGCAAACCCATCCATTCCACCGCACGGTAAAACGCGCCAAAGTCCGTGTCCCAATCTTCAAAGGCCATGAGGCCCGCGGCACGGGCTTGTTGCCAGTAACGCACCGTGATGTCCAAACAAAAATCTTCGTCCCAGCTGACAAACGCGTCACGCATCAGGCTGGCGATGTCATACGTGATCGGCCCATGGACCGCGTCTTGGAAATCCAACACACCCAATCTGGTTTCGCTGGGGTTGTGGGGGACCATCAGGTTGCGCGGCATGAAATCGCGGTGGACATACACCTGCGGCGCGGCCAGGTTGTGGGCCACCAAGCGTTCGAACACGGTGTGCAGTTGCTGCGTTTGTGCTTCGCTCAACACCACCTGCTTGTGCTGCGCCACATACCAGTCGGGAAAGAGTTGCAACTCACGTTGCAACAAGGCCTGGTCATAAGGGGGCAACACGCCGGGCCGTGAGGCTTGCTGCCACAACACCAAGGCGTCCACCGCTTGTTCAAACAAGGCTTGGCGACGCGGCATGGGGGCGTTGTCCAACACCTGCATCATGGTGTGTGTGCCCAAATCGTCCAACAGCATGAAACCCTGCGTCTGGTCCCAAGCCAACACGCGGGGAACCAACAAGCCGGCTTGTTGCATCAACTGCGCGATGGCCACGAAAGGCGCGCTGTTTTCTTTGTCGGGAGGAGCATCCATCAGGATGTGGCTGACACCTTCCTCCCAACCATTGACCAGGAAATAACGCCTGAAGCTGGCATCGGCAGAGGCCACGCGCACCGTGTGCGCTTGCAATTGGTGATCGGGGGCGATCGCCAAGAGCCAATTGGCAAAACGCAAACCGCGTTCGGGGTCAAGCCAGCCCAAGGCGGCCACCGCGTCTTGGGGCGTTGGCACGGCGGTGGTGTCAGGGGTGGAGGTGCTCATGGATAATCCAAATTCTACAAACAGCGCTCTTGCGAGCCGCCCAGCCCTTTCATGCGACTGCCATTTCACCCATCGATGCTTGCCGGCTTGCTGCCCTTGATCGGTATTTGGCTCAGCGCTTCACAGGCCTGGGCGCAGACCGCCCAGCTGCGGTCCAGCGAAGCCTTGGACAGTTTGCTCAAACCGCCCAGCAACGCACAACCAGCGCCCCAGGGGCCGGGGCCAGCCTTGAAATTGCAACCGAGCGCAGCACTGCCTGAAAGACCCAGCAGCGCCGATCGGCAAGGGCAACCCACTTATGTGGACAGCGACCACATCTCTGGCCGCCCCGATGTGGAAACCCTGTTGCAAGGCCGTGTGCAATTGCGCCGAGGCGACACCTTGATTCGCGCCGACAGCATCGAGTACCGGCAACAGCAAGACCAGGCCAAGGCCAGTGGCCAGGTCTATCTGAACCGGGCAGGCAATCGCTACGAGGGTGCGTTGTTGGACTTGCAGGTGGACGCGATGCAAGGCTTCATCTTGAAACCGCGCTACCAGTTCTTGCGCACCCAAGGCCACGGAGAGGCCGAGCGCATGGACTTCGTGGACGACAAGCACGCCAGCGCCAAAAAAGCCACTTACACCACCTGCACCCGCAAACCAGGGCCTTCATGGATGCCCGACTGGTTCATGCAGGCCGAGCAAATCACCTTTGACATGGACCGCAACGAGGGCGTGGCCAGCGATGCGGCCTTGATTTTCAAAAGCGTGCCCATCTTGCCCGTGCCTTCGTTCAGCTTCCCACTGAGTGATGAACGCAAATCGGGTTTTTTACCGCCCACCTTTGGTTTGGACAGTTTGGGTGGTGTGGAAATGAGCGTGCCCTACTACGTCAATCTCGCACCCAACCGGGACCTGACCATCACCGCCACGCCCATGACCCGCCGAGGTTTGAAACTGAGCAATGAATTCCGCTACATGGAGCGCAACGTGCCGCAACCGCCTTTTGTCGGTACGGCGCGTTTGGAATTGATGCCAGTGGACGAGTTGCGCAACCAATCACGCTGGGGCTACAGCCACCAACACACGGGTTGGGGCAATGCCAGCCAGCCCATTTCTTTGGTCTTCAACTTGAACCGGGTGAGCGACGCCAACTATTGGCGGGACTTCGCCAGCAGCTCTGGCGACCCGTTGGCGCAACGCATTTTGTCCAACAGCGCCAGCTTGGGCTGGGCCAGCGGTACTTTCAGCAGCACGGTCAGTGTGCAAAGGTGGCAAACCTTGCAAGACGCCGATGCCAGCACATCGATTGCCGCGCCCTTTGACCGCTTGCCTCAAATCAACGCCAATTATTTGCGCAGCAATTTGCCCGGCGGTTTCGATTGGAACGTCGGTGGCGAGTTGACGCGCTTCAGCGTGGACCGCAGCTTTTTTTGCGGCGCCAACAGCGGCAACGCCTATTGCAACCAGCCCAACGCCAACCGGGTGGTGCTGCAAACCCAGCTGAGTCGACCGACGCTGGTGCCCTATGGCTACGTCACGCCCAAGCTGTTGTTGCAAGCGCGTCAATACCAATACGACAGTTCTTACCGGGGCATCTACGGCAACAGCACGCCCAGTGACACAGGGCAAGTGGGCGTGCCCACCTTCAGCCTGGACACGGGTGCGGTGTTCGAGCGGCGCACCAGCCTGCTGGGCTTGAACTGGACTCAGACCCTCGAGCCGCGCGCTTTTTACGTGAACACCCCTTACCGCACCCAAAACGACTTGCCCAATTACGACACCGGCTTCAATGACTTCAACTTCGCCACGGTGTTCACCGAAAACGCTTTTTCGGGCAATGACCGAATTTCAGACACCCACACGTTCACGGTGGGCGCCACCTCGCGACTGCTCAACCCAGACACAGGGGCCGAAGGGGCTCGGTTTGGACTGGCGCAGCGCTTTCGCTTGAGTGATCAGCGGGTGTTGTTGACGCCCACCGATGTCCCTTTGACCGCGACCTACAGCGACATCTTGGCCGGTGCCAGCTTCAATTTCACGCCACGTTTCTCGGTCGACAGCATCGTGCAATACAACCCTGAATTTGCCCGCTCCGAGCGCGAGTCGCTGGCCGCGCGCTACAACCCCAGTGGGTACCGTGTGCTGAGCGCCGCCTACCGCCATCAGCGCGCCTCGTCAGAGACTGCGGACATGTCTTGGCAGTGGCCGATCAACGACCTGTGGGGCGACAAGGGCGTCGATCTGCAGCAAGGCCGCGGCTTGGGCGATCAGCGCTGGTACAGCCTGGGCCGTTTCAATTACAACTTGCAAGAAAAGCGCTTGGTCGACACCTTGCTGGGCTTGGAATACGACGCCGGTTGTTGGGTCGGCCGTTTTGCCATGACGCGCAGCCAGGTGTCGCTCAACAGCGCGACCACCCGCTTGATGTTCCAATTGGAGCTCAACGATTTTTCCAAACTGGGCGTGGGCAACATTGCCTCGGTCAGAGACAACATCTCTCGCTACCAAAATTTGCGAGAACCTTTCAAACTCGCCCCCAGCCGATTTGGCCAATATGACTGACCACCGCAAGCCTTTTTTAATCAAGTCCGTGACCGCCGGTTTGTTGTTCGCCTGCGCCGTGACGGCCTCGGGTCAAGCCCTCAAGCCGGTCAAGCCCAAGTCCGCCAGTGGCTTGAGCATGCCCGCCCCGAGCGGGGAAACCGCGCCCAACCCCCAATTGTTGAGCACACCTGATGCGCCCAAGTCCTTGGACTACATCGTTGCGGTGGTCGACAACGAGCCGATCACCAATTTGGAAGTCAATCGATTGGCGATGCTGGCCGACCCCTCGGCCGCCAAACTCAACCGCAACGCCTTGTTGCTGGAAGCCTTGGAAACCTTGATCGATGAAACCGCCCAACTCGGGGTTGCGCGTCAAACAGGCATGCAAGTGAGCATCGAGGAACTGGATCAAGCCGTGGCCGGCACCGCCCAGCGCAACCAAATCAGCACCGAGGAGATGAAACAGCGCTTGCAACAACAAGGCATCTCCTGGGAGCAGTACCGCAACCAAATTCGCCGTCAGATGCTGTTGCAACGTGTGCGCGAGCGCGAGGTGACCGGACGCATCCGGGTGCAAGATTTCGAGGTGGAGGCGTTCTTGCGCGAAAGCAGCCAGGCCAATGCGGGCAGCAACCCCGACATCCACATCGCCCACATCCTGATCGCGGTGCCTGAGAAAGCCAGCAACGACGAGGTGGCCAAGGCTTTTTCCAAAGCCGAAGAACTGTTGAAGCAAGCCCAAGGCGGGGCCGACTTTGCCCAATTGGCGGTGCAGTATTCACAAGCCCCAGACCGCAGCAATGGGGGTCAATTGGGTTTGCGCAGCCCGGACCGATACCCCAGTTTGTTTGCGGATGCGGTCAAGAGCCTGGTGCCTGGTGGCGTCACCGGCCCCTTGCGTTCGGGCGCGGGCTTTCATGTGCTCAAACTGCTGGAGCGGCGCAACCCCAACGCCATGCCCACCACCATCACCCAAACCCGCGCGCGACACATCTTGTTGCGCCCAGGCGGCAAGTTGAGCCAGGACGCGGCGCGCGCCGAACTCACCCGTTACAAAAAGCAAATCGAAACCGGCTTGGCTACATTTGAAGACCTGGCACGGACCAACTCGCAAGACGGCAGCGCGGCCCAAGGTGGCGACCTGGGTTGGGCCAACCCGGGCATGATGGTGCCCGAGTTCGAGGCGGCCATGGCCAAGCTCGCGCCAGGCCAGTTGGGCGATCCGCTGGTGTCGCGTTTTGGTGTGCACCTGATCCAGGTGTTGGAGCGTCGCGAAGCGCCTTTGAGTGTGCGCGAGCAACAAGACCTGGCCCGCAATGTGTTGCGCGAGCGCAAGTTTGACGAGGCCTACAAAACCTGGGAGCGCGAAGTGCGTGGCCGCGCTTTCGTGGAATACCGTGACACGCCGCAATAAACAGCGCGCCGTCTGATGGCGCAGCACCAAGCCCGCAAGCGATTCGGGCAACATTTCTTGACCGACAGCGGCGTGATCGATCAGATCGTGCAAGCCATCGCACCCGACAAAGCCGACGTGATGGTGGAAATTGGCCCGGGCTTGGCCGCCATGACCCAGCCATTGGTGGAGCGCTTGGGGCGCTTGCAGGTCATCGAGCTCGACCGCGATTTGGCCAAGCGTTTGCGCCAGCACCCGCAATTGCAAGTGACCGAATCGGATGTCTTGAAAGTCGATTTCACAGCGCTGGCTCGGGACTTGAACACCCAGGCACTGCGGGTGGTCGGCAACCTGCCCTACAACATCTCGACGCCGATTTTGTTTCACCTGCTCGGGCACGTGGCGGTGGTGAAAGACCAGCACTTCATGTTGCAAAAAGAAGTGGTGGAGCGCATGGTGGCGCAGCCCAGCACCGCCCATTACGGTCGCTTGAGTGTGATGCTTCAATGGCGTTACGAGATGGACATGGTGCTCTTGGTCGGGCCGCTGGCCTTCGATCCACCGCCCCGTGTGGACAGTGCGGTGGTGCGCATGACGCCTTGGGCCGCACCCGCGGTGTTGGATGCGCGCTTGCTCAGCGAGTTGGTGCAAGTGGCGTTCAGCCAGCGCCGCAAACTGTTGCGTCACACCTTGGGCAAGTGGTTGGAGGCGCGCGGCTTTTCAGGTGAATTCGATGTGCAGCGCCGCGCCGAAGAGGTGCCGGTGGCCGAGTACTTGGCGCTGGCGCAAGCGCTGACCACACCCAAGGCTTAAGTTGCCAGACTGCGCAGCAAGTCCTCGCGCATCTCGCGCTTCATGAGTTTGCCGTTCGCGTTGCGTGGCAATGGGGTGGTGCTCAGGGTGAAGGTCTCGGGCACTTTTTCGCGCGACAAACGCGTCGCGCAAAACCCGGTGAGTTCCTCGGGCGTGACGCTGTCGCGCAGGCTGATGAAGGCATGCACCCGTTCACCCAACACCGGACATGGTTTGCCAACGATGGCGCACTCGGCCACCGCGGGGTGTTGGTACAAGGTGTTTTCCACCTCGATGCAGTAAATCTTGTAGCCACCTCGGTTGAGCATGTCTTTTTTGCGGTCCAAGATGCGCACATAGCCTTGTGCATCGATGCTGCCCATGTCGCCCGATTTCCAGAAGCCCTGGACAAATTCTTTGGCGGTGGCCTCGGGGTTGGCCCAATAGCCCGACACCACCATCGGACCTTTGATCCAAATCTCGCCCATCTCGCCAGCGGGCAAGGCCTGTCCATCGTCGTCCATCACTTGCATCTCGGCACACACCACGGGCACGCCAACGGTGTCGTTGTGCGCGGCGGTTTCACCCGGCGGCATCATGGTCGCGGGCGACGTGGTTTCGGTCGCGCCATAGCAATTCATCAGCACCAACTGCGGCAGCGTGGCCGCCAATTCGTCGATGCTGGCCACCGGCATGGGCGCGCCGCCATAAGCACCGATGCGCCAAGACGCCAATGGCATGTCGGCAAAACCAGGCTGCATCAGGCACAGCTTGTACATGGCGGGGACCATCAGGCTGTGGGTCATTTGCTCGCGTACGGCGAGTTGCAAAAACAGCGGCGCTTTGAACACCGGCAAGATGACCAATTTGCCCGCGACATGCAGCATGGTGGTGATCAGCGCCACCAAGCCGGTGACATGGCTCAGGGGCACGGCGGCGATGCTGCAATCGTTCGGCCCCAAGCCCATGCCATGTTGGAAATGCATGCACGAGTGCACGATGCCCAAATGGCTGAGCATGGCGCCTTTGGGTCGACCCGTGGTGCCGGAGGTGTACAAAATCACCGCCGTGTCTTCTTCTTGCACCGGCGCGGCTTGCTGCAGTGGTTGCTCGGCCAAGAGGCTCTCAAAGTCCAGGGCGTCTGCACAACCGTCAAAACTCACGCGCCAGCGCAGCGCGGGCAGGCTGTCAGCAGCGGACAGCACACCGTGCAAATCGGCGTCATGCACCAGCATCACCGCACCGCAGTGGTCCAGCATGTAATGCAAGCCCGGTGTTTGCTCGCGGATGCTCAAAGGCACCGTGATCGCGCCCAAACGGGTGGCGGCCAGCAGACACAGCACAAACTCGATCCGGTTGGACAACAGCAAGGCGATGCGGTCACCCGCCTGCACCCCCAAGCCTTGCCAGCCTGCGGCCAATCGGCCCACTTGGGTGTCCAGCGCGGCATAGCTCAGACGCGTGTCGTCGCAGACCAAGGCTGTGCCTTGGGGGTTGCACGTGAGCGCGTTTTCCAGCAGCGCATGCAGGCTGCGCGGCCGCTCGACAAAGCAGCGCAGCGCACGCCCATCGGCGTAATGGGTTTCGAGTTGTTGGGCAGGCCATTGCACGGCGGGGTGTGTCATGCGCTGGCCTGCTGTCATCAAACGCCGAGGCGTTCAGCAATGGCAGCCTTGGTGGCGGGCAACTCAGCAGGCAGGTGGTGCGCGAGTTGTTGGAACAACTCGTCGTGCAAGCCCAGTTCGGTTTGCCAAGCGGCTTTGTCGATGTGGGTGACGGTGTGGAATTGTTCGGCGCTGAAGCTCAGACCGTTCCAGTTCAGTTCAGCGTAGCTGGGGCTGATGCCAAACACGTTGTCGCTGCCGGCGGCCTTGCCCTCGATGCGGTCGATCATCCACTTGAGCACGCGCATGTTCTCGCCATAACCGGGCCAGACAAATTTGCCGTCGTCCCCTTTGCGGAACCAGTTGACGCAGTAAATCGCGGGCAACTTGGCACCGCTGGCCTGCAGCTTGTGACCCAGCTGGAGCCAATGTTGGAAATAGTCGCTCATGTTGTAGCCCGCGAAAGGCAACATGGCAAACGGGTCACGGCGCACCACACCCTGCTGGCCAGCGGCCGCGGCGGTGGTTTCCGAGCCCATGGTGGCGGCCATGTAAACGCCTTCCACCCAGTTGCGGGCCTCGGTGACCAGGGGCACCGTGGTCGAGCGGCGACCACCGAAGATGAACGCGTCAATCACCACGCCAGCGGGGTCGTCCCAGGCGCTGTCCAGCGCAGGGTTGTTGGTCGCGGCCACGGTGAAGCGGGCATTGGGGTGGGCGGCTTTGGCGCCGGTTTCTTTGGCGATGGCGGGCGTCCAGTCTTGGCCTTGCCAATCGATGCAGTGGGCGGGCGCGTCGCTCATGCCTTCCCACCAAACATCGCCGTCGTCGGTCAGCGCCACATTGGTGAAGATCACGTCTTTGTCCAAACTGGCCATGCAATTGGGGTTGGTCAAGGTGTTGGTGCCCGGGGCGACGCCAAAGTAGCCGGCCTCGGGGTTGATGGCGCGCAGCTTGCCGTCGGCACCGGGTTTGATCCAAGCGATGTCGTCACCGATGGTGGTGACCTTCCAGCCGGGCATGCCCGCTGGGGGAATCAGCATGGCGAAATTGGTTTTGCCACAGGCGCTGGGGAAAGCCGCCGCCACGTGGTATTTCTGGCCTTCGGGGTTGGTCACACCCAAGATCAGCATGTGCTCGGCCAACCAGCCCTGGTCGCGGCCCATGTTGGAGGCGATGCGCAGGGCAAAACACTTTTTGCCGAGCAAGGCGTTGCCACCGTAACCCGAACCGTAAGACCAAATTTCACGGGTTTCGGGGTAGTGCACGATGTACTTGGTTTTGTTGCAAGGCCAGCGCACATCTGTCTCGCCGGCTTTCAAAGGCGCACCCACGGTGTGCACACAAGGCACGAACTCACCGCTCTCGCCCAGCACGTCATACACGGCTTGGCCCATGCGGGTCATGATCTTCATGTTGACCGCCACATAGGCGCTGTCGGAGAGCTCGATGCCGATGTGGGCGATCGGGCTGCCCAAGGGGCCCATGGAAAACGGCACCACGTACATGGTGCGTCCGGCCATGCAACCGTCAAACAGGGGTTGCAGGGTTTGACGCATTTCGGCCGGGTCCATCCAGTTGTTGGTCGGACCGGCCTGCTCTTTTTGTGCCGAGCAAATATAGGTGCGGTCTTCCACGCGGGCCACATCCGATGGGTCAGAGCAGGCCAAGAACGAGTTGGGGCGTTTGGCGGGGTTGAGTTTGGTGAAGGTGCCCGCGTCGACCAGGCGTTGGCACAGTTGTTGGTACTCGGCTTGGCTGCCATCGCACCAGTGCACCGCAGCGGGTTTGCACAAGGCCACCATGTCGGCGACCCAAGCGATCAGTTTTTTGTTTTTCACAAATGATGGGGCGGTCAGCCCCGCGCCTGTGGGGGCGGTTGAAGTCATGCTTGTCTCCTCAGCTTTATTGATTCAGCTCAAGCACCTGTGCCAAGTGCTTCAGCTCAAGCCAATAAAAAAAGCGCCACGGGACGGGCGCTGTGGGGGCTTGGAACAGGGCGGCAATCAGGCCATGAAAACGGCGATGAAAGCCAGCAAAAAAATCAGAACCGCGCCGCCCACGGGCAACACGATGGGCATGAGGGGAACAATGGACTCGACCACGTCGGTGGATTCGTCAGAATGATGGTTGCTAGACATGAAAGACCCTTCACAAAAGTATGTGGCATTCTAAAACACCGATGCTGACCGAAACCTTATGATTCCCCACCCTCCAGCGTCTCCTTGGTGACCATGTCAAACCCCCCCCCATACACCCGCGGCCAGGCCTTGCCTGGCATTTTGAAGCAACGCATCGTCATCCTCGACGGAGCGATGGGCACCATGATCCAGCGCTTCAAACTCAGTGAAGCCCAATACCGTGGCGAACGTTTCAAGGACTTTCCCAAGGACGTGAAAGGCAACAACGAGCTGCTCAGCCTGACCCGCCCGGACGTGATCCGCGACATCCACGAGGGTTATTTGGCTGCCGGCGCCGACATGGTGGAGACCAACACCTTTGGCGCGACCACCATCGCCCAAGCCGATTACGACATGGCCGACCTCGCCATCGAGATGAACCGCGCCTCGGCCCAGCTGGCGCGCGCGGCCTGCGACAAATTCAGCACCCCCGACAAGCCCCGCTTCGCCTTGGGCGCCTTGGGCCCGACCCCGAAAACCGCCAGCATCAGCCCGGATGTGAACGACCCGGGTGCGCGCAATGTGAATTTCGAGGAATTGCGTCAGGCCTATTTCGAGCAGGTGCAGGCCTTGGTGGAAGGCGGTGTGGACGTGCTGCTGCTGGAAACCATTTTCGACACCTTGAACGCCAAGGCGGCTTTGTTCGCCATTGACGAGTATTTCGAGGCCAGCGGCGAGCGCCTGCCCCTGATCATCAGCGGCACCGTGACCGACGCTTCAGGCCGCATCTTGAGCGGCCAAACCGTGACCGCGTTTTGGCACAGCGTGCGCCATGCCAAACCCTTGGCGATCGGCCTGAACTGCGCCTTGGGCGCGGCGCTGATGCGCCCATACATCCAAGAATTGGCCAAGGTGGCGGGCGACACCTTCATCAGCTGCTACCCCAATGCCGGCCTGCCCAACCCCATGAGCGAGACTGGTTTTGACGAAACGCCCGAGGTCACCAGTCGTTTGCTGCACGAATTTGCCGCCGAAGGCCTGGTCAACATCGTGGGCGGCTGCTGCGGCACCACGCCCGAGCACATCGCTGCCATCGGGCAGGCGGTCGGACCCTTGAGACCACGGGTTTTTTGATGTTGATTTGAAAGTTTGTTGCTCAAGTTTGTCTTTTTGGTGCCGAATCCCAAAGGCTACCAAAGGATTTGCCCATGCTCGTCGAGCGCATCAAGCTGGAGAACATCAAACAACAAGACCACCTCGTCACCCTGGCGGCGATGGAGGTCGGCGAGAGCCTGTTCTTTGATGACGAGCGCAAAGCCCAAAGCATCCGCGTTTTGAGTTATTACCTGGTCAAAACCCGCAAGCTCGAGCGTAAATTTGTGTTTCGCAAAATGGACCGCGGCTGGCGCATCATCCGGGTCATTTGACGGCAGCTCAGTTGGTCATGCCTTGTAACAAGTAGGCGACGATTTCTTTGCTGATGGTGTTGGCCTGCACCATGACCGCGGTGGCCGCTTCTTGACCGATTTGCGCCGCGGCCAAGGCGGTGGTTTCCGCGGCGATGTCCGCATCCATGATGTGGCCATAGGCCGTTGTTTTGGCCAGCACCATGTTGTTGGCCAGTGTTTCGCGGTGGTCCATCAGGGTTTCATAAGCACCCATCTTGGATTGGTAGCTGGCGATTGTTTCCAAAGCCGTGTCGATGGTGGTGATGGCGGTGCTGGCGTCGGTCGACACATCCAAAGAAGTCAGACCCAAGCTCGCGGTCGTCGCCGATGAAAAACTCAAGGTGCGGCTGTCGCCCGCGGCGATGCCTGCTTGGATGGCCAGCGAGGTGGTCGACCCGTCCATCAAGGACGACCCGTTCAAGGTGGTGTAGGTCGCCACGTTGTCAATGTCGCTGCGGTAACTGGAAAAACTGGTTTGGTAAGCCGCCAATGCCGTGGCGCTGTTGGCGCTGGCCGCCGACACCGCCAGGGTGCGCATTTCGGTCAAATAACTGGTGATGCTGGTGAGCGAGGCATCGACCATTTGCACCGCCGCGATGCCGCTGTGGATGTTGTCGATGGCGCGGGTGTAGGAGCTCAACTCGGCGCTGAGTGTGGTCGCCACCATCAAGCCGGCAGGGTCGTCCGAGCTGCGGTTGATGCGCAAGGTGGTGCTGATGCGCTCGCTCGACGTGGCGGCCACGTCTGCCCATTTGTTGGCGGCTTTGTTGGCGTAGAGCGCCGATAAATGGGTGTTGTTGATCATGGGCGGTAGAGGGTTGAAAGCCAAGACAAGCGCCAAGCATTGCAGAAAAAACGCCCTTCAAACCGAACTTTGAAAAACTTGAGGCCTCTTTACGCTTTTTACAAATCTTTACGGTCTTTACATTTGCCAGCGCTCAAGTTTTCCAGTTTTGCGCATGCAGATTCGAGCGGACAGGCTTGAAAACCCACATCCAAACCCCCGTCACCCAGGCCCTCATCCAAGCCGATTAACATGGCCGACTCACACGAACAGACCTGCTGACCGGAGCATCCATGGCCAAGACCGCATTCCACTGGGACGACCCGTTTCTACTCGACCAACAACTGAGCGAAGACGAGCGCATGATCCGCGACGCGGCTGCGGCGTATTGCCAAGACAAGCTGCTGCCGCGCGTCACCGAAGCGTTTCGCCACGAAAAAACCGACGTCGCCATTTTTCGTGAAATGGGTCAACTCGGTCTGATCGGCCCCACCATCCCGACGAGCTACGGTGGCCCCGGTTTGAGTTATGTCGCCTATGGATTGATCGCCCGCGAAGTCGAGCGCGTCGACTCCGGTTACCGCTCCATGATGAGCGTGCAATCGTCCCTGGTGATGACACCTATTTTTGAATTTGGCACTGAAGCCCAGCGCCAAAAATACCTGCCCCGGCTCGCCACCGGCGAGTGGATCGGCTGCTTTGGCCTGACCGAGCCCGATCACGGGTCTGACCCGGCCAGCATGGCCAGCCGCGCCCACAAGGTCCCTGGCGGCTACCAACTCAGTGGCAACAAGATGTGGATTTCCAATTCGCCAATCGCCGATGTGTTTGTGGTTTGGGCCAAAGAGGTGAGCGAGTCGGGCGCGGTCGGCCCGATCCGCGGCTTTATTTTGGACAAGGGCATGGCCGGTTTGAGTGCCCCTGCGATCCACAGCAAAGTGGGCTTGCGCGCCTCGATCACCGGTGAAATCGTGATGGACGGTGTGTTCGTGCCGGAGGAAAACGCCTTCCCCGAGGTGCAGGGCTTGAAAGGCCCGTTCACCTGTTTGAACAGCGCCCGCTATGGCATCGCCTGGGGCGCGTTGGGTGCGGCCGAAGACTGTTTTCACCGCGCCCGCCAATACACCTTGGACCGCCAGCAGTTTGGCCGTCCCTTGGCCGCCAACCAACTCATTCAGAAAAAACTCGCCGACATGCAAACCGATATTGCGCTTGGCCTGCAAGGCTGCTTGCGACTGGGCCGCATGAAAGACGAAGGCACGGCCAGTGTGGAAATCACCTCCATCTTGAAGCGCAATTCCTGTGGCAAAGCGCTGGACATCGCCCGCATGGCGCGCGACATGATGGGCGGCAACGGCATCAGCGACGAGTTTGGCGTGGCCCGCCATTTGGTCAACCTCGAGGTGGTCAACACCTACGAGGGCACCCACGACATCCATGCGCTGATCTTGGGCCGCGCCATCACCGGCATCGCGGCTTTCGCCAACTGAGGGAAGCGCCCCGATAATCGGGGCATGAGCAACAAGCAGCGAATCGTGGTGGGCCTGAGTGGCGGTGTGGACTCGGCCGTCACCGCGCTGTTGCTCAAGCAGCAAGGTCACGAGGTGGTCGGCATCTTCATGAAAAATTGGGA
>JBDKLR010000034.1:0-8221 GCA_039795515.1 Pseudomonadota bacterium | reverse complement strand
AAGGTGTGATGGACTTGAGCAATAAAGCTTTGACCACTTTGCGGCAAATCTTGGAAATCTCGCGCTCGAGTGAACGCACACCTGCTTCACGGGTGTAGTAGCGCACGATGTCGCGCACCGCGGATTCCTCAATCAGCAATTCCTCTTCTTTGATGCCGTTGTTTTTCAACTGTTTGGGAATGAGGTATCGCAAAGCGATGTTGATTTTTTCGTCTTCGGTGTAGCCCGACAAACGAATCACTTCCATGCGATCGAGCAAGGCGGGTGGAATGTTCATCGAATTGGAGGTGGCCACAAACATGACGTCGCTCAAGTCGAAATCCACTTCCACGTAATGGTCGTTGAAGGTGTTGTTTTGTTCGGGATCCAACACCTCGAGCAAAGCGCTGGAGGGATCGCCACGGAAATCTGCGCCCAACTTGTCGATTTCGTCCAGCAAGAACAGAGGATTGCGTGTGTTGACCTTGGTCAGGTTTTGCAGCACCTTGCCAGGCAAGGCGCCGATGTAGGTGCGGCGGTGCCCACGGATTTCTGCCTCGTCACGCATGCCGCCCAAGGCCATGCGCACGTATTTGCGACCCGTGGCTTTGGCAATGGACTGACCCAAAGAGGTTTTACCCACGCCAGGGGGGCCCACCAAACACAGGATGGGTGCTTTGACTTTGTCGACACGTTGTTGAACCGCCAAATATTCCAGGATGCGGTCTTTGACCTTTTCCAAGCCGTAGTGATCCTGGTTCAGGACCTCTTCAGCCAGGGCCAGGTCGTGCTTGATTTTGGTTTTTTTGCTCCAAGGCAAATTGACCATGACATCGATGTAGTTACGCACCACGGTGGCTTCGGCCGACATGGGCGACATCAGCTTGAGTTTTTTCAACTCTGCTTCAACTTTTTTGCGCGCCTCGGTGGACATGCGCGCGGCTTTGATCTTCTTCTCGATCTCTTCAATGTCAGCGCCCTCTTCGCCTTCACCGAGCTCTTTTTGAATGGCCTTGACCTGCTCGTTCAAATAGAAATCGCGCTGGTTTTTTTCCATCTGGCGTTTGACACGGCCGCGAATGCGCTTGTCCACATTCAGGATGTCGACTTCACGTTCGAGTTGGGTGAACAGGTTTTCGAGCCGCTCTTTGACCAAGGGCAAATCAAGCACCGCTTGTTTGTTTTCGAGTTTGAGAGGCAAGTGCGCTGCGATGGTGTCGGCCAAACGACCGGGGTCATCGATGCTGGCAATCGAGGTGAGGATTTCGGGCGGGATTTTTTTGTTCAGCTTCACGTACTGGTCAAACTGCTGCATGACCGCGCGACGCAAAGCCTCCACCTCGGTGTCCTGCTCGGCGTCAGGCAGTTGCACAGGGGTCAGGTTGCAAGTGAAATGCAAAGGACCGTCTTCAATGCGGTTGACCGTGGCACGCTGCTGACCTTCCACCAACACCTTGACGGTGCCATCGGGCAGCTTGAGCATTTGCAAAATGGTGGAGACACAACCGACCTCGAACATGTCGGTGACCAGGGGTTCGTCTTTGGCCGCGGCTTTTTGGGCGACCAGCATGATGCTGCGGTCTGCGCTCATGGCGGTTTCCAGCGCCTTGATGCTCTTGGGGCGACCCACGAACAAGGGGATGACCATGTGCGGGAACACCACCACATCGCGCAAAGGCAACAAGGGCAGATCGATGGGCTGTGCTGGCAAAGGTGTTTGTCCTGACATGGTCAAACTTCCAATCTCAAAAAAAGGGCAGCGAATGCCACCCTTGGGGATGAACTTCAGGCCTTTTTAGCGGCCTCGCGATACACCAACAAAGGCGGTTTGTTTTCGTCCACCGTGGACTCTTCAACCACCACCTTTTCAACATTGGTGCTGTTGGGCAAATCAAACATGGTGTCAATCAAAGATTGTTCAAGGATGGAGCGCAACCCGCGAGCACCTGTTTTGCGGTCCAAGGCCTTTTTTGCAATGGCTTTGAGCGCTGTGGGGCGAATCTCGAGTTCCACGCCTTCCATGGCAAACAACTTTGAAAATTGCTTGATGAGCGCGTTTTTGGGCTCAGTGAGAATTTGAATCAAAGCGTCCTCGGTGAGTTCGCTCAGGGTGGCCACCACAGGCAAGCGGCCCACCAATTCGGGGATCAATCCAAATTTGATCAAGTCTTCTGGTTCAACTTGTCCAAACATTTCGGTCAAACTGCGCTCTTCTTTAGTTTTGACCACGGCACCGAAGCCAATGCCCGAGCGTTCTGTGCGGTTTTCGATGACTTTTTCCAAGCCAGCAAAGGCGCCGCCGCAAATGAACAAGATGTTGGTGGTGTCCACTTGCAAGAAATCTTGATTGGGGTGCTTGCGTCCGCCTTGGGGTGGAACGCTGGCCATGGTGCCCTCGATCAGCTTGAGCAAGGCCTGCTGCACGCCCTCGCCCGACACATCGCGGGTGATCGATGGGTTGTCACTCTTACGAGAAATCTTGTCGATTTCATCGATGTAAACAATGCCACGCTGGGCACGTTCGACGTCGTAATTGCAGTTTTGTAACAGCTTTTGGATGATGTTTTCAACGTCTTCGCCTACATAGCCCGCTTCGGTGAGGGTGGTGGCGTCGGACATGACAAAGGGCACGTCCAGCATGCGGGCCAGGGTTTGGGCGAGCAAGGTTTTGCCAGATCCGGTGGGGCCAATCAGCAAAATATTGCTTTTGGACAGCTCCACATCGTCTTTTTTAGCGTCTTGCTTGTGCTGCAAACGCTTGTAGTGGTTGTAAACCGCCACAGCCAAGGCGCGCTTGGCGGGTTCCTGACCGATCACATAGTTGTCGAGGTTGGTCTTGATTTCCAAAGGGGTCGGCAAATCGCCACGCCCTTCACGCAAGGTGGTGGCTGGCAATTCGTCGCGAATGATGTCATTGCACAAATCAATGCATTCATCACAAATAAAGACCGAGGGGCCAGCAATCAGTTTTTTAACTTCATGCTGACTTTTGCCGCAAAAAGAGCAATAAAGTGTTTTTTCGTTGGAGCTTGCTTTTTTGTCGGCCATTCCGTGTTTACCTTTGGATTCGGATCAAGGACGCTTGGATATTACATCGTCAACCAACCCATAGGCTTTGGCCTCTTCCGCGGTCAAATAATAGTCCCGCTCAGTGTCGACCTCGATGCGTGACAGGGGTTGACCGGTGTTTTCGGCCAGCATCTGGTTCAGACGTTCGCGGGTTTTGAGGATTTCGCGCGCGGCGATTTCAATTTCAGTGGCCTGGCCCTGGGTGCCGCCCAAAGGTTGGTGGATCATGACCTTGGAGTTGGGCAGCGAAAACCGCTTGCCTTTGGCGCCAGCAGCGAGCAAAAACGCGCCCATGCTGGCGGCCATGCCGGTGCACAGGGTGGACACCTGCGGCTTGATGAAGTTCATGGTGTCGTAAATGGCCATGCCGGCGCTGACCGACCCACCGGGCGAGTTGATGTAGAGCGAAATGTCCTTGTCGGGGTTTTCGCTTTCCAAAAACAGCAACTGGGCGACCACCAAATTGGCGGTGTGGTCGTTGACCGGGCCAACCAGAAAAATAACGCGTTCGCGCAACAGCCTGGAGTAGATGTCATAAGCACGTTCGCCCCGACCGCTTGTTTCGATGACGACCGGGACCATGCCCAAACCTTGTATGTCCATTGCACTCATGCGTTTTCTCCAGTGGGGGTAGGGATCAGCCCTGACCCATCAATTCATCAAAGCTGATGTTTTTGTCCTTGACCTTGACCAAGGACAAGACATAGTTGGTGACATTGTTCTCAATCACAATGGCTTCGACTTCAGCCATGCGGCGGTTGTCACTGTAGTACCAACGGGCGACTTCCGAGGGCTTCTCGTAGCTGGCTGCCAGTTCTTCCACATGGGCCTTGATTTGGTCGGGGGTGGCTTGCAGCTTGTGCATGCGAACCACCTCGGACACCACCAAACCCATGCGCACGCGGCGTTCAGCCTGTGGGCGGAACACGTCTTCGGGGATGGGGGCTTTGTCAGCGTCTTTGATGCCACGTTGTTTGAGCTCTTCGCGGGCCCCTTCGGTCATGCGATCGAGTTCGGATTGCACGATGGACTTGGGCAAATCCAGTTCTGCTTGGGCCACCAAGGCGTCCAAGGCGGCTTGTTTGTTGCGCCCCAACAAGCGGAACTTGACTTCACGCTCCAAGTTGGCGCGAATGTCGGCACGCAAGGCCTCGACCGAACCACCGGCCACGCCCAAAGACTTGGCGAGCTCATCTGTCAACTCGGGCAGGTGCGCGGCTTCGAGTTTTTTCAGGGTGACCATGAAGTCGGCTGTTTTGCCAGCCACTTCACGACCTTGGTAGTCGGCGGGGAATGTGAGGGGGAAGGTTTTGCTTTCGCCCGACTTCATGCCCAATGCAGCGTCTTCGAATTCTTTGAGCATTTGACCTTCGCCAATGATGAATTGGAAGTCTTCGGCACGACCGCCGTCAAAAGGCTCGCCGTCGATCTTGCCCAGAAAGTCCACGGTGACACGGTCGCCGTTGGCGGCGGCCACATCCATGGCGCGCTGTGCAAAACTGCGGCGTTGCTTGCGCAGAATGTCCACGGTTTTGTCGATGGCGGCGTCGGTCACTTCGGTGGTGACACGCTCGACTTCAACCGCGCTCAGGTCTTTGATGGTGACTTCGGGGTACACCTCGAAGATGGCGTCAAAGGCCATTTCGGTTTCCGAGGGTTGTTCTTTTTCATTGATGCGGGGCTGTCCGGCCACGCGCAACTGGGCTTCATTGGCGGCTTGGTTGAACGCCTCACCCACTTTGTCGTTCATCACTTCGTAATGCACCGAGTAGCCATAGCGCTGGGCCACGATGTTCATGGGCACTTTGCCGGGGCGAAAACCATCGACCTTGACTTGGCGTGCCAATTTTTTCAAACGGGTGTTGACCTCGTTTTGAATGACGGAGGTGGGCAAAGTCAGGGTGATTTTGCGTTCTAATTTTTCGAGGGTTTCAACATTGACGGCCATCAGGCTTCTCCAAAATAAATCACTTGTGCTGCGAGGGCAACTGCTACTGGTGCGCGGGGGGGGACTCGAACCCCCACACCATTGCTGGCGTCAGGACCTAAACCTGGTGCGTCTACCAATTTCGCCACCCGCGCGGGATTCAAAAAAAGCAAAGGGCAGTCTGTCTGAACAAACCGCCCATTGAAAATCGGTCAGAGCGAAATTCTACCTGTTTGCCTTAGACGTCCTGCCCCTCAGCGCTTGACCCTGAACCAAGCGGCGTACATGGCCGGCAGGGCCAACAAGGTCAGCACCGTGGCCACGATCAGCCCACCCATGATGGCCACGGCCATGGGGCCCCAAAACACGCTGCGCGACAGCGGGATCATGGCCAACACCGCCGCTGCCGCGGTCAGCACGATGGGGCGCAAACGCCGCACAGCCGACTCGACAATCGCGTCCCAAACGGGCACGCCACGCTCGCGGTCTTGCTCGATTTGGTCGATCAAGATCACCGAGTTGCGCTGAATCATGCCCAGCAATGCGATCACGCCCAGCAATGCCACGAAGCCAAAGGGTCGACCCAGGGTGAGCAAGGCCATGGCCACGCCTGCAATACCCAAGGGCCCTGTCAAAAACACCAGCAAGGCACGGCTGAAACTTTGCAACTGCAACATCAACAAGGTGAAAGTGACAAACAGCATCAAAGGAACGCCAGCGGCAATCGAGGCCGAGCCTTTGGAGCTTTCCTCCACCGCACCAGCCACGCTGATGCGGTAGCTGGGGTTGTTCCATTGGGCTTCCAAAGTTTTGAGTTGGGGCAACAGTTGCATGGTGACCGTGGCGCCTTGCAAACCTTCAGCGATGTCGGACTGCACCGTGATGGCGTAGTCGCGGTTTTCGCGCCACATCACACCGGGCTCCCAGTCAAACACGGGCTTGGCAATTTGCAACAACGGAATGCTGCGACCCGAGGCTGAAGGCACGTAAGCGCTGCTCAAATCGGACATGGTTTGGCGTTCGCTTTGCGGCTGACGCAAGACCAGGTCGATCAACTTGTCACCCTCGCGGTATTGGCCCACGGTGGTACCGCTCAACAGCACACGCGACGCTTGTGCAATGGATTGGCTGCTCACGCCCAGGGCACGCGCTTTGTCTTGGTCGACCTCCAAACGCAACACCTTGACCGATTCGTTCCAGTTGTCATTCACACCACGTGTGTTGGGGTTGGTGCGCATGGCGGCCTTGACCTCGTCGGCCTTTTGTCGCAAGACCAAGGGATCAGGACCCGACACGCGGAACTGCACCGGGAAGGGCACGGGCGGTCCGTTGGGCAGCAACTTGACACGCGCACGCACCTCTGGGAATTCACTGGCCATGAGCGCGGGCAATGCCACGCGCAGGGATTCGCGGGTTTTCAGGTCTTTGGGGATGACCATGAATTGCGACACATTGGTCTGCGGAAAGATTTGGTCCAGCGGCAGGTAAAAACGTGGCACACCAGAACCCACCCACACGCTGACAGCCTCCACACCATCGATCGCCATCAAGCGTTTTTCAACTTGCTGGCTGATGGCTTCATTGGCGGGGAAGGAGGTGCCCTCGGGCATCCAAATGTCCATCAATATTTCGGGGCGGCTCGAGTCAGGGAAAAACTGTTGCTGCACCTTGCCCATGCCAAAAATACCCAGGGCAAAAATCAGCACCGTGGCCCCAATGGTCAACCAACGGTGCTCAACGCACCAATTCACGGTTTTCCGAAAGCGCACATAAAAAGCTGAATCAAACAACTCGGCTGGCAAGTGCCCGTCTTCGTGTTTTTTCACTTTCAAAAACAAGGTACCCAAGTACGGCACGAAAAACACCGACACCCACCAACTGAGCAGCAAGGCAATCACGGTGACCGCGAAAATCGCGAAGGTGTATTCGCCGGTGACGGATTTGGCCAGGCCAATCGGCAAAAAACCCGCGGCGGTGATCAGCGTCCCGGTCAACATGGGCATGGCGGTGACGTCGTAGGCATAGGTGGCGGCGCGCACCTTGTCAAAGCCCTCCTCCATCTTTCGCACCATCATCTCCACGGCAATGATGGCGTCGTCCACCAACAAGCCCAGCGCGATGATGAGCGATCCAAGCGAAATTTTGTGCAAGCCGATGCCGAAGTAATACATGGCCAAAAATGTCATGGCCAAAACCAACGGGATGGTGATGCCCACCACCAAGCCAGGGCGCATGTCGATGTGCCAGCCAAAACGTCCGCCCTTGTGCCAACCCAATGACACAAAGCTCACCAACAACACAATCACCACCGCCTCGATCAGCACTTTCACAAACTCGCTGACAGAGGTGCTGACCGCTTTGGGCTGGTCTTGGACTTGGCTGAGTTGGACACCCACAGGCAAGGAGGCCTGCACCTGCGCCATGGTGGTTGTCAAGGATTTGCCCAAGGCAATGATGTCGCCGCCCTTGACCATGGACACGCCCACAGCCACCACCTGCTGACCTTGGTGGCGTACTTTGACAGTGGCCGGGTCGACGTAATCACGGCGCACCGTGGCGATGTCCCCCAGCCGAATTTGCTGCCCCGACACGCCACGGATCGGCATGTTGGTGAGTTGAGCAACAGCTTCAAACTGTCCCGCTACACGCACCTGCACCAGGTCGGTCGGCGTTTGAATCACGCCCGCGCTTTCCACCGCGTTTTGCTGACCCAACTGACCCAGCACTGCGTTCATGTCCAGACCCAACTGGGCCAAGCGCTTTTGTGGAATTTCGATGAAGATTTTTTCGTCTTGCACCCCAAACAGTTCCACCTTGGACACGTCTTTGACACGCAGCAACTGTTGACGCACCTGATCGGCGATGTCTTTCATTTCAGCGGGGGTGAAGCCGTCTGAGGAGAGCGCGTAAATCACGCCATACACATCGCCAAAATCGTCATTGAAAAACGGCCCTTGCACGCCTTGGGGCAGGGTGTAGCGCATGTCGCCGATTTTTTTGCGAACCTGGTACCACACGTCAGCCACGTCGGCGGCTTTGGAGGAGTCTTTGATTTGAAAAATGATTTGCGACTCGCCCGGCTTGGAATAACTGCGGATCTTGTCGGCATAAGGCGCTTCTTGCAGGGTGCGTTCGAGTTTGTCAGTGACTTGCTCAGCCACCTGTTGCGCCGTGGCACCGGGCCAGTAGGTGCGCACCACCATGGCACGGAAGGTGAAGGGTGGGTCTTCGTCTTGGCCCAATTGG
>JBDKLR010000033.1:0-31218 GCA_039795515.1 Pseudomonadota bacterium | reverse complement strand
GTTTTTGGTTGCCAACCCTCATCAAGGGCATGGGCGTGTCCGACAACTTGACGATTGGCTTGTTGTCAGCCATTCCTTGGTTGGCAGGTGCGGTTGCCATGTTGCTGTTTGGGCGCAGTGCAGATCGTCACAAAGAGCGGCGTTGGCACGTGGTCATCCCCATGCTCATGGCGGCTTCCGGTTTGGTCTTGTCGGTTTTATTGGCCAGCAATGTTTACTTCGCATTCATTGCATTGATTTGGGCTTGCATGGGCATTGTGTCCGCTATTCCCCTGTTTTGGAGTTTGCCCACCTCGTTTTTGGGCGGTGCCGCTGCTGCTGCTGGGATCGCGGCAATCAACTCGATTGCCAATTTGGCGGGTTTTGTGGCTCCCTATGTGGTGGGATGGCTCAAACAAATCACCGAATCCACAGACTCCGGCATGTACATGCTGGCGGGGGTGCTGGTGGTGGGCGCAGTCATCACATTGACTGTGCCCAGCAAACTGGTTAACCGTTGAGCTTCTCCGGCTTTTGTGGGTTGTTAGAATTCTGTAAGTTTTAATGTGGCCTGCGAGGCGAGGAATCATCTATGAGCAATATCGGTAAACATCTCATTTGGTTGGCCATCGCCATCCTCGGCGCGATCTCTTTGGGTGTGGTCGCGCTTGGTCAAGGCGAAAGCATCAACGCCTTGTGGATCGTCACGGCGGCCGTGTCCATTTACCTGATTGCTTACCGCTACTACGCCTTGTACATCGCGCGCAACGTGATGCAACTCGATGCCAACCGTCCAACACCTGCCGTGCGACTCAACGATGGCTTGGACTATGTGCCCACCAACAAAAATGTCTTGTTCGGCCACCATTTCGCCGCCATTGCTGGTGCAGGTCCTTTGGTAGGTCCTGTGTTGGCGGCGCAAATGGGTTACCTGCCTGGATTGCTCTGGTTGCTCGTGGGCGTGGTCTTGGCTGGCGCAGTCCAAGACTTCATGGTGTTGTTTATTTCTGTCCGCCGCAATGGTCGCTCATTGGGGGACATGGTCAAGGAAGAGTTGGGTACTGTCCCTGGCTTGATCGCCATGTTTGGCACATTCATGATCATCACGATTTTGCTGGCCGTGTTGGCTTTGATCGTGGTGAAAGCCTTGGCTGAAAGCCCATGGGGCACCTTCACAGTGGCGGCCACCATCCCCATTGCCATTTTCATGGGTCTGTATTCGCGCTATTTCCGACCAGGGCACATCACTGAAATTTCGCTGATTGGTTTTGTTTTGTTGATGTTGGCCATCATTTTTGGTGGGCAAGTGGCCGCTGATCCCACTCTGGCCCCCATGTTCACTTTCAATGGCAAACAACTCACCTTGATGTTGTTGGCCTATGGTGTGGTGGCATCTGTATTGCCTGTGTGGTTGTTGTTGGCACCACGCGACTATCTCTCGACCTTTTTGAAAATCGGCACCATCGTTGGTTTGGCCATCGGCATCTTGTTGGTGGCACCCGATTTGAAAATGCCTGCCATCACCAAGTTTGTTGACGGCACAGGCCCTGTTTGGTCGGGCTCTTTGTTCCCCTTCTTGTTCATCACCATTGCCTGTGGTGCCGTTTCTGGATTCCATGCCTTGATTTCTTCGGGCACCACTCCCAAGCTGTTGGAAAACGAAATGCACGCGCCTCTGATTGGTTATGGCGGCATGTTGATGGAATCGTTTGTGGCGGTGATGGCATTGGTGGCGGCTTCCATCATCGAACCCGGTATTTACTTTGCCATGAACAGCCCCGCGGCATTGATTGGCACCACCCCCGAATCAGCAGCAGCTGCCATCAGCCAGTGGGGTTTCCTGATCACCCCTGAGATGCTGCAAGAAACAGCCCGCAATGTGGGTGAAACCACCATCATTTCCCGCACAGGTGGCGCGCCCACGTTGGCGGTTGGCATGGCTCAAATTTTTGCTTCTGCCATTGGTGGCCCCGGCATGATGGCGTTTTGGTACCACTTTGCGATTTTGTTTGAGGCGCTGTTCATCTTGACGGCTGTGGATGCAGGCACCCGTGTGGGCCGCTTCATGCTGCAAGACCTGATGGGCACCGCCATCCCCGCACTCAAAAACACCCAATCCATCACTGGCAATCTGATTGCATCCGTTTTGTGTGTGAGTGCCTGGGGCTATTTCTTGTACCAAGGCGTGTCCGATCCCTTGGGCGGCATCAACACCTTGTGGCCTTTGTTTGGCATCTCCAATCAAATGCTGGCGGCCATCGCCCTGACCCTTTGCACCGTGGTGCTGTTCAAGATGAAGCGCCAACAATACGCTTGGGTGACCTTGGTCCCCACGGTTTGGTTGTTGATTTGCACCTTGACGGCCGGATTGGAAAAAATCTTCCACAGCAATCCCAAAATTGGCTTCTTGGCCAATGCTGAAAAATTCCAAGCGGCTTTGGCACAAGATCAAATTTTGGCCCCCGCCAAATCCATGGCGCAAATGCACCAGATCATCTTCAACAACTACCTCAATGCATCTTTGGCTGCCTTGTTCATGTTGGTGCTCCTGTCGGTGGTGTTCTACGGATTGAGGCAATGTGCCATTGCCTTGAAATCCAACAAGCCCACCACCCAAGAAGCTGTGGGTGATCTGAAGTCTGCTTGACGCAGATGACCGATATGCTGGAAAAACTCAAATCCATCAACAGTTATTTTGTGCAAACAGCCCACCTGATGGTGGGCATGCCCAGCTATCAAAATTACCTCGATCACATGGCCAAAACACACAGTGACAAGCCAGTGATGAATTACGAGGAGTTTTTCAGAGAGAGACAAGCGGCGAGGTTTGGCGAGGGCGTCACCCGCATGAGCCGCTGCTGTTGACAACAGCGCCTAGCTGTTGGCTTTTTGGCGGAGCTGGAATTTTTGTATTTTGCCGGTTGATGTTCTTGGAATGCTTTCAAAGAAGAAGGCTTTGGGGCATTTGTAACTGGCCAGCAGCGTCTTGCAGTGCCCCATCAGCTCGGTTGCGCCGGATTTGCTGTCTGGCTTGAGTTCCACAAAAGCGACGGGCACTTCCCCCCATTTGTCGTCTTGTTTGGCCACCACTGCGCAGACCAACACATCCGGGTGTCTGTAAAGCGCATCCTCCACTTCCATCGAACTGATGTTTTCGCCGCCCGAAATGATGATGTCTTTGCTGCGGTCTTTGATCTTCACGTATTGATCCGGTTCAGTCACGGCCAAATCACCCGTGTGAAACCAACCACCTGCAAAAGCGTGGTCTGTGGCTGAAGGGTTTTTCAAATAACCTTTCATCACGATATTGCCCTTGAACATGATTTCACCCATTTCCTCGCCATCGGCCTGGACAGGTGTCATGGTCTCGGGGTTTTGCACATTCATGCCTTCTTGCAACACGTAGCGAACACCTTGTCTGCCGTTGAGTCGCACTTGCGTTGGCAAGTCGGCTGCGACCCAAGATGGCTGTTTGACGGCCACGGATGCAGGTCCATAGACCTCGGTCAAACCGTACACATGCGTGATGTCGAACCCCAGCTTGGCCATGCCTTCGATCATGGAGGAGGGCGGTGCAGCGCCTGCCACCATGCCTTTGACGGCCTGTTGGATCGGTGTGTGCCATTCTGGTGACGCGGTGATCAAGAGGTTGTGGACGATCGGTGCCGCGCAATAGTGATCCACCCGGTGTTCGGCCATTTGTCCCAAGATGACTTCGGCGTCTATTTTTCGCAAACACACATGGACACCACCCAACATGGCGATGGTCCATGGGAAACACCAACCATTGCAATGGAACATGGGCAAGGTCCACAGGTAGCGTGGAAAGTGGGGCATGCCCCAAGTCACTGCATTGCTGACCGCGTTCAAATAAGCGCCACGATGGTGTGTCACCACGCCTTTCGGGTCACCCGTGGTGCCGGAGGTGTAACTCACCGCAATGGCATCCCATTCATCGGCTGGTCCCTCGAGTTTGGCCAAGGGCGGGTGTTGCTGCAGCCAAGACTCGTAGTCTTGTGAGCTTGTTCGCTCACCCGGTCCTTGGTATTCGGCGTCGCACACATCGATCACCAAGGGTTGGCGATTGAATTTGGAATTCAAAATCGCCAGTGCCAAGGCCATGGTGGCCCCAAATTCTCTGTCGGTGAGCACCACCATGGCTTCACAGTGGTTCATTTGCCAAGCCAAAAGCTCGGCATCAAGTCGGGTGTTGAGGGTGTTGAGCACCGCATTCAAGGCAGGGACAGCGTAGTGCGCCTCCACCATTTCGGGTGTGTTGGCAAGCATCACGCTGACGGTGCTGCCTTTTCGCACCCCTGCTGAATGAAGGGCTGCCGCCAGCCGAGCGGATCGTTCGCGGACTTGCGACCAGTTGTAACGACGCTGACCGTGGATCACGGCTTCCAAACCACCAAACACTTCTGCACTGCGCTCTACAAAACTGACAGGGGAGAGCGCTACAAAATTGGCTGGGTTTTTGTCGAGGTGAAGGTCGTAGATGGAGGTCATGGTGCGCCAACTGGTTTCAAGTCAATGCGGGGCCAGACAGTTGTCCACATTCCAACCATAAAGCCACTCCATGGCATCGTAAAACCGATCGGCTGTTCGTCCACGCCACAAATCATTGCGCACCAATCGCTCCACGCCTTGGGCATGGTAGATGCGACCCATTTCACGCGAGGACAAAACAATGCGAGCGGTTCTGGCGATGCGTGAGCGTTGGTACAAGTCAAAGGCTTTGGGAATGTCGTTGTGATGAACGCTCAAAGCGCGCCCCAGGGTCACCGCATCTTCAACGGCCATGCATGCGCCCTGGGCCATGTATTGCGTGGTGGGGTGGGCTGCATCGCCCAGCAAAGTGGAACGGTGAAAGGACCACTGTGCAATCGGGTCGCGATCAGCGGTGGCCCACCGCTTCCAATTTTTGGGGAGGTCAATCAACTGGCGCGCCTTGGGGCATATGTCTTGGAAGTAACTTTGCACTTCCTCGGGGTGACCATCTGTGACCCCCCACTCTTCTGGTTGACGACTGTGAAAGGTGACCACCAGGTTGTATTGCTCGCCACCTCGCAAGGGATAGTGCACCAGATGGCAGTTGGGCCCCACCCAGATGCTGGCTGCATTCCATTGCAACGCTGCGGGGAAATCAGCACGATCAACCACCGCTCGGTAAACCACATGGCCAGTGACCCTGTGGGGATCGTTCACGAAATGGGCGCGCACCATCGACTTGACACCGTCGGCACCGATCAGTGCTTGACCCATATGGACATGGCCATGTTGGTCGGTGACGCGAACCGTGTCTGCATCTTGTTCAATGGATTGCACCCGGGTGTGGGTCAACAAAGCCACATCACCTGTGCGTTGCACGCCTTCGAGCAAGGCGCTGTGTGCGTCAACGCGGTGAATGACCGCGTAAGGGTTGCCAAAGCGTTGAATAAACGCTTCGCCAGTTGGAATCAGACCCACTTGGTATTCATCGATGGCATCGTGCATCACCATGTAGTCGGTGTACACCGCCATGCTGCGGGCTTTTTCACCCACGCCCAGTGCATCGAAGGCGTGAAATGCATTGGGTCCCAGTTGCATGCCCGCACCGACTTCACCGATCTGACTGGCTTGTTCAAGTACTTTGACTTGGAATCCTTGCTGGGCCAATGCCAAGGCGGCAGCCAAACCACCGATGCCCCCACCTGCAACCAGGATGGGAAGTGTTGAGTTCATGCTTGATCAGGTACGGGTAGAGATGCCCAATTCTTGCAGAATTTTCTCGTTGTGCTGGCCGACGCTGGGAATCGCACCCATGGTGTATTCGAAACTGCTTTGACGACCGGGCGGCAACAACGCCGGCATGGGCCCCACGGGAGAATCCACTTCGGTCCATCGCCCTCTGGCTTGCAGTTGGGGGTGCGCCCATAAATCTGCCATGGTGTTCATGCGGGCATTGGCAATAGGTGCGTCGTCCAAACGTTGAATGACCTGGGCCGCCGTCAAGTTGGCAAAAACGTCCAAGATCACCTGTTCCAAGAGGCTGCGGTTTTGATTGCGCAGACTGTTGGTGTTGAATTTCGGATCAGAGGCCAACTCGGGTTGTTGCAACACGACTTCGCAAAACTTCACCCATTCGCGTTCGTTTTGCAAGCCCAACATCACGCTGCCGCCATCGCCCGCCAAAAAGGGGCCATAGGGATAGATGGTGGCGTGTGAAGCGCCTGTGCGCGGCGGTGCTTCCGCGCGGTCCATGGCGTAGTACATCGGGTAGCCCATCCATTCAGCGAGCGACTCCAACATGGATACATCGATGTGCGCGCCTTCACCGGTTTTGTCGCGGTGAATCAAGGCGCTCAAAATATTGGTGTAGGCATACATGCCCGCGGCAATGTCCGCGATCGAGTTGCCACTCTTGCTGGGATGCTCGGGCGTGCCAGTGACTGACAAGTAACCCGCCTCGCTTTGGATCAACAAATCGTAGGCTTTCTTGTCGCGATACGGGCCTTCGTTCCCATAGCCAGAGATGTCACACACAATCAATCGGGGGTTGTGGGCGCGCAATGTGGCCGCATCCAAGCCCATGCGCGCCGTGGCGCCAGGGGCCAGGTTTTGCACCACCACATCGGCCTTGGCGATCAACTGCATCAGCACTTGCAAATGATCCGGATTTTTCAAGTCCAGCGCCAAACTTTCTTTGGAACGATTGACCCAGACAAAATGAGAACAAGCACCTCTGGCACGCTGGTCATAGCTGCGCGCAAAGTCGCCCACTTCGGGCCGCTCCACCTTGATGACCCGAGCGCCCAAATCGGCCAATTGACGGGTGCAAAAAGGGGCTGCAATGGCATGCTCCAAAGAAACTACGGTGACATGGTCCAGGGGCTTGGCTGAGGTGGTCATGGCATGAAAAATCAGTGTCAATGAAACAAAGCAGTGGCTTGCATGTGAGTCTGTTGCGCCGCATCTTGAATCCACAAGTCCACGCCAGCGTTTTGCGCACGCGGTTGGCCATGCAAATGAATGGCACGCCGATCCCCGCATTCAAAACATGGCTGTAGCGCTTTGTAACTGAGGGATGCAATGCTGTGGGTGCTGTGACGCTGTACCAGATCCATCAGCAAAGTGGCGAGCAAGGGGCCATGCACAACCAGGCCCGGATAGCCTTCTACTTGTGTGCAGTAATCGCGATCGTAATGAATGCGATGCCCATTGAATGTCAAGGCCGAGTAGCGAAACAACAGTGTTTCATCGGGTACCACTTGCCGCGTCCATGCACCAGCCGTTGGCGGACTTGAAAGCAGTGGCGGTGCTGAAGGCGTGTCGGTTTGCAAGGGCCGGTAAACAATGTCGTGTTCTTCTGTGATGCACAGGCCTTGCTCGTTGTGGATGCAGTGTTCCACCAACACAAACAACAACGCCCCTGAACGACCTTGTTTGTGATGAATCTTTTTCACGGTGGAGACGCGGTGCGCGGCCTCACCAACACGAAGTGGCGCATGCCAGGTCACCCGACCACCGGCCCACATGCGACGGGGATACGGCACGGGCGGCAAAAAGCCACCACGCAAAGGGTGTCCGTCTGGTCCTATTTCGCTTTGTCTGGCTTGTGGCAAAAAGTAAAGCCAATGCCAAAGCGGAGGAAGCACGCTGTGGTGGATGGGCGCTGGATCGTTTCGATCCAAGGTGGCCGCCAGACCACGCACAGGCGCTGCCGTGATCTGGTCATGCACAGTCACACTGTGTCCCTCCCATGATTGGAGGTGGGTCAGCGTGGTCTCGTCCAACAGGGTCACTGGTGGTCCAACATTTTCAAACTGGGTGTTTGCAAGATGCTGGGCTTGATAGTTTTCACCCATTCAGGCGACTTTTGTCCCACAGGCGTGGTCACCAAATCGGCCGGCACGATCATCATCTTGTCCATCACGGCAAAGGGGTACTCAGGCACACGCTTGGTGATGCCCAACATCTGGTCTTCCAATCCTTGACCGTCCGCACGCATGCGGACAGGACGCCCAAACGCTTTGATCTCCATGGTACGCATGGCTTCGGCGACTTGCTCGGTGCTGGGCCATTTGCCGCCATTGGCTTTGATGGCTTTCTCGTAACCTGTTTTCAGACCCACCAAGGCTTGCGCCATGTGGTAGGTGGAATAGATGGGGTACGCATTGGTTTTGGCGCGGAATTTTTGGATGAATGCTTGGTGCTTGGGGTCCTTCTTGGTTTCGGGGTGCAAGAAATAATGGTCACCGCGTGCGCCAGCGATCACACCGGCGGGCACGGCAGCCCCCAAACGCTCCAGCGAGCTTTCCAGCAGCGGCAGCACAAACAAGGTGTTTTGCTTGAAGACGCCACGTTGCGATGCTTGACGGACAAAGGTGTCCAAATCACCACCCCATGAAGTGTTCAACACCACGTCAGGCTTGAGGGCTTGCAGCCTGCTCAATTCGGTGGAGAAATCTGAAGCCCCCATTTTGGGGAACATCTCGGCGACCACTCTCACATTGGGCTTGAAGACGCGCAAGGTGTTGATGAAGATTTCCCAAGAGTCACGACCCCATGCATAGTCTTGGTTGACCACAGCGATCGTTTCAAAGTCGGGTTTGGTCTTGAGCAGGTACAAAACGGTGGCGACCATCTCGGTGGTGGCATTGGCTTGGGTGCGCACCACATATTGGTAGCGTTTTTCTTCGAGCAATTTTTCAGTGCCACAGTCCCAAGCGATGTTGAGCACTTTCAAATCTTCGGCCACAGGTGCCACCACGTTGCAGTTGCCGCTTGAGATGGCCGAGATCATGGTCTTCACGCCCTGTTCTTGAACCACCCGGCGGTATTCAGACAGCATCTTGTCAGCGCCGACACCTTCATCAATGTAGGTGGCCGTCAGCTTCACGCCACCAATGCCGCCTTGTGCATTGATGTCATCGATCAATATTTCTGCAGCGGCTTTGGCAGGCACACCAAACACAGAGGCAGGTCCCGATAAGAAGGTGGTGATGCCGACTTTCAATTCGGCTGGTTTGGTTTGTGCGGCACTGGTCAAAGCCAAACCGCTGAGCAAAGCAGTGGCCAACCATTGTTGGATGTTGTTCATGAGTGGTCTCCCTGGGATTTGTTGGATGGGTTGTTCAATGTTGTCAGATGGTGCGGCCACCATCCACGGGGAATTCCACACCCGTGAAAAATTCGGCTGCATCGCTGGCCAAAAACACGGCTGCTGTCGCCACGTCACTGGCTTGGGCAAAACGGCCCAGGGGAATGGTGCCCATGAATTTGGCGCGGTTTTCAGGGGTGTCGGGCAAGCCCATGAAGTCTTCAAACAGGCCCGTGACACCCATGACCGGGCAAATGGCGTTGACACGGATTTTTTCAGGACCCAACTCGACAGCCATGGATTTGGAGAGCAGGTTCACTGCGCCCTTGGAGGCGTTGTACCAAGTCAAGCCAGGGCGTGGGCGAATACCCGCGACCGATCCAACGTTCAAAATCACACCACCACCTTTTTTGCGGAGATGAGGCAGGACCGCATGGGTCATGTGGAAAATGGATTTCACATTGACATTGAAGACGCGATCGAAGGTGGCCTCGTCCACTTCCAGCATCGGCCGGTTTTTGTGGGTGGTGCCTGCGTTGTTGACAATGATGTCGGGAATGCCAAAGGTGGTGATGCAATGCTGGACCAGGGCTTGAACATCAGCTGCTTGGGTCACATCGCAAGTGAAAGCACTGGCGTTGGGGCCTAAAGCCGCCGCCACTTTCTTGGCCGACGCATCCAGGATGTCGGCGACGATGACCTGGGCACCCTCGCGCACAAAGGCCTGCGCAATGCCTTCACCGAAACCACCACCTGCGCCTGTGATGATGGCCACTTTGTTTTGAAGTTGACTCATGATGTTGCTTTCTCTTAGGAATATCAGCCGTGAAAATGGATCACGGTCTTGGTGGTGCTCATTTCTTCCAATGCCATGAAACCTTTTTCTCGGCCGTGGCCGCTGCGTTTGACCCCACCAAATGGCAACTCGACACCACCACCTGCGCCGAATGAATTGACAAACACCTGGCCGCATTTCAAGGCTTTGGAAACGCGTTGCTGGCGTCCACCGTTCTCTGTCCAAACAGCGGCCAGCAAACCATAGTCGGTGCCATTGGCCAAAGCAATTGCAAGGGCTTCGTCCTTGAAGGGCATGGCCGCCAACACAGGGCCAAACACCTCTTCTTGCGCCAGTGGGTTGTTGGCGGGCACGCGGTCAAACAAGGTGGGTGTGACGTAATAGCCTTGTGGGGGCACACCAGGGTCGATTTGACCCTGAGCCAACACCTTCAAACCAGCGGCTTGGGCTCGAGCGATGTAGCGGTTGACGCGCTGCTGCTGCGCGATGTTCACCACTGGACCGCAGTCCAAATTCATTTCGGGCGTGCCCACGCGCACTTTGGAAAACTTCTCGGCCACCAACCCCACAAACTGGTCGTAAATCTCTTCTTGTACCAAGAGTCGACTGCCAGCGGTACAGGTTTGGCCCGTGTTTTGAATGATGCCGCGCACCACAGTGCTGGCAGCCAGCTCCAAGTTGGCGTCTGCGAAAACCAAATGCGGTGACTTGCCACCCAACTCCAGCACGCACTTGACCGCATGCTTGGCGGCCGCTTGTTGGATCAACACCCCCACTTCATTGGATCCAGTGAAGCTGATGAAGTTGATGTCAGGGTGATTGGCCAATGCCGCGCCGGCTTCTTCACCCACACCACTCACGATGTTGAGCGCCCCTGCCGGAAAGCCCACTTCCAGCGCCAGTTCTGAGATGCGCAAGCAACTCATGCAAGCGTCCTCTGCGGGCTTGACCACAACGGCATTGCCCATGGCCAGTGCAGGTCCGATGCTGCGCCCCATCATTTGGGCAGGGTAGTTCCAGGGGATGATGTGTGCCGTGACACCCAAGGGTTCGCGCAGCAAATTCACTTGGTAGCCATTCAAAAACGGAATGACTTCCCCGTGTACTTTGTCGGCGGCAGCGCCATAAAACTCAAAATAACGCGCCAAGACCACCATGTCGTTGCGTGCAGTGGTCATGGGTTTGCCCGTGTCTTTGGCTTCGAGCAAAGCCAATTCCTCAGCATGGTCCAACACGGCTTGGGCCATCTTGAGCATCAAGCGTCCGCGCTCCAATGCAGACATCTGCCCCCAAGCGCCATCCAGTGCTTGCCGTGCGGCTTGCACCGCCAAATCGATGTCTGCCGCTTCACCTCGGGGAATGGTGTCAAAGGGTTGTCCGTCGACAGGTGACAGCACTTGCAGTGTCTTGCCGCTGAGGGCTTGGACAGACTTGCCGCCGATGATCATGTGGGCCAATTGGAACTCCGTGAAATGTGGGTCAATGAGAAGGGGATGATGAAGGCGTGAGGGCGCCGCGTTCGAGGGTCCAGGTTTGGTCGGGCATGTTCGTCAACAAGCTGGCGTTGGACTCGGTGATGACCACGCACAGCTCGGGGCGCAATTGGCGCAGTCGACCAATGGCCTCGACGTATTGCAGGGCCAAGACGGGGGCCAGACCTTGCAAGGGTTCGTCCAACAAGACCAAGCGCGTGCCCACCATCAGGGCACGGCCCAATGCCACCATCTTGCCTTGGCCGCCAGACAGTGCCGCGCCTGATCGGGGCAGCATGTCTTGAAGTTGAGGGACCACCGACAGCACCAGTTTCATGCGTGTTTCGATTTCTGCTGCATGCAGACCCAACACTTGGCAAGGCAATTTCAAATTTTCAAGCACCGACAAAGTGGGGAAAATGATCCGCTCTTCGGGCGCGTAGCCGATGCCCATTTGCGTGCGCAGATGGGCGGCTTGCTGGGTCAAATCTTGCGTGTCCAAAAGGACCTGGCCGGATTGCAAAGGCAGCAAACCCATGATGCTGCGCAGCAAGGTGGTTTTGCCTGCACCGTTGCGACCGACCACCGCCACCGTTGTGCCTGAGGGCATCGCGGCGCTGATGTTTCGCAGCACTTGAACCCCTGCGATGTCGACACTGAGTTGGTGCAAGTTCAGCATCATGTCCCCAGCACTTCGCGTTGAATCGTGGGGTTGGATAACACTTCTGCCGGTGTGCCATCGGCGGCCACACGCCCAGCGATCCAAGCAGCCACACGGGTGGCGTAGCGGTTGACGATTTCGATGTCGTGTTCCACAAACCAACTGGTGACCTGACGCTCACGCAAAGCCAGCATCACGGTGTCCATCAAGGCCATTTTGTCGTCGGAGGCCACGCCACTGGTGGGTTCGTCCATGATCATCAATTTGGGGCGCAGCATCAAGGCCATGGCCACATCCAGCAATTTGCGCTGACCTTCAGGCAAGCTGCTGGCAGGTGCATCCGCACGGGCTGCCAAGCCCACCAATTTCAGGGTGTCGTCTATTTCATGACGATCCACAGCGTCAGCCAGCGGGGTGAACCAAGACAAATGCCCACTGCGCGCTGCGGCCGCGATTTCCAAACATTGACGCACCGAATGTTCGAGAAAGAGTTGGGGCAACTGAAAAGACCGACCCAATCCCAGTCGCACAATCTGCCTGGGCTCCTTCTGCGTGATGTTGATGCCGTCTAAAAACACCTGGCCACTTTGCGGTTTGATGAATCCGGTGCAAATGTTGATGAAGGTGGTTTTGCCTGCGCCGTTTTGACCAATGACCGCCAATCGCTCACCGGGGTGCAGCGAGAAGTCAATGTGGTCTGCAGCGACCACGCCCCCAAAGGACAAACAGAGCCCCTTGGTTTCCAACAAAGGTTGGCTCATGGTTGGCCCCCTTTGGCGTTTGAGATTTTTTGCCGCAGCATGCCCACAATGCCGTCGGGGGCCACCAAAATCACAAGGATCAAGGTCAGTCCCAGCAGCATTTGCCAAACGCCCGTCATGTAGGCCGATGCAAACAACTTGACGGCTTCAAAGACAGCGGCACCCAAAAACACACCGAGTGCGTGACCCGAGCCACCCAAAATGGTGATGAACACGTATTCACCTGAGCGGAACCAAGAGCCGATGTCGGGCGTGACCAGGCCTTGCACCAAACCAAACAAGGCACCTGACAAGCCCACCAACACAGCAGAAACCACATAGGCTTGCCACAAAATGTATTTGGCAGACAAACCCAGATATTCCAAACGCGTTTCATTCGATTTGATGCCTGCCAATGCCTCGCCTGACGCCGATTTGAAATAGCGTTGCACCCCCCAAACCAAAGCGGCCGCAAACAACACACTCAGGCACAGCAAGATGGTTTCATAGACATCTCGCTCGGTGACAAAGCCGAGCATGGTGGGGCGGTTGATGCGCATACCATCGGTGCCGCCCGTGAGGTTGTAAAACTTGCCCAGCATGGCAAACACCACCATGCTGAGTGCCAGATTGAGCATGCCGAAAAAAATGCCGCGATAGCGCACCACAAACAAACCGATGAGTGCACCGGCCAGACCGCTGGCGGCCATGCCCGCCAAGATCAACACCAAGCCATCCGTATCAGGGTATGCGCGGGCCAAGAAAGCCACGGCATAGGCTGCGATGGCTGCATACAAAGCATGGCCAAATGAGACTTGCCCGCCGCGCACCAAAATGCACACCCCCAAACTGGCCATGCCATAGCAAAGACCCATGATCAGCGGTGTTTTGCTCCAGGGGAACAAAAGGCCCAGTACCAAGCACAGCGCAAATCCCAGCCAAGCCATCCAACGGATCATGTCAAATCCTTCTCGCTTCGGCGACTGAAAAAAGACCATGGGGGCGGATCAACAAGACCAGCACCATGATCAGATAAGGTACTGCCACTTCCCACTCTGGTGCCAAATAAACAGCCATCGAGCGCGCCAATCCAATGAACAAAGAGGCAATCAAAGCGCCCGTGATTTGACCCATGCCAGCGGTGGCCACGACGGCAAAGGACAGCACGATCATGTCAGCACCTGCGCCTGGCACCATGGAGGTGGTGGGTACCGCCATGGCACCACCCAGTGCCCCGAGCGTGGCACCCAAGACAAACGTCATCCATGCGATTTTTCGGGCATTGATGCCCAAGGCTGTGGCCATCTCTCGGTGGTGGGTGACCGCGACGATTTGTTTGCCCATGGATGTGAAGCGCAGAAAAAATTGCAAACCGGCATAAGCGCCGATGGCCACCAAGGGGATCATGATCAGTTGGTAAATGGTGTAGGTGACATCGAAAAATGAGATCGTGCCCATGCGACCGACCAATTCAGAGGCGGAGTAGGGTTGGGTTCCCCATACGATTCTTTGCACATCTTCGAGCACCATGAAGGCGGCGAAAGTCATCAGCAATTGTTGAATCGGGTCACGGTTTTGCACACGGCGTAGCAGCCCAGCCTCCAGGCTGGTGCCCAAGACCCATCCCACCAAGACCGCTGCCACCAGCAAACAGGCGAGCAACACCAGGGTAGAAGGCTCGTGGTTCATGGCCAGCAAGGTGAGTGAGGCAGCCGTGTAGCCACCAAAGGCGTAAAAAGCCCCATGTGCCACATTGACAATGCCCATCACGCCGCAGATCAGGGTCAGTCCCAGCGACACCATGAAAATCAGACCGGCATAAGAAATGCCGTCGGCAACCGCCAACACAATCAACTCAGGGGACATGCCAATGACTCATGGGTGTGGGTGAGAACAATCCGTGAAATGTATGGCATATGGCCAGACTCAATCCAATCACAAATCGTGATAGCAGGGCGACGATTTTCAAATAGCGCCCAAGGCTGGAATTTTCCGCCCTGGCAGGACGTGGTTCCTACGGGTATTCCCTAGGCCTGTATCTGCAATTCCGCGCGCCAACGGCCTGCGTTGACCAATAGGCTGATTTGCGCTTTGACCAAATCGGTGATGACCGATTGCGCGCGGTGCGAGATGGGCTCGTGACGCACCGCATACACCACGGAGCGGCTGACATTGGGTTCGATGATTCGCCTGGCCACCAATTCACCTCGCTCGATTTCTTCGGCGACTGCGGCCCATGACAAGATGGTGTGCCCCAAGCCTTGCGCCACGGCTTTTTTCATGCTGGCAAAGGAATCGATTTCCACTGTCACATTCAATGGCACATCGGCTTGCAAAGCAGCGCGATCGATGGCGATGCGCAAACCATGTTCTTTGGCCGGGACGATCAATTCGCAGGCCGCCAACTCGTGCATGGTGATGGCATCACTGGTCGGCAATGGCGACGCATTGGCGGCGCTGACCAGGTACAAGTCTTCATTCAAAATCGATTGAACCTTGAGGCCTTTGTGCGCGGTGGTCCCAAACAACACCGCAGCGTCTAACCGCCCGGCGAGCAACCATTCTTGCAACCAACCCGAGTGACCCTCGACCAGGCGCAAGGTGATGTGCGGCCAATGAGTGCGCACCTCTTTCAACAATGGAAGTGTCAACACCATGGCCACGGTGGTGGGCAAGCCCAGCACCACTTCTCCGTGCAATTCATCGGCAGCGTGACGAACTGCATCTTGTGCGTGTTGCAGTCGACGCAAGATGTCACGGGCATGGTCCATCAAGGTTTCACCTGCATGGGTGAGTTCGATGCCTTTGGTGTTTCTCAGAAAAAGCTTGACGCCCAGTTCTGCTTCAAGCCTTGCCACATGGGCCGACAAAGCGGGTTGTGCAATATGGATGAGTTGCGCTGCTTTGGAAAAACCACCGGACTCGGCAACCGCGAGGAAATATTTGATTTGTTTGATGTCCATCAAACCGGGATGCTATCAGCCGATAGGCGAGGGTATCAATACAGTTGCCACCAGCTTCTCTGAACCCAAGGTTTGCAGGTGAAGACGTTCGAAATCTCTTGCTCCTGGGTGGTGACGATCAGTGTCTTGTCTTTCTTTGAAAATTCATAGCGCGCGTTGGTACTCGTCGTTTCCGACGGTGTTTGCACAGGTGCTGAAAGACGTGATTCTTTTTGAAGATCCATCAACACCAAGTCCTTGGTCATTTTCACTTTGATGATGTCACGTCGTTGGGTCTGGGCATCCAGATCTTGCCAAGGGGTGGCTTGTGGTTGATTGGGCTTGGCGCATTGCTTGGATTCGTCAGGGCCTTGGAGGCAAACAGCATCATTGGAAAAAGACACGATGAGTTGTTTGTAAAGTTGCGCGTCCCCGGCTTGCGGCGTTGTTTCACAAAAAAAGGCCTGAGGCGTGGGCTCGCTGCAAGCAGTCAAACCCAGGACAAACGCAAAGATCAACAACCCAGATGCCGAGCCCACACTAAAACCAGCGGTTTTCACATGTTCCTTTGAAGACGGAGAAGACCTCGATGTGGCCGGATTGGCCTTCAATGTAGCGAATACCTGCCGACTGGGTTTCGATGCGCAATTGACTCAGAGGTCGGGAAAAATCAAATGCATATTTCATTTGATCGACGGTGTGGGTGCTGTAGCTGCCCTTGAAACCCTTGTCGGTTTGTTGTGCAAAGTGATTGCTTTGGTTGAGTTCTTTGTACAGCGGAAAGCGTTGATTGGTGACGCTGATCTCACCTCGGCGAATTTGAATCAGGTGCCGCTCGATGGTGGTTTGATCGTTGATGACGCGACTGGTTTCCCCATCGCTATCGGGGGTCCATTTTTGCCACTGGTGCGATGGCCCTTGGCAAACCATGGTGGGGTAAATCAAGCCATAGGCGTAACCCACCAATGGGACGCTGACGCCCACCACCATGAGCAGGGTTCGCAGGCGAATACCGCCATCGATGCCAGCGGCTGTGAATGCCAAATCGCGTTCTGCTGGGTCCGCCTCGCTCTCGTTGTCACTCCCGTGAGCGTTGTCAGACTCGAGCACGTGGTCAGTCTCGCTGCGAAGGGCGTCGTCGCTGTTGTTGTCAGACTGCTGTTGCAGATGGGCGTTGTCGGGATCGGCCGTGTGGAAGTCGCGGGCTGAATCGTTGCGGATGCCAGCCGCTTGGTGGTCTTCCAACAAATTGTCCGCCAGCCCTGTCGTTGCCACAGGGTCCGGATCTTCAACCAGCGCCAGTTCGTTGTCTGGCAAGGGGCGACGTTTGAAAAACGCATCCAGCTTTTGCCAAGTTGATCGGGGGGTGATCAGGTCCAGTTGCCGATGCACTTGTGAGACGTTCATTTGCAGGGAGTCCATGCGCGAATCCAACAAGCCCGTCGGGTCTTGGGCGCTCAAGTGATCATCAGGCAAAGCTTGTCGATTGGTCAGCAAAGCGCCGTCACCAACGGGCTGGATATTGACAGCATGGCCATCCAATCCAATTGGTTGAATGTTGATGGCTGTGTTGCCCAGATCAATCTGTTGAATGTTGGTGGCCGTGCCTGCCACATCGATTTGTTGGATGTTGGCCGCCTTGACGTCCACTTTGACTTTTTGCACATTGGCTGCGGTCAAACCCTCTTTGATTTTGAGTCGGGCATCTTGGGTGTTCGCGTTCAAGGCCACCAAGTCAATGTCGTCTTGGGTATTGAAACCTTCAGAGACTTGTTTGGTGTTGTGGTCAATGGTTCGTTGAACGGTTTCTCCCAATTCAGAAGAACTGTTGGCTGCGTTCCAGTCATCCTCTTCTTGTTTCAAACGCTGTTGCCGAACGTGTATGGCGTCCTTGTCAATTTGCGTGAGTTTGGGTTTGTGGTTTTTGTAATCGAGCGTTTTGAGAAAAGGCGCCAGTTTGTTGTTGGGAATGGCGAATACATCTTGCATCGTTTCAAAAAGCACCTGCTCTTTTTCATTGATGACACCGTCAGACAACATCGAGTCGTAGACATTCACCAAAACGAACAATTTTTGGTCTTCGTTCAGATAGGGCGTGGCATTTCTCAAAAACGGGTTCAGCTTCATGCAACGCACTTGTTGCATCGCCACTTCTTGCAGTCCTTTGAATTCTCCAATCACCAATTGCAACTGTCCGATTTCTTCTTCTGCAATATCGCCGTCCGCGGCCATCATGTAAAGCAAACAAGCCGCGAGCGAGAGATGCGCCGGCGGAAAGGGGGACGTCAAAGCTTCTGGAGAGTAGTCTCCCAATTTGCGCTTGTTGTTTTTGAAACGCAGGGCCCGGTCATGTGGTGCGAAATCTTGCTCTGTCACTTCGAAAGCACTGCAAAATTTCGAAAACAATGTTTTCTCTGCTTCCGACACTTGGCCATCTGAGAGCAAGGAATCACAAATATTCGTCAACACGCACCAAGCGTCTTTGGGATTGAGCAAGGGCGCGGCGATGGCCAAGAAATCATCGACCGGGGTTTTTTGGACGTATTCCAGACCCAGCGCCAAGATGTCCTCTTGTCCGCCCAGCACCGACTGTATTTGACTGCTTTCGTGGTCATCAATGACACCATCCGACTGGACCATGTACAGCAAAGACACGGTCAAGCAGAGCAGAGGTGTGAGTTGAATGGGACTGTCGTCGTGCATGATGGGGGCGGTTGAATTACCACTTGAACATACGGCCTGGATCCGTTTCACCACCCATGAATCTCCGCCAATACTCACAATAACCCATGCATCTGGCGTGAACAAGCCTCTAGCATGCAAGCCAAATTCAAGGCAGATCGACCGTCACAGATGAAGCAATACTTTTTATTGATGTTTTACCTGCTCTGGCCATTGTTGGCGCCGGCAGCAGAACAAGCCTATCAACTGGACAAGTCTTACCTGATTGCGAAAGATGCCAGTTGGACAGTGGAGGATGTTCAAAGCCAGACTTTCAAGCCTTTTCAAAACGACTTGAGCCTGGGTTTTCAGGATCGGCCCGTTTGGATTCGCTTGGACATCCAACCACGATGGCGTCAAGGCGACGATCAAGCGTCCGCAGTGGCCTACAGCCCTTTGATATTGCGCATGAGTCCTTATGTGTTGGATTCGGCTGTGCTCTATGAACCGCAATCTGGCGCATGGTTGGCACAAGCGCTGGGTGATCGGGTTGAAAGACAGTCCAATATGTGTCCCGACGGCTACCATTGTTTTGCGCTTCACAGTGCGGCCGATCAAGCAGTGACGGTGTTTTTGAAAGTCCAGCAGCGCGGCATTTTCACAGCGCAGGCAGAAGTGGTGAGGTGGCAGGACCTGCCCCAGGTGGTGGCCCAAAGCAGTGGCAAAAATGGCGCGGCTTTGGCCGTGTCGGTCAGTTTGTTGTTGTTGGGCTTGGCCTTGCTGGTGGTCGAGCGCTCGATGCTGTTGTTGGCCTTTTGCTGTTTTGAAGCGGTGGTGGTGTTGTTGGTGGCCTCCACGACCGGGGTGTTCGCAACCTATTTTGATGAACTAAGCCCCGACACATTGGACCTGATCACACATCATTTGTTCAACTTGCGTGTGACGATGTTTGTCTTGGTTGGATGGGCCGTGATGTCCTATTACCGGACATCGGACGCTTACAAAAAAATGGTTCTGCTGCTGATTGGCTTGAGCGTGATGACAGCGGTCTTCATCAGTTTGGGGTGGATCAAATGGGCGATCATGTTGTTCTTGACGGTGACCGGTTTGAATCTGGTCTTGCAGTTGTATGCATTGGTGACCACAACAGGCATATCGATCAAGATTCGAACCCTGCTGGGTCTGAGTTATGGCGTCTATGTGGTTGTTTTCACCAACGCCATGATGAACCTGTTCCCTGACTTGTTCCCCGGTAAACCGGTCAGCAGCATCAATTCTTTTTCAGACTGGCGCACCAGTGGTGGTCCTGCGGGTTTGGTGGTTTTTTTGTTCGCCATCATCCACAATGCCGAGCAAAAATTGGCCGACTCCAAAGCCTTGGGGCAATTGAAGGTCAAGGCCGCTCAATCGATGGCCAACGAAGACAAATTGTCGGAGCGTCAAACCTTGATTGACATGTTGACCCATGAACTGAAAAACCCCCTGGGCACGATTCGTTTTGCGTTGGCTGCCTTCAAGCGACAAAACCAAGAGGACCCGGTGACGCAGCAAAGGGTCAAACGCATGGACATGTCGGTGGAACGAATGAACGACTTGATCGAGCAGGTGGCGGGCTCCAACAAAATTGACCGTTTCCAACTCGGTGCTCCTTTGGAGTCGATTGACGCCGCAGAGTTGATCCAAGAATTCATCACAGACGAGCATGCCGACCCGCGTTTCATAGTGGATGTGCCACTGGGTGCGCAATTTCTGTCGCACCGGCGCATGTTGTCCTTGATTTTGGAAAATTTGATTGCCAACGCGGCCAAATACGCTGATGCCGAGGAAGACATTTTGATCAAGGTGTTGGTTCAGCCAGATGCCACAGTTTTTCAAGTGCGCAATCAAGTGCCACCTGCGCAAATGCCTGACCCGGAAAAACTCTTCAAACGCTTTTACCGCCACGACCATGTGCAAGACTTGCCAGGTCTTGGCATTGGACTGAGTTTGGTTCAAACAGCGGCTGAAAAAATTGGTGCCCGCGTGGGATTTGCCATCGAACATCACACCATCACCTTCACGTTGAAAGTGCCTGCATGAACACCTTACCCAAACCACAGTTGGCAGATATTTCCTCGCAATTGGTGGTGGCACTGGTGGAAGATGACCGGCTGTTGCGCCAAGAAATTGAATTGCATTTGAAGGCCAATCATTTCACCGTCCACGCTGTTTCAAGTGGTGCTGCGTTGGATGACTTGGTGACCGCCGAGCCGATTGACATGTTCATCATCGATTTGAACTTGCCAGGCGAGGGGGGCTTGAGCATTTGCAAGCGCTTGCGACAAACCATCCCCAAAGCCGGCATCGTGATCATGACGGCCAGGGTGGCCCTGCACGACCGATTGGCGGGCTACAGCCATGGCGGCGCAGACTTCTACCTGACCAAGCCCATTTCCCCCGATGAACTGGTCATGGTGCTGTTGAGTCTGGGACGCCGTGTCAAGTCGATCAGCGATGACGGTGAATGGTCTTTGAGCTTGCGCGACCGTATTTTGTTAGGCCCCGATCCATGGCAAAAGTTGCGATTGACCAGCCGCGAAAAAACCCTGCTGGTGGCGCTCAGTCATGCCAAAGACAAAACCCTGGCGTCCGGCACTTTGTGTGATTTGTTTTCAGCCGAAGATTCCGAGGAAGGCATGAGCAAACACGCTTTGGAAGAATTGATTGCGCGGTTGCGCAAAAAATTCAAGGCGGCCCAAGCCGCCGATGCAGAACCGGCCATCAAATCCGTCTGGGGTGTGGGGTATCAGCTGTGTGTGCCGATCACCTTGGTTTATTGAGCGCTTGGCTTCAACTCGCCTTGGGCAATCAAGGCTTTGGTGTCTTTTTGACCGCCCAATAAAACACCTTTGTGGAACACCATCGGGAAAGTGGGCCATCCCGTCCACATCTTCAGGGCGTTGCGACGTCGCCATTGGCTGAAGTAGCTGCCGTATTCGAGGTAGTGGTGCTGCAAACCCGCTTCGTTCAAGGCTTTGCGAACGCCGCCGACGGCAGGGTTTTGCGCCATGCCCACCACCACGGTGTCGTGCTGTGCCATGGCGTCCAGCACCTCTTGCACGATGTCTCGGTGGTTGTGTGCCACTTGCTTGCGAACAGCAGGATGGATCTGGGCTTCTTGAAGAATATGTCTGGACATGGGTGTGGTTCGGCAGATGAGATGGGTGCAGTCTAATGCTTGAAGTGATTGGGGTGGCATGCCTCTTGCAAAGATGCTTTCAATCTCGATTGAAACGAAATGGTCCACCCACCACCCTCACCACAATGCCAAACATGCCGGTTCTTGATGCCTTCCGAGTCATCAAAGACCGGTTTGCGCTGTGGCCATGCTTATTTCAATGCATCTGAAATAGCGCGCAAGTTCAAATTGATGACGCACTACGAGGAAGTCAAACCTTTGAACGCCTGCGAAAAATGGGCTTCAAAATAGTGCAAAGCTGTGCGTGATGCACCTTGATGGTGCGGGTCATGGGCTGGCACTATCATGGGTGCCATCATGAACCCGATTGAAACCGCTCTGATTTATTTGGTTTTTGCTGTCATTGGCGTGGTGGCATGCCGCATGCTGCATTTGCCGGCATTACTAGGTTATTTGGTAGCGGGCGTGTTTTTGGGCCAAGGTGGCGCACTGGTGCAAGAAAACGAAGCCGCAGTGGCCCACGTGGCCGAAATCGGGGTGATCTTGTTGATGTTTGTCATCGGCCTGGAGTTCAACCTGCCCAAGTTGTTGCGCCTGAAAAAAATGGTGTTTGGTTTTGGACTGGCGCAAGTGGTCCTGACACTGCTCGGCACCTTGATCGGTCACCTGCTGATCTTTCAGTTGCTTCGGTATTTGAATTTGCCTTGGGATTTGAAATGGCAAGGAGCCGTGGCCCTGGGCGCGGCGATGGCCATGTCGAGCACAGCCATTGTGGTCAAGCTCATGGCCGAGCGCGCTGAAATTGATTCGCAGCATGGCCGTCGTGTCATTGGCGCTTTGCTGTTTCAGGATTTGGCGGTGGTGCCACTCTTGGTGTTGATCCCTGCTTTGGGTGGCATGAACGAGGGCAATTTGGCGACCGAACTCACCTGGGCCCTGGCCAAGGCAGCGGCCTTGGTCGCTTTGTTGCTGTGGGGTGGGCAAAAAATCATGCGCAGCTGGCTCGCCATTGTGGACAGGCGCAACAGCGATGAGTTGTTCATGTTGAACATCTTTTTGTTGACCTTGGGCTTGGCCTGGTTGACAGAACACGCAGGTTTGTCGATGGCCATGGGCGCCTTCATGGCCGGCATGTTGATTGCTGAAACCGACTACAAGCAAAAAGTGGAGGACGATATTCGGCCCTTTCACGACGTGTTGTTGGGTTTGTTTTTCATCACCTTGGGCATGAAACTCGATTGGCAGGTGTTGCAACAACAGTGGCACTGGGTATTGATCTTGACCGTGGTGCCCGTGCTTGTGAAAGCCCTGTTGATCGGCGTGTTGGCTTATGCCAGTGGGGCCAGCAATGGTGTGGCTGCTCGCACAGGCATTTACCTGGCGCAAGCCGGCGAGTTTGGTTTTGTCTTGTTGACCCTGGGATTGGACAACGCCTTGATCGACCACCGATGGGCCAATCCAGTGCTCGCCGCCATGGTCTTGTCGATGATGGTCTCGCCTTTGCTGATTCAAAACGCCGAGCGTTGGATTTATCGTTTTTCACCGGACGATTGGCTCAGCCAGTCGGTACAAATCACCACCATCGCCAAACACACCATCGCCATTGACCACCATGTGATTGTTTGCGGCTTTGGACACACCGGCCGGCATTTGTGCCATTTGCTGGAACTCGAGTCCATCTCCTATATTGCTTTGGATGTCAATCCTGATGTGGTCGCGGCAGGCGTCTTGGCAGGCCACCAGGTGGAAGTGGGCGATTCGTTTCAATTGCCACACCTCATGTCCGCAGGATTGACCCGCGCCTCGGCGGTGGTGGTCAGTTTTGACGACACAGCCACCGCTTTGCAAGTCTTGGCCTTGGTCCAATCCGAGGTGCCGAAAGTCCCGGTGATTGTGCGTACCAGGGATGACCATGACATGGCTCTGTTGCGTCAAGCGGGTGCCAGCGAGGTGATTCCGGATGCTTTTGAGGTGAGTTTGAGCCTGGCCACCCAAACCTTGTCTCAAATTGGCCTGCCCGAGCAGCGCATCAGCAGTTTGGTGGCTGTTCAACGACAGTCGCAATACGCCAGCCTGAAAAACGACGCCCACGAAACCCCATAGCAAAAAAATATTTTTTTCAATTAAGCTTCAATTTTTGTTGTTTCTGTCGAATAGCTTCTAATCTGGCAATTCCGTTTGTGCGTTAACCGCTTTCCAGAAGTGGTGATTGGCGTGCAATTTCCTTGAAAAAGCTGCGTTTTATATTTAAAAGGTGATTCCATGTCCGACAAAATGTTTCAAAACATCTCTTCCAAAATGGCCCCTTGTGCATGCTGCACCCCCCCTTCAGTGAGCCAAGCCGGCGGCATGAACCGTCGTGGCTTTTTGGGCGTCGGTGCTGCAGGTGCACTGGCCACCGGTTTGTCGCTGGTGGCACCACAGGCCAGCTGGGCTGGCGGCGGTCATTACGAATCCATGCTGGTCAACTGCATCGACCCCCGTTTCACCACCCTGAGCTGGCAGTACATGGGCTTGTTGCAAGGGGTCAGCCGTGACAAGTTGGAAGACAACTACAGCCATTTCGTCATGGCCGGTGGCCCCATCGGTGCGGTTCACCCCAAGTTCGAAGCCTGGCACAAAACCTATTGGGAAAACTTGGACATCACCGTGTCTTTGCACCACATCAAACGCGTGGTCGGTTTGAGCCACCGTGATTGCGGTGCCGCCAAACTGGCGTTTGGTGAAGCTGCAGTGTCCACCAAAGAAAACGAATCTGCCGCCCATGGTGAAGCCCTGGCCTTGTTCCGCGACACTTTGAAAAAGCGCCACCCCAAATTGAGCGTGATCACCGGTGTGATGGACACCAACGGCAAAGTGGACTTGATGGGCTGATGTTGTTCAAAGGCTGCCCAAGAATTGGAGCAGCTTTTGATTGACCAAGCCGGGTTGTTCTTGTTGAACCCAGTGCCCTGCATGGGGCAACAACTCACAAAAGCGCATGTCTTCACAGACTTGCGCTTTCATTTTTTCGAAAGCCCCTGGGAATTGGTAAATCCCCCAGTCGGCTTGACCGGCCCAATAGGCGCTGGGCACGCGAATGGTTTGACCGCCCCAGCGTGACAACACACCCCACTGGTCGTGTTCTGTGGCACAGCGGTACCACTGCAAGCCCCCTTGGAAGCCGCGTCGCTGGTATTCCTGGGTGTACACCTGCAAGTGTGCATCGGGCATCCAGCGGCATTGCGCTGTTTCGGCGGCGTTGGGCATGTGCGGAGCCACCGCTTGGGCCATGGTTTGGCCGGCTGGCATGACGTAGTAATGAGGCAATTCAGCCAATACATCGGCCCTCCAGGCCGACAAGGGGTGCGGCTGGTTGGGTGACCAATCGGCGCTTTTCACGTGGTAGTAGGCCCGTAAAAATGCATGCAAACCTTGTGGCGGGTGCCACATGTCCTCATTGGCTTGCCTGTCAGAGTAATACCACTGGTAATGCTGGCGGGGCGGAGACAGTTGCGCCAAGGCATTCACTTCTTGGCTCTGGGCAGCATGCGTCGCCGACCAATGGTGGGCATCTGGTGGACCGCCAAAGGGCGCGCTCATCATGACCACGGATCGAAACACATCGGGGCGAGTCAAAGCGCACCAGGCGGCCACTGGCGAGCCGAAATCGTGGCCGACCACCGCATGCACATGGGTTCTCCCAGGGCTTGCAGCAGGTCCAGCACATCGTCCACCAGGTGCAGCATGCCGCTGGCTTGCCAATCGCCATCGAAACGGTCATCGCCACCGGTAGTGCGGCCATAACCCCGTTGATCGGGGGCCACCACATGAAAACCGGCTGCTGCCAGCGCGGTCAGTTGGTGACGCCAGCTGTAGGCCAATTCAGGGAAGCCGTGCAACAGCAAGACAAGAGGTTTGTGGGTGTGGTGATCCTCATGCCCCGCTTCCAACAGATGCATGTGAAGACCGTGTGCGGTGTCAATCCAACGTGAGCGCACCCCCGCAGGCAAAGGCAGTGGGGGCAAATTCATGTTTATTTCATGACGTTTTTGAGGATTTCTTCTTTGTCGCAATTCATGGCGGTGTCGAATCCGCGTGAAAACTGCTTGGCGGCTCGCATCAGCAGGCGTGTGGGGATGCCGTGTTCAAAGGGCAATTGGTAGCGGGTGAACAGCACCGGGCCATTAGGGCCTTCGCGCGCCTCGATGTTCAAAGTGCCCACCTTTTCATTGGCCGTTTGAGCCAACGCTTGCACCTGTTCCAAAGTGATGCCCTCTTTGGCAAACGCTTGGGCGATGAAGATGAGTTGACGCTTTTCAGGCAGAACGCGCGTCCAAAAGGGGTAGGAGAAATTGCGTGTGGCGTAGACATCGCCGTTTTTCTCAATGCGTGAATCGGTGCGGTTGTTGTTGTAGAAGGTGTTGACGGTTTCGTTGGTGATGTCGACCGGCTTCCACACCGTTACCACGGTGTCGCCTGCTTGGCTGCGGGTTTCTTCGACGATTTCGATGATGTGCACCGCGATCTTGGTGGATTCGTCTTTGTGCACCCCGTTTTTGCGCAGCACGTCGTCCAAGGTCAGCATGATCTCGTCAAACACATTGACATTGACTTGGATGTCTTGGGAGGCGGTTTGCAGCAATTGTTCGCGGTAAAACCGATCGGGCTTGCGCATGGAGTAAGCATGGAACTGCAACTGGTCGCGCAGCAGGTTTTCTATTTTGATGTTGAAGAAGTAATGACGCAAATCGCGTTTTTCACCAACGGCTTCGTAAAACTGCTCCAACACTTTGTTGAGCTTCTTGATACCGCCGTATTTCTCCATCATTGCAACCGCCACCATGCTTGTCTTTCCTCCATTTATTGTTGTTAAAAACCGGTTGGTTTCATCCTACCCCAAAGTGGTGCATTCAAGACAAACGCAGCGGCAGGCTGCGCAAACGCTGGCCATTCAGGGCAAACACGGCGTTGGCCACCGCTGGCGCGATCGGGGGTGTACCTGGTTCGCCCATGCCTTCGGGGTGCGCCTGACTTTCCACCATGTAGGTCGACACGACGGGGGCTTTGTTGATTCTCAGCACCGGGTAATCGTGGAAATTGCTCTGCTCCACTTGGCCTTGGGCGAGGGTGATGTCGCCGTACAAAGCGGCGGATAAACCATAGACCACCGCACTTTCCATTTGCATGGCCACGCCGTCGGGGTTGACCACGGTGCCGCAATCGACCGCACAGAACACCCGGTGGACCCGAATCTCCTGACCGACCACCGACACCTCGGCCACTTGTGCCACGATGCTGCCAAACGACTCGTGCAGGGCCATGCCCAAGGCGCGTTGGACGCCATCGGGACCAGCGGCCAAAGGCTTGCCCCAGCCGCTTTTCTCGGCGGCCAGTTGCAACACCTTGGCATGGCGCGGGTGGTTTTTCAGCAAGGACAAGCGAAACGCCAACGGGTCTTGCCCGCTGGCATGGGCCACTTCATCGACAAAACTTTCCTTGAAAAAAGCCTGGTGTGAATGGCCCACAGAGCGCCATGATCCCACGGGGATGGGCAGCTTGACCGTGGTGTGACTGACTTTGGCATGGGGCCATTCATAGGCTTGGTCAAACGCGCCCTCGGCCGTGGTTTTGTCAGGTCCGCCACCGGGCAAACCGAGCAAGCGGTTCAGCATGTCGGCCGCGATGGATTGGCTGGCCGATAGACTGGTCCAGGCGGTCACTTGCCCCTGCGCGTCCAAGCCAGCGCTGTATTGGCTGACACAGGCGGGGCGGTAGAAGTCGTGTTGCAACTCCTGACTGCGGTCCCAAATGGTTTGCACTGGATGGCCGGGCATGGCCTTGGCGATGTGGGCGGCTTGGGCGACAAAGTCGAGCTCCAAACGTCGACCAAAACCACTGCCCAAAAGCGGCCAATGCAAGGTCACTTTGTCTTTGGGAACACCCAGAATCTCGGCCACGATGTGCTTGGCTGCATCGGGCACTTGGCTGGGCACCCACAGCTCGGCCTCGTCCTTTTTCAGCCACACCGTGCAGCTGATCGGCTCCATGGTGGCGTGCGCCAAATAGGGCGCGCTGTATTGGGCTTGCACGGTTTTGGTGGCAGATTTCAAAGACTTGTCTGCATCGCCATGTTCGAAATAAGTGTGGGCATCTGCGCTGGTCAGTCCTTGCATCAACGCTTCCTGCACCTGGGCGCTGGAGAAGGCCTGTGCTGGCCCATGACCCCAATCCACATGCACCTGGCGCAGGGCTTTCATGGCCTGGAAGGTGGACTGTGCAACCACCGCCACGCCAGCGGTGCTGCCTTTGTCGGCTGGCACCGCCAACACTTTGCGCACACCGGGCATGGATTCGGCCTGGCTGGCTTCAAACTTGGTCATGGGCGCACCCAACTCGGGGTTCATGCGCACACAGGCGTAGAGCAAGCCTTCAGGTTTGAAGTCGGCGGTGTACATGGCCGAGCCATCGGTTTTGGACGCGCCTTCCAAACGCGGCGTGGCGTGTCCGATCAACTTGAATTGCGCAGGTGTTTTCAAAGGGACCGACGTGGGGTGAGGACGCTTGGCAGCCAGCACCGCCAATTCGCCAAATCGGGCAGAAACGCCTGAGGGGTGTGAAACAACGCCGTCTTTCACCAGGCATTCGGAGGCAGGGACTTGCCACTTCTGGGCCGCGGCATCGCACAGCATGGCGCGCGCGCTGGCACCCGCTTGGCGCATGGGCCACCACAGGTCTTTCATGCTGGACGAACCACCTGTGGCCATCAACCCGAATTCACGCATGGTTTTGTGCGTCATCCATTGGGCAAAGCGCTTGATGGCACCATGGTCATCCGGGTGAAACGGCAGGCCATCGGCAGCCACCGATTGGTTGTTGTAGATGTCGTCGATGGTCGCGGTTTCAAAACCAATCTGGTCCCAACGCGCATCGAGTTCGTCGGACAGCATCATGGCCAGCCCTGTGAAAACCCCTTGCCCCATTTCTGCCTTGCTCATGACGATGGTGACGCGGTCGTCTTCGCCTATGCGCACCCAGCCGTTGAGCGCGCTTTGTTGGTCGACTTTGGGCATGGGTGAAGCAGTCAACAAACGTTGCCGTGGGGGCAAGATGCTCCAACCCACCACCAGCGTGCCTGCGCCCAAAGCGATACCACCCAAAATGTGTCTGCGTTTCATGTGTTGTCCAGTTGTAGGATTCGAGGGATGCAATCCCACTCTTCATTACCAAGCTTCGGCTTGATCATCGTTGGCGATGAAATATTGTCCGGCAAGCGCCAAGACAAGCATTTGACCAAAGTCATCGAGTTGTTGTCCGAACGCGGCTTGTCTCTGAGCCACGCCGATTACGTGGGCGACGACCCCCAGCGCTTGACCGACACATTGGCGCGTGCGTTTCAGCAACCCGGCGTGGTGTTTTCATGCGGTGGCATTGGGGCCACACCAGACGACCACACCCGTCAATCGGCCGCCAAAGCCTTGGATGTGGACTTGGTGCTGCACCCCGAGGCCGAGCGTTTGATCCGCGAACGCACCCGCGATGTGGCCTTGGAGCAGGGCTTGCCTGACGAACCCGATCGCCCGGACAACCAGCACCGCTTGAACATGGGGCGTTTTCCTGCGGGTGCAGACATCATTCCCAACCCCTACAACAAGATTCCGGGTTTCACCTGTCAAGGCGCGCAAGGGCGGGTGCATTTCGTGCCTGGCTTCCCGGTGATGGCTTGGCCCATGCTGGCCTGGGTGCTGGACACGCACTATGCGGCCTGGTTTCAATCGGGGCATCGTTTGGAAAAATCGGTCATCGTGATGGGGTCCATGGAGGCCACGCTCACACCACTCATGGAGCAACTTGAACAGCAGTTCGCGGGAGTCAAGGTGTTCAGCTTGCCCAGCGTGGACCATCCCGAATTTGGTCGCCACATCGAATTGGGGGTGAAAGGCGCCGCCGACTTGGTGGAACAGGCTTTCCCGGCCTTGCTGACTGGATTGCACAAGTATGGTGCAAAACTAGGCCTCGAATTGGTGCGAAATTGAAAATACACCATTTTGGTGCATAATTTCGGTGCGCAGGTTTCAATAGTTTCCCCATCGGCTTGGGCAGAAAAGGTCGTCGGGAGGCGCGCTTGTGGGCACTAGCGCTCTCTTTTTCATCTTTCATGAGATGGGGGCTTGCGTGGCACAAAAGATGCAAGACAATGCCAAGCTCACATTCTCAAACCAACCTCTTTAGGAGAAATAGATGGCCAAGACCGTCGCCGACGTCATGAAGGACGTCAAGGACCACGAAATCAAATTCGTCGATTTTCGTTTTACCGATACCCGTGGCAAAGAACAGCACGTGAGCGTGCCTATTTCCCACTTCGATGAAGGCAAGTTCAGCGAAGGTCATGCATTCGACGGTTCATCCATCGCCGGTTGGAAAGGCATTGAAGCCTCTGACATGTTGTTGATGCCTGACGCCAGCACTGCGTTCATCGATCCCTTCTTCCAAGAGCCTACATTGGTCTTGTCTTGCGACGTGCTCGAGCCCGGTGACGGCAAAGCCTATGACCGCGACCCACGTTCCATCGCCAAGCGCGCTGAAGCCTATTTGAAAACATCGGGTCTGGGCGACACCGCCTACTTCGGTCCCGAGCCTGAATTCTTCATTTTTGACAATGTGCAATGGGGCAACGAAATGTCCGGTGCATTCTTCAAGATCGACGAATACGAAGCACCTTGGAACACCGGTGCCAAGATCGAAGGCGGCAACCGCGGCCACCGTCCCACGGTCAAAGGCGGCTACTTCCCTGTGCCTCCCGTGGACAGCACCCAAGATTTGCGTGCCGAAATGGTCATGATCCTCGAAGAAATGGGCATCCCCGTGGAGGTGTTCCACCACGAAGTGGCTGGCGCTGGTCAAAACGAAATCGGCACCAAATTCAGCACCTTGGTTGAGCGCGCTGACTGGACCCAAAAATTGAAATACGTGGTTTGGAACGTGGCCAATGCCTACGGCAAAACCGCCACTTTCATGCCCAAGCCCATCGTGGGCGACAACGGCTCTGGCATGCACGTTCACCAGTCCATCTGGAAAGACGGCAAAAACCTGTTCGCAGGCAAAGGCTACGCTGGTTTGAGCGACACCGCTCTGTTCTACATTGGCGGCATCATCAAGCACGCCCGTGCCTTGAACGCCATCACCAACCCCACCACCAACAGCTACAAGCGCTTGGTGCCTGGCTTTGAAGCCCCTGTGAAATTGGCTTACTCCAGCCGCAACCGTTCTGCTTCCATTCGCATTCCCCACGTCGCATCCGACAAAGGCCGACGCATCGAAGCACGTTTCCCAGATCCCATGGCCAACCCCTACCTGTGCTTCTCGGCCTTGTTGATGGCTGGTTTGGACGGCATCGAGAACAAAATCCATCCCGGTGAAGCCGCCACCAAAGACCTGTATCACTTGCCTCCCGAAGAGGACGCATTGGTGCCCACCGTGTGCCACAGCTTGGACCAAGCGTTGGAGCACCTGGACAAAGGCCGCGCCTTCTTGACCAAAGGCGGCGTGTTCACCGACAGCATGATCGACGCCTACATCGAGTTGAAGATGCAAGAAGTGACCCGTTTCCGTCAAGCGGTTCACCCTGTCGAATACGACATGTACTACTCACTGTGATCCTCACAGTGCCGAGTGCAGAAAAAGGACGGCATGGCCGTCCTTTTTTTTTAACGGATGACAAGATGATG
>JBDKLR010000032.1:0-6079 GCA_039795515.1 Pseudomonadota bacterium | reverse complement strand
GACCACATCATCGACATCGGCCCCAGCGCGGGCAAGCGTGGGGGCCATTTGGTGGCACAAGGCGTGGTCGCCGATCTGATGGCTGCGCCGGAGTCGCAGACTGGCAAGTACTTGCTGCATGCGATGAAGCATCCGTTGCAGGCGAGGCGTTTGGTGTCGTTGAATGGTTCGGGAACGGGCAAGTTGCGCGCCAAAGGCGGACGGAGCGCTTTGCCGGGCGACGATTTCGGCTTGCCGCATGAGGAGTCCGGCAAAGCGTCTGGCCGCACTGAAAGCCTCCACTTGCAAGGCGCTTCCATGCACAACTTGCAAAACGTCGACATCCGCATTCCGCTGCACCGACTGGTCGCGGTCACCGGGGTCAGCGGTTCGGGCAAATCCACCTTGGCGCGCGATGTGCTGTTGCACAACGTGGCCGCCATCGTGTCGCAGCGCAGCACCCAAGCCGGTCGAAAACAAGACGAAGCCGGCAAACACCCCGCTTGGGTCGGGTGTGCCAGCCTTGACGGCTACCAAGGTGTCGACCGTGTGCTGGAAGTCGACCAAACCCCGATTGGCAAGACCCCCCGCAGTTGCCCGGCCACCTACATTGGGTTTTGGGACACGATCCGCAAGTTGTTCGCCGAAACCTTGGAAGCCAAAGCACGCGGCTACGGCCCAGGCCGCTTCAGTTTCAACACCGGCGAAGGTCGCTGCCCGGGCTGTGAAGGCCAGGGCATGCGCACCATTGAAATGAGTTTTTTGCCCGACGTCAAAGTGCTGTGCGAGGTCTGCAAAGGCGCGCGCTTCAACCCCGAAACCATGGCGGTGCGTTGGCGTGGCAAAAGCATTGGCGAGGTGTTGCAAATGGAAGTGGACGAGGCGGTGGATTTCTTCGCTGCCATGCCGACCATCAGCCACCCTTTGCAACTCCTGAAAGACGTGGGTCTGGGCTACTTGACCCTGGGTCAACCTTCCCCCACGTTGAGTGGGGGCGAGGCGCAGCGCATCAAACTGGTGACCGAACTCTCCAAGGTGCGCGACGACATCACCCGCCGTGGCCAGCAAGCGCCGCACACCTTGTATGTGCTGGACGAACCCACTGTCGGCTTGCACATGGCTGATGTCGACAAACTCATTCGGGTGTTGCACCGCTTGGTCGATGGCGGCCACAGCGTGGTGGTGATCGAGCACGACTTGGACGTGATCGCCGAAGCCGATTGGGTGATCGACCTGGGCCCCGAAGGCGGTGACCAGGGCGGTCGGGTGGTGGCGGCAGACACGCCCGAGGCCTTGGTGAAGTTGGGCACCCACACGGGTCGTGCCTTGGCACCTGTGCTGGCGAGGGTTTGACGAGGGCCGGGGCTCTCTACAATCGCCTTTCTTTCTCATGAACATCCAGACACAACGCCGCATCGACGCTTGGGCAGGGCCCTTGTTGTGTGCCGTGGTGTCTCTGTGGCACCGCTGCTTTGGCGTCACAACCGTTCTACCACAACCGATGCGCCGGGTGCTGGTGATCATGTTGTCCGAGATGGGCAGCATGGTGTTGGCAGGACCGATGTTCCAGCAGTTGCGCGCCCAGCATCCCGGGGTCGAGGTCCACATCCTGCAACTCCAGCGCAACCAATCGGTGGCGCGCTTGCTCGGCTTGGCCCCTGAAACCCATTTGCATGGCATTGACGACCGGTCCTTGGGCGGCCTGCTGTGGGACCTGTGCCGGGTGTTGTGGCGTTTGCGGGCTTTGAACTTGGACGCGGTGATCGATTGCGAATTGTTCTCCCGCATCAGCGCCTTGTTGGCTTATGGCAGTGGCGCACGGTTGAAGGCGGGTTTCACGCCGCACACCCAAGAAGGTTTGTACCGGGGTTCGTTTTTCAACGCCGCCATTCCCTACAACCCTTATCGCCACATCAGCTTGCAATTCATCGCCTTGGTGGATGCCTTGCAAAGCCAGACACAACCGCGCACCAAGGCCCTGCGGTTGAACCACAAACCCTTGGACGCGGGCTTGGAAGTGCATTTCAGCCATGGCGACATGGCCGGTTTCACCCAAGCCTTGCACCGCGACCATCCGGGGTTCATGGCGGCCAAACAACGCATCTTGTTTTATGCGGGTGGCGGCTTGTTGCCGATCCGCGCGTGGCCTGCCGCGCATTACGCCCGCTTGGCGCGCGAACTCTGTGCCCAAGGGCACGCAGTGGGCATCATCGGTTTGCCTGAGGATCACGCTTTGGCGCAAGGGATTCAAGCGGCCTGTGGTCACCCCCTGTGCGTGAACATGGTTGGGTACACCAAAGACTTGGAAGCCCTCACCCGTTTGTTTTTCCATTGCGATTTGTTGGTCACCAACGATGGTGGCCCGGGTCACTTTGCCAGCTTGACACCGATACGCACCTTGATGTTTTTCGGTCCCGAGACCAGTGCCTTGTACGGCCCGCTCACGCCACGTGCCACGGTGTTGGAAAGCCACGCGGCTTGCTCACCTTGCCTGACGGCTTACAACCACCGCGCCACCCCTTGTGATGGCGACAACCAATGTTTGCAGCGCATCAGCCCCGAGCAGGTGCTGGCCTTGGCGCAAACCCAGTTGGCCCTGTGTGCGCCACGCGACCCCGCTTATGTCTGATCAGGCCATGAAGGTCTTGCCCTTCCAGTTGCCCGCGTGTTTGGCCTGGGCCGAACCCTGGTTGTTGCGTCTCTACCGCTGGCGTTATGTGCGTTTTGCCACCGTGGGTGCCTCGGGCACCTTGGTCAACATGGCGGTGTTGTTCGTGTTGCAAGAATGGGTCTTGGCTGGGGTGCTTGACCCGGCACAGCGCTTGTCCATCGCCTTGGCCTGCGCCATTGCCGTGGCCACCTTGAACAACTTTGCCTGGAACAGTTTGTGGACCTGGGCGGATCGCTTGGCGTCGGGCTTGCAAGCGCGTTTGGGTTTGAACAGCAGCACCTTGTGGCGCTTGTTGAAATACGCACTGGCCTCCTGGCTCGGCATCTTGATTCAATACGCCCTCACTCTCTGGTTGTCGGGGCACATGCACTATCTCATGGCCAATGTCATCTCCATCGTGGTGGCCAGTGTCAGCAATTATTTGACCAACGACTGGTGGACGTTCCGTCGCCACCAGCCGCCCGAGGCATGAACCGCAGGCATCCACCCACTTGGGTGTTGTGGTGCACCGTGGCGGTCATGGCTTGCATCTATGCCTGGGGTCTGAACAACCTGTACATGCCCAGCAATGGCGATGAAATGGTTTACGCCCACATCGCCCGCCTCACCGCGGCATCGGATCAATGGTTGCCCTTGTTGACCGAGATCCCCAGCATGCGCAACACCAAGCCGCCACTGTTGTTCTGGCAAGCGATGGTGGCCAGTGACTGGGGTGCCTGGAACCAGTTGTGGGTGCTGCGGCTGCCCAGCCTGATCTACCTGTCTTTGGTGTGTGCGGGCATGGCGGCCTTGTTGCACCGTTGGACCGGCGAGTGGCGCACCAGTGCCTGGGCGGTGTTGGCTTTCTTGGCTTGTTGGGGCACGTTCCGCTATGGCCGGCCCTACCTGACCACGGCGCCCGAGATGTTTTGGTACAGCCTGGCCCTGATGCATGTGCTCTGGCGAGCGGCACGCCCAGCCACCGCCGAGACCCACCAAACGCTTGGCGAATGGGCTTGGTGGACCTTTTGGGGTTTGTTATTGGGTGTGGGCCTGTTGTACAAATCATTTGCCTTGGTCGCCCCAGTGTGTGCAGGCCTGTGGGCGGTTCGTTTGGTGTTGCTGCAGCAATGGCGCTGGCCGTCGGTGCTGGTCATCAGCCTGCAATTGGCTTGGATGGGTGTGTTGGCCCTGGCTTTGATGGCTTCCTGGTTGTGGTTCGATCCGCATCCCGCGCATGTTTGGCAAGACTTTGTGGTGGGTGAAAACGTCGGCAAGATGAACGCGGCGCAAGGGTATTGGGCGCAATTGTTCAGCCTCAAAGGCGGTGTCGCTTACCTCACCGCTTATTTGCAAAACGCCGGCTTGATGATTCCTTGGGTGTTGGCGTTGTTGGGCCTGGCCTGGCGACACCGGCGCATGTCGCGCCATGAGGGACGTGCGCGTTTGAGCTTGGCTTTGGTGGTTTGGTTGTTGGTTTGGTGGTGCGTGTTCGTGCTGCCCAGCCAACGCTCGGGTCGCTACCTGTTGCCCGCCATGCCCGCATTGGCCCTGTTGATCGCGTTGCATGTGCATGACGTGGGCCGCTGGCCGCTGCGCGCTGTGGCCCTGTTGTCCAGCCTGATGCTGGCTGTGCTGGCTTGGCTGGGATGGCATGCCCAAGGTCTGGGTTTGCTCCAGGCTGGGGAGGCGATGCTGTTGGCACTGGCTGTGGTGGGTGGCGTTGTTTTGTGGGCGCACTGGTTGTGGCGTTCAGAGCCGCAGCCTTGGGCCGCCTTGGTCAGCGTGCTGTGTGCCTATCTGGGTTTGAACGCGGTGCTGTCAGGCTTGTCGGGGCCTGCGGTGCACTTTCAAGGCGCGTCTGCTGATCGGCCCGTGGCCACAACCGTGTGGGTGCCTGCTGGTTTCAACGGGGAGTTCGAGCGCTTTCAATACCTGCTGCCCCAGGGCAACCGCATCACACCCGATGCTGACAAAGTCGACGCTTTGAGCGAGGGGCGCGACACCACCTCTGGCACCTGGTTTGTGGTGGCACGTCCCCATGGCGCGCCGCCATTGCCGTGTGAAGCCAGCAGTTGCGAGCGTGTGGCGGTGCGATGGGACTTGGAATTGCGCTTGAAACCGGGTCAGGTGCACAGCGGCAACATCCACCGACCCGATGAATGGCTGTGGCGTCAGGAGTGGTTGATGCGGGTGCGTTGAGACGCCCAAATCCGCCACAGTTGCACATGGGCGAACAGCCACAAGCCGGGGTCGAGCACAGCGTCCCAGGCATTGCCGGTGGGGGCGTGGGTGACACCGAACAAAGCCACGGCCATCAACAAACAACTGGCGGCCCGCCCATGCCAAGACGCGGTCAAGCGCTCTTGAAAACCCGCCCACAACATCCAAACCCCTGCCATGCCCCAGGCCCACCAGCGCGCTTCGGACGCAAACCCCCAAAGGTACAGGTCCATGGGCAGGCGGCCCCAGGTGTCGAGCATCAGCAACCAACCCAGCACCACCACCAAGCCCCAAGCCACCGATGGGGCTTGAACCGTGGCGGGGGAGGAAAAGATTTGGCGTTCAGGTGTTTGCATGTCTGACCATGCGGCCACCACGCACAGGCACAAGGTCAGCAGACTGGGCGTTTGAAACGCCAAACCCAGTGCCATGAGTGGCGTCTTCCACCAAGCCAACAACAAGACCCAGGTCAAGCTGCACAACAGCCATGCCGCTCGACCCAGCAGCGGGGACAACAGGCGCACACTGGCCCAAGACAACACCGCCACCCAGGTCGCGGCATGCAGCAACTGCTGCACTTCCAGCGCAGGCAGGGCAAGGGCCTGCCACATCAAGCCGTTCATGGTTGTCGCTCCCCGCTGGATTTCAAACGCCAGCGTTGCCAAGCGATGCCTTGGCGCAAATGGGTGTAGCTGACCCACAGGCGATCGTCTTGCCAGGCCAATGCGGGGTAGGCGTACTCCTCGCCAGCTTGGCCTTGGACCAAACTGTGCGGGGCCGACCATTGCAGGCCGTCAGGGCTGTGGTGCCAAATGAGTTGGCTGCGGTAACCCTCTTGCGGGTTGCGAACCATGACCACCGAACCAGAAGGCAAACGCAAAGCGGCCACCGCCGAATCGGTGTTGCTCAAGGGCAAGTCCTCCTGCAAAGACCAAGTCCGGCCCGCATCTTGGGTTTGCACCAGCGCCACCTGGTCGTTCGGCGCTTGGGTGCGCAAATAAGCCAACCATTGAGAGCCGGTCAGTGCGATGGGCGCTGCTTGCAAGATGTTGTGTCGATCGGTGAAGCGCCGAGCGCCTTGAAATACACCCAGCGGGCTGAACCACGCAAACACCGGGTGCTTGCTGCCCAGTTCGAAATACAAAGGCAACACCATGCCGCCATCGGCCAGCGGCAAAGGCGCATGGCGCACCAAATGACTGATGTTCCAAAACCAGCTCAGGGGCA
>JBDKLR010000031.1:0-8493 GCA_039795515.1 Pseudomonadota bacterium | reverse complement strand
CAACCTGATGTCATCGTGATGTCAGGACAATGAGTCAAGCTTGCATGGCAAGTAGCAAACAGAGATTCAAATGAGCCTAGAGCAGTACCTGCCAGTCCTTTTGTTCATCATTGTTGGCCTGTTGGTCGGCGTGGCCCCCCAAGTCATTGGGTATTTGCTGGGGCCCAAAAAACCCGATGCCGCCAAAAACTCCCCTTACGAATGCGGCTTCGAAGCGTTTGAAGACGCCCGCATGAAATTCGATGTCCGCTACTACTTGGTGGCCATTTTGTTCATCTTGTTCGATCTCGAAATCGCATTTTTATTTCCCTGGGCTGTTTCCCTCAAAGAAATCGGTTTCACGGGTTTCATGGCCATGATGATTTTCTTGGCCATCTTGGTCGTGGGTTTCGCCTACGAATGGAAAAAAGGCGCCCTCGATTGGGAGTAACTCATGTCACTTGAAGGCGTTTTCAAAGAAGGCTTCATCACCACGTCTTACGATTCGGTGGTCAATTGGGCCAAAACCGGTTCGCTGTGGCCCATGACTTTTGGTCTGGCTTGTTGTGCCGTGGAGATGATGCATGCAGGTGCGTCGCGCTATGACATCGACCGCTTTGGCATGTTGTTTCGTCCCAGTCCCCGTCAATCCGATTTGATGATCGTGGCGGGTACGTTGTGCAACAAAATGGCGCCCGCCTTGCGCAAGGTCTACGATCAAATGTCTGAACCCCGCTGGGTCTTGTCCATGGGTTCTTGCGCCAACGGTGGTGGCTACTACCACTACAGCTACTCGGTGGTGCGCGGTTGTGACCGCATCGTGCCCGTTGACGTGTATGTGCCTGGTTGCCCGCCTACCGCAGAAGCCTTGCTCTATGGCATTTTGCAATTGCAAAACAAAATCCGCCGCGAAAACACCATCGCGCGTCACGCCGCATGAGCATCACTGTTTCCATCGACACGCTCCAAACAGCCTTGAAGTCGGTGTTGGGTGAGCGCATCGTCCAGCTCGATTTGGCTTTGGGCGAACTCACCCTCACGGTGCGCTCGGCTGATTATGTGGACGTGGCGCAAACCCTGCGTGACCATCCCGAACTGGCGTTTGAGCAACTCATCGATTTGTGTGGCATGGACTACAGCAGCTACAAAGACGGTGCGCCTTCACGTTTCACCGACGGGCCCCGGTATGCAGTGGTCAGTCATTTGCTGTCCCTCACGCACAACTGGCGTTTGCGTTTGCGCGTGTTTGCATTGAGCGATGACATGCCGCAGTTGGCATCCATCAATGGTGTTTGGAATGCGGCCAACTGGTTTGAGCGCGAAGCTTTTGACCTCTACGGCATCTTGTTCGAAAACCACACCGATTTGCGCCGCATCCTCACCGACTACGGCTTCATTGGCCATCCTTTCCGCAAAGACTTTCCCACCAGTGGTCATGTGGAAATGCGCTATGACGCCGAGCAAAAACGGGTCATCTACCAGCCTGTCACCATCGAGCCGCGTGAAATCACGCCGCGCATCGTCCGTGAAGACAACTACGGCGGCTTGCACTGATTCACCATGGCTGATATCAAAAACTTCACCCTGAACCTGGGCCCACAGCATCCTGCAGCGCACGGTGTGTTGCGCCTCATCTTGGAGCTCGATGGCGAGGTGGTGCAACGCGCCGACCCGCACATTGGTTTGTTGCACCGCGCCACCGAAAAGCTGGCTGAGAGCAAAACCTATTTGCAAGCCTTGCCTTACATGGACCGACTCGACTACGTGTCCATGATGTGCAACGAGCACGCCTACTGTCTGGCCATTGAAAAGCTGATGGGCCTGGAAGTGCCCGTGCGCGCGCAATACATCCGCGTGATGTTTGCTGAAATTACCCGCATGCTCAACCACCTGATGTGGCTGGGCGCGCATGGTTTCGACTGCGGCGCGATGAACATCCTCATTTACTGCTTCCGCGAGCGAGAAGATTTGTACGACATGTACGAAGCCGTGTCGGGTGCCCGCATGCATGCGGCTTATTTCCGCCCAGGTGGTGTGTACCGCGATCTGCCAGACACCATGCCGCAGTACCAGGTCAGCAAAATCAAAAATGCCAAAGCGATTGCCCGCTTGAATGAAAACCGCCAAGGTTCATTGCTCGATTTCATCGACGATTTCACCAAGCGCTTCCCCAAGTATGTGGACGAGTATGAAACCCTGCTCACCGACAACCGTATTTGGAAGCAGCGCACCGTGGGCATCGGTGTGGTGACACCCGAGCGCGCCAGAAACATGGGCTTCACGGGTCCCATGCTGCGCGGCTCTGGCATCGCTTGGGACCTGCGCAAGCAGCAGCCTTACGATGTTTACGACCAAATGGATTTCGACATTCCTGTGGGTACCACCGGCGACTGCTATGACCGTTATTTGGTGCGTGTGGCCGAGTTGCGTCAATCCAATCAGATCATCAGCCAATGTGTGAAATGGTTGCGCGCCAACCCTGGCCCGGTCATCACCGACAACCACAAGGTGGCACCGCCGCACCGTGAAGCCATGAAGACCAGCATGGAAGAGTTGATTCACCACTTCAAGCTCTTCACCGAAGGATTCCATGTGCCAGAAGGCGAAGCCTACGCAGCGGTGGAGCACCCCAAAGGCGAGTTTGGCATTTACCTGGTTTCGGACGGCGCCAACAAACCCTATCGCATGAAAATTCGCGCCCCAGGCTTTGCTCATTTGGCCGCCATGGACGAAATGGCCAAAGGCCACATGATTTCCGATACCGTGGCCATCATTGGCACCATGGACATCGTGTTCGGAGAAATTGACCGATGAACACCACACACGCCCACACGGTCGAACCGGCATCACTGAGCGAGGCCACGCAGCAACGCTTTGCCCGCGAAGTGGCCAAGTACCCAGCCGATCAAAAGCAATCGGCTGTCATTGCTTGCTTGTCGATCTTGCAACAAGAAAACGGACATGTGAGCGCCGCGCACGAGAAAGCCGTCGCGCATTACCTCGACATGCCTGTGATGGCGGTGCACGAGGTGTTCACCTTCTACAACATGTTCAATTTGAAGCCTGTTGGTCGCTTCAAGATCAATGTCTGCACCAATTTGCCCTGTCAGTTGCGTGCGGGTCAGCAAACCCTCGAATATGTGTGCAACAAACTCCAAGTCGAGGTGGGCGGCACCACAGCCGATGGCATGTTCACCGTGCAACCCAGCGAGTGCATGGGTGCTTGCGCCGATGCCCCGGTGCTGTTGGTGAACGATCGCCACATGTGCAGCTTCATGAGCACCGACAAAATTGATCAAATGATCGACGAGTTGCGTCAAGTTGGAGCCGCATCATGAATTTGCAACAACTGCTCTCCAAATACCAAGCCAGCGGTTCGGAAACTTGTTTCCACGACCGCCACATCAACCCCCAAATCTACGCAGGTCTGAACGGCCGCAATTGGGGCTTGCAAGACTATTTGGCGCGTGGTGGCTATCAAGCGTTGCGCACGGTGTTGGGTTTGAATGGCGCTGCGGCTTTGACCCAAGACGAAGTGATTGCCATCGTCAAAGAATCTGGTTTGCGTGGTCGAGGGGGTGCGGGCTTTCCCACAGGGCTCAAATGGAGCTTCATGCCTCGCCAGTTCTTTGGCCAAAAATACCTGGTGTGCAATTCCGATGAAGGCGAGCCTGGCACTTGCAAAGACCGCGACATCCTCGAGTTCAATCCGCACATCGTCATCGAAGGCATGGCGATTGCTGCTTATGCCATGGGCATCAGCGTGGGCTACAACTACATCCACGGCGAAATCTTCCAAACCTATGAGCGGTTTGAAGCCGCGCTGGAAGAAGCGCGCGCTGCAGGCTTTTTGGGTGACAACATCCAAGGCAGCAACTTCAGCTTTCAGTTGCATGCAGCCCATGGTTTTGGGGCATACATCTGCGGTGAAGAAACCGCATTGCTCGAGTCCCTGGAGGGCAAAAAAGGCCAGCCTCGTTTCAAGCCACCATTCCCCGCCAGTTATGGTGCCTACGGCAAACCCACCACCATCAACAACACCGAAACCTTTGCGGCCGTGCCTTGGATCATTCGCAACGGCGGTGCGGCCTATTTGGCCTGCGGCAAACCCAACAACGGTGGCACCAAAATTTTCTCGATCAGCGGCGATGTCGAGCGTCCTGGCAACTATGAAATTCCCATGGGCACGCCTTTCGCCACTTTGCTCGAATTGGCCGGTGGTGTGCGCGGTGGACGTGCATTGAAAGCGGTGATTCCTGGCGGTTCATCCGCCCCTGTGCTGCCCGCGTCCATCATGATGGACACCACCATGGATTACGACGCCATCGCCAAAGCAGGTTCCATGTTGGGTTCTGGTGCAGTCATCGTGATGGACGACACCCGTTGCATGGTGAAAAGTTTGCAGCGCTTGTCCGCCTTTTACATGCACGAGTCCTGCGGTCAATGCACCCCCTGCCGTGAAGGCACTGGCTGGCTGTCGCGCATGGTCGAGCGGATTGAAAACGGCCAAGGCCGTCCCACCGACATGGACTTGCTGGACAACGTCGCCGAAAACATCATGGGTCGCACCATTTGCGCGCTGGGCGATGCCGCGGCCATGCCCGTGCGCGGCATGCTCAAGCATTTCCGACCCGAATTCGAACACCACATCACGCACAAGACCTGCATGGTCTCGTCGTACGTCTGAGCAGGCTGCACACCATGGTTGAGATTGAAATCGACGGTAAAAAAGTGGAAGTGGCTGCGGGCAGCGTGGTCATTCAAGCCGCCGAGCAAGCGGGTTGTTTCATTCCGCATTTTTGCTATCACAAGAAATTGAGCATCGCGGCCAACTGCCGCATGTGTTTGGTCGACATTGAAAAAGCCCCCAAACCCATGCCTGCTTGCGCCACACCCGTGACCCAGGGCATGGTGGTGCACACCAAGTCAGACCGCGCCATCAAAGCCCAAAAGTCGGTGATGGAGTTTTTGCTGATCAACCATCCGTTGGATTGCCCGATTTGCGACCAAGGCGGTGAATGTCAATTGCAAGACTTGGCCGTGGGTTATGGCGACAGTGCATCACGCTACGACGAAGAAAAGCGCGTGGTGTTCCACAAAGACGTGGGACCGCTCATCAGCATGGAAGAGATGAGCCGCTGCATCCATTGCACCCGCTGTGTTCGGTTCGGTCAAGAGATTGCCGGCAGCATGGAATTGGGCATGTCGCACCGTGGTGAGCATTCCGAGATTGAAACCTTTGTGGGTGAGACGGTGGACTCCGAACTCTCCGGCAACATGATTGACATCTGTCCGGTGGGCGCACTGACCAGCAAGCCCTTCCGTTACCAAGCCCGCACTTGGGAGTTGAGCCGTCGCAAATCGGTCAGCCCGCACGACGCCACCGGTGCCAACTTGATTGTGCAAGTCAAGAACAACCAAGTCATGCGTGTGGTGCCTTTGGAAAACGAAGACGTCAACGAATGCTGGATCGCCGACCGTGACCGCTTCAGTTACGAAGCCTTGAACAGCGCAGAGCGCCTCACCCAACCCATGATCAAACAGGACGGTCAATGGCACGAGGTGGATTGGACCGCCGCGCTCGAATATGTGGCCAATGGCGTCAAACAAATCAAAACCGAACATGGCGCAAAAGCCATCGGTTGTTTGGCCAGCCCCCACAGCACCCTGGAAGAACTGTATTTGGCGACGCAATTCATGCGCGCCTTGGGCAGTGACAACATCGACAGCCGCCTGCGTGCTGCCGATTTCCACGCAGATGGTTCGGTTCGTTGGCTGGGAACATCCATCGCATCCTTGTCCACCCTCGAACGTGTCTTGGTTGTGGGCGGCAACTTGCGCAAAGACCATCCGCTGTTGGCGCAACGCGTTCGACAAGCTGCACGTCGTGGTGCACAGGTTCATGCCCTGAATGAAGCCGCGGCTGATTGGGCCATGCCCGTGGCCAATACCCTGGTTGCACCCAGCGCCGTTTGGGTTCAAGCCTTGGCCGATGTGGCCACTGCAGTGGCACAGCAACAAGGCGTGACCGCACCTGTGACGGGTCAAGCTTCTGCCACTGCCACAGCCATCGCCAATTCACTCTTGTCGGGTGAGCGCAAAGCCATCTTGCTCGGCAATGCCGCTGCGCACCATGCCAAGGCCTCCAGTTTGTTGGCCGTGGCCCATTGGATTGCCCAACAAACCGGTGCTTCCGTCGGTTATTTGGGGGAAGCGGCCAACACGGTTGGCGCGCAGTTGGTTCAAGCGCTACCGATTCAAGGCGGCTTGAACGCCAATCAAATGCTGCAAAACAAGGCCTTGCAAGCTTTGTTTTTGTTGAACACCGAGCCTGCATTCGATTGCGCGGGTGGTGAGCATGCTGTGTCACACCTGGGCCGCACTGGCATGGTGGTCACTCTCTCGCCCTTCAAAACCAACATGGCTTTCAGCGATGTCTTGCTGCCCATCTCTCCCTTCACCGAGACAGCGGGTACTTTTGTCAACACCGAAGGTCGTGTGCAAAGTTTCCACGGCGTGGTCAAACCTTTGGTTGAAACACGTCCTGCTTGGAAAGTCTGGCGCGTGCTGGGCACCATGCTGCAATTGCCTGGCTTCGAATTCGACACCATTGAGCAGGTGAGGGCGCAGGCCATCCCTGCGAATGTGCCCTCGCGTTTGTCCAATGACTGTGCCGTTGCGATCGACCTGACGCCTGCCACGGTGGCACCTGTGACTGCGTCGATTTACCAGCTCGATGGATTGGTGCGTCGCGCACCCGCACTGCAGCACACGGCTGATGCGCAAGAGGTGAGCCATGGTTGAAACACTGTTCAACGCTGGTGCTTCGTTGTCGGCGGCCCCGTGGTGGACCGCCATGGCTTGGCCTGTGCTGTGGACCTTGCTGAAAATCATTGGCGTGGTGTTGCCCTTGTTGTTGTGTGTGGCCTATCTCACTTTGTGGGAACGCAAAGCGATTGGCTTCACCCAAATCCGTGTCGGCCCCAACCGCATTGGTCCTTATGGCTTGCTGCAACCGATTGCAGACGCCTTGAAAATTCTCACCAAAGAAATCATCCTGCCCACCCAGGCCACACGCGGTTTGTTTTACATGGGACCGGTGATGACCATGATGCCGGTGCTGGCCGCTTGGGCGGTGGTGCCGTTTGGACCCGAGGTGGTGTTGGCCGATGTCAATGCAGGCTTGTTGTTCTTGATGGCGGTCACTTCCTTAGAGGTCTACGGCATCATCATCGCGGGCTGGGCCTCCAATTCCAAATACGCATTCTTGGGTGCTTTGCGCGCCTCCGCGCAAATGGTGAGCTACGAAATCGCCATGGGTTTTTGCCTGGTGGTGGTGCTCATGGTCAGTGGCAGCATGAACATGAGCGACATTGTTCAAAGCCAAGGCAAGGGCATGTTCGCCTCTGAGGGCCTTGGCTTTTTGTCTTGGAACTGGTTGCCCTTGTTCCCCATCTTCATCATCTACTTCATTGCCAGCTTGGCCGAAACCAACCGCCACCCGTTTGACGTGGTGGAGGGTGAATCAGAAATCGTGGCGGGACACATGATCGAGTACTCGGGCATGTCGTTTGCCATGTTCTTCTTGGGTGAGTACGCCAACATGATTTTGGTGTCCACCTTGTGCGTCATTTTGTTCTTGGGTGGTTGGTTGGCCCCTATCGATGTGACATGGTTGACCTGGATTCCTGGCTGGATCTGGTTGGGCATCAAGACTTTCGTGGTCGTGACCATGTTCTTGTGGGTGCGTGCCACCTTCCCACGTTTCCGTTACGACCAGATCATGCGTCTGGGTTGGAAGATTTTCATTCCAGTCACCTTGGTGTGGTTGGTGGTGGTGGGTGTTTGGATGCAAACACCTTGGAACATTTGGAACTGATGCAGAGACTGACATGAACAAGCTTGCAACGGCTTCAGCCCCAACACCTTTCTCCTGGACCGATTTTTTCTCCAGCTTCTTGCTGCTGGAGTTCTTCAAGGGCATGGCCATCACCGGTCGTTACATGTTCGCCCGCAAAATCACGGTGCAATTCCCTGAAGAAAAAACGCCTCTGAGCCCTCGTTTTCGAGGACTGCACGCCTTGCGTCGCTACGAAAATGGCGAGGAGCGTTGCATTGCCTGCAAATTGTGCGAGGCCGTGTGTCCCGCCATGGCCATCACCATCGAATCCGATGTCCGTGCCGATGGCTCACGTCGCACCTCCCGCTACGACATCGATCTGACCAAGTGCATTTTTTGCGGCTTTTGCGAAGAGAGTTGCCCCGTCGACTCGATTGTCGAAACCCACATCTTCGAGTACCACGGTGAAAAACGCGGTGACTTGTACTTCACCAAAGAAATGTTGCTGGCCGTGGGGGACCGCTATGAAGCGCAGATCGCGGCCAACAAGGCAGCCGATGCCAAATACCGTTAACCCGACAGAAAGATAGCGACATGGACGTCAAATCAGCCCTGTTCTACGCTTTTTCAGCGGTGCTGTTGTTTGCGGCTTTGCGCGTGATCACGTCCCGTAA
>JBDKLR010000030.1:0-4487 GCA_039795515.1 Pseudomonadota bacterium | reverse complement strand
GCACGGCCACGCGTCACACGCACACGGCCAAGGCCAAATGGAACTGGTGGTGCAGGGCAGCGATGTGCAGGTTCGTTTTGAAATTCCCATGGAGAGTCTGCTGGGTTATGAGCACCTGCCTCGAACCAAGGCACAAAAGCAAGCTTTGGCTTCACTGCAAGAAAGCGTCAAGCAAGGCAGCGATTTCATCAAACTGCCCGCTGATGCGGCCTGTCAATTGAAAGAGAGCAAAGCAGCGTCCGCCATGTTCAAAGGCCAAAAGTCCGAGCACAGTGACTTGGATTTGTCGCTGACCTTCAGTTGTGCCAAACCCGTCGCTTTGACCCAGGTGGAACTTGCTGTGTTCAGCAAATACCCCCGCCTCAGCACTTTGAAAGTCGACATGCTCACACCCAAAGGCCAGGGCTCGGCCACGCTCAAAGCCAAAAATCCTGTGTTGCGCTGGTAGCCCATGAGCCTGTCCCTGCATCTGCAACAACTCACCCATGCTTGGTCGGGACAGTCGCCGCTCATCCAGATAGAGGAACTGAAGTTGCAGCTGGGTGAACACCTGTTCATCCAAGGACCCAGTGGTTGCGGTAAAAGCACCTTGTTGTCCCTGTTGGCGGGGGTGCAGCCAGTGCAAAAGGGTGTTTGTGAGGTCTTGGGACATGACTTGGCAATACTCAGCCCCGTGGCGCGGGATCAACTGCGTGGCGAGCGCATGGGCGTCATCTTTCAACAGTTCAATTTGTTGCCTTTTTTGGACGTGCAAGCCAACACCTTGTTGCCCACCAAGTTGTTTCCGAGCCGTGCCCAGGCCGCCACCCATTCGCATGGCAGCCCAGACCAACAAGCGCGTGCGCTGGCCGATGGATTGGGTTTGCCCGCCTCTCTCTGGCATCAACCCGTGCACCAGCTGTCGGTGGGACAGCAGCAGCGGGTGGCCGCTGTGCGGGCTTTGATGGGGCAACCGCAGCTCATCATTGCCGATGAACCCACTTCCGCTTTGGACGACGCCAACCAAGGCGAATTTCTCAAACTCTTGCTCGGATGCGCTGATCAACAAGGTGCGAGCGTCGTGATGGTCAGTCACAACGCCCGTCTGGCCGATCAGTTTCACCAGGTCTATGTTTGGCCGACAAAGGATGCGGCATGACTTTTTGGCTCGGTTTGGCTTGGCAAAGCGCGTGGTCGCGCCGGCAAGCGTTGTCATTGGTCACATTGTCTGTGTCTGTTTCTGTGCTGATTTTGCTCAGCGTTCAGCAACTGCGTGACGATGCACGGCAAAGTTTTTCCAACGCCTTGAGCGGCGTCGATCTGATCGTCGGTCCACGTGGCAGCGCCACCGAACTCATGCTCTACAGCGTGTTTCAAATCGGCCGTCCTTCTCGAAACATGGGCTATGCCGGTTTTGAATCTGTTCAGCAAATGCCCCAGGTGCGCTGGGCTGTGCCCATTCAATTGGGGGACACCTATCAAGGGCATCCGGTGCTCGGCACCACGCCAACCTTGTTCAAGGAATTCCAAAGTCAAGGGCAAGGTTTGCGTTGGTTGGCTGGTCGACCCTTTGGCGATCCTGCGCAACATCCCGAGGCGCTGACCGAGGTGGTGCTGGGTGCCGAGGTGGCGCGGCGATTTGGCCATCGATTGAGCGATGCGCTGGTGATGACCCATGGCAGCGGAGGTGGTCCGGAAGACACCGATCATGATGACCAACCGCTCAAGGTGGTGGGCATCTTGCAGCCCACAGGGGCACCGATTGACCGGACGGTGTTGGTGAATTTGGAAGGTTTTGAGGCCATGCACCAAGGTTGGGGTCTGGGTATTTCGCCCAAGGCACTGAAGTCGGCGAGTGCACTGTCGCCCAAAGCGCCGCCCCTCGATGCCAGCGAGCTCAAGCCTGTGAGTTTGTCGGCTGTCTGGGTGGGTTTGCACAACCGCGCCGAGGTGTTTTCAGTGCGTCGACAGATTGAGGGCCTGAACCGTGATCCGCTCATGGCTGTCATGCCAGGTGTGGCGTTGGACGAATTGTGGCAAGTGGTGAAGGTGGTTGAAAACAGCCTGGTGGTGGTGGGCATGCTGGTGGCCGTCAGTGCCATGATGAGCGTGGCGGCCGTGCTGCTCGTGGCCATGGCCGGGCGGCGCAAAGAATTGGCCATCCTGCGTGCCATGGGCGCATCCCCCAGGGCCTTGTTGGGCTATGTGTTGACCGAATCATTGCTGGTTTGTCTCTTGGGTATTCTGTTGGGAGAGGTGTTGAGTCAGGCCCTCATTTGGTCTGCGCAAGATTTGATGCGCATCCAATTTGGCGTCATGCTTCAACCAGGCTGGCCTTCGGCCCAAGCTGCCTGGAGTTTGCTGGCATCGGCTGCTGTGGCCATGCTGGCCAGTGTCTTGCCTGCTTGGCGCGCTTATCGTTTGTCCCTCATGGATGGCTTGCACCCACCCACGGTTTAAATCAAAAGGATGTTCATGTCGTCAACTCTTTCCACCATCGGTCGCCGTCAGATTTTGTTGGTCGCTTCGGCCTGTGCTTTTCTCCGGCTTGCACAGGCCCAAACCCCGGGTTACAAAACCATCGAATGGAACGATTTGATGCCGGATGACTGGGTGCAAGAGATGACCAAAGAAATGGCCAAAATGAACAAATTGGCTTCCTTGCAAGACAACAGCCAAGAGGCCAACAAAGCCATGTCCGAGTTGCGCCAAAAACTGGACAACGCACCCATCGTGAAGTCACAAGTCAACCAAAAAATACGCATCCCCGGTTACGCCGTTCCGCTGGATGCGGACCGCAACGCCAAGCGCGAGTTCCTGCTGGTGCCTTACTTTGGCGCTTGCATCCACACGCCGCCGCCGCCTTCCAACCAAATTGTCTTGGTGCGGCCCACGGCGCAAAGCAAAATCAAAAAAATGCCAGAGTCCATGGATGTGCTGTGGGTGGAGGGCGAATTGAAAGAGGCGCGCGTCACCACTTCGCAAGGCGTGACGGGCTATATGCTGGAAGCTGTCAGCATCGCCCCCTACGAAATGAAGCCAGCCAAGCGCTGATTTAGAATGACCTTACTCATTTGAATACTATTTGATGGACACACAAGACCCCCAAGAACTGGCCGAAGCGGCCACCTACCCGTTCAAAACATACTGTGCCTTGCTGGTGTCGGTATTGGCTTTGGTGCTGGCGCTCAACAACCTGGGGGGGAGCAACACGGGCAAAGAAGCCACCATGAACAACATCTTGGCGGCGAACACCTATTCTTTCTACCAAGCCAAGAGCGTGCGCCAAACCGAATACAAACTGGCTGCTGACCGCATCGAATTGCAGCTCGCCACCGAAAAACCCAGCCCCGCCGCCAAAGAATTGCTAGAAAAAAAACTGGCGGACTATCAAAAAACCATCAAACGCTACGACTCTGACCCTGAAAACGGCGAAGGAAAAAAGGAATTACTGGCTAAAGCCAAGCAATTAGAGGCCGATCGTGATTTGGCGCTTCGCAAAGACCCCTGGTTTGACTATGCCGAGGGTTTGCTGCAACTCGCGATTGTTCTCACTTCTGTCGCTATCATCACGGACAGACGCTCCATGTTCAATGCGGCTTTGCTGTTGGGAGCGGTGGGTTCTTTGTGCACCTTGAACGGCTATTTCTTGTTTTACTGATCTTCAACCACTAACAGCGGACGACCCATGGCAACTAATCTTGATCAATCCAACAACCTCGTGATCGGCAACGGTGTGACTTTCAAAGGCACTCTGAATGTTCCCAAAAAAGCCACGGTTTACGGCACCATTGATGGTGAATTGACCGCTGAAGAAATCTTCATCGGCCAGTCCGGCAAGATCACTGGCAAGGTCACCGCCCGCAGCATCGAGGTGGAGGGCGAATTGCACCAAGTCATCCACTGCCGCGATCACTTGCACATCCGTGCCTCGGGCAAAGTGTCTGGCAAGTTGGAATATTCGCAAATCCAAATCGAACGTGGCGGTGAATTCCGCGGTGAGATGCAACAAGTCGGAGCACCCCCTGTGGTGCCGCCCGTCAGCGCGCCCAACACCTTCTCCACCATGAAGCCGGTCAGCCCACCTGCAGGCGCTGCACCTGCTGGCCCCACTGGCGGCCCCAACAACAACTGATTTATTTGAATGCGTTTTCGCAGGGGCCTTGCGGTGAGGCCTTCATGCACAAACAGCTGAAACCAAAGGTCTTCAGCTGTTTTTTGTCAATGCCGCGAACGCTCACACGGCGGCTGTTGTTGGAAGGTATGTAGAGTTTGGGTTCAAAGGCTTGGTTGCGTTTTTTGCCATCTTTGAACTCGAAACTCGCCCCCACACAAAATATCGGCCCACTGAGCTTGTTGCCCACCTCGAACAACATGAGCTGGGGGTCGTCGTTGGACCAACCCGATTGGATTTGCAGTTTGGACAGTTCAGCTGGGTTGAGCTCTGTTTGCCGCAATGCAGGGGTGGATGAAAACAGGCCCATGGCCATGGCGGATGAACAAACTTG
>JBDKLR010000029.1:0-3219 GCA_039795515.1 Pseudomonadota bacterium | reverse complement strand
ACAGCGAGCCGCCTGCCCACGCGGTCATCCGCCAAGCGCCTCCGCAATTGCGTCTGCGGTTTTCCGAGCCTGTCGAAAAAAACTTCTCCCGCATCCAAGTCACCGCCGATGGACAGGCCTTGAGCCTGCCGGCCAACAGCTTGCAATGGGATGCATCAGGCAAGGTGTTGCAGATTCAATTGCCAGCGATCAAGGCGCAGCAGTACCAAGTGGTCTGGGCGATCTTGGCCAAAGACGGTCATCCCGGCAAAGGACGTCTTGACTTCACCGTCAAGCCCTGATCACGGTGGACACCCCCGCTTGCTTGCGCGTCTTGCAAATCGCCAGCATGGCCTGGCTGCTGGGCTTGTGGCTGGCGCAGCGTCACGCCCACACCTTGTTTCACCAATCCGAACACGGCCAGCGTTTGCAGCAAGCGGCCAGGCGCTGGCTGGTGGCGGTCTGTTTGCTGCAATGGCTGCGCGTCGCGGTACACGCCTGGTCCTTGCAGGCCTTGCTGGGCGAGTCCATGTCTTGGATCTCCGTTCTGCAAACCCATGTGGCGCAGGTGTTGCTGGCGCAAGCCGTGCTGCTGTCCTTGGCCATGCTTTGGTTTCTTTGGCGCGGCATGCATCGGGTGGTGGTTGGTGGCTTGTTGTTGGCGATGGCGGGCATGGCCTTCAGCGGCCATGTGGTGTCCTCGTCAGAAGACCGTGTGTTGTCGGTTGTGTCGGTGTTGCATGTGCTGCTCGCACAACTGTGGTTGGCCAGCCTCATGGGCTTGTGGCACGCCGCTGGCCAAGGTGATGTGCTGCACCTGACCTGGCGCGCGCGTTTGGCGCAACTCTCGCGCTGGGCTTTGCCGGGCATGGGGGTGTTGCTGTTCACCGGGGTGATGATCAGCCGCTGGAGTGTGGCCACTTGGCCGGGCTTGCTGGCCACGACCTATGGCTGGGTGTTGCTGTTCAAGCTGTGTTTGGTTGCCGCCGCATTGACCGGGGCGTGGCGCTTGCGCCGTTGGCTGCGCGACAGCACGGCTGCCCATGCATGGGCCAAGACCTGGTTGAGCGCCGAGTTGGCAGCGGCCCTGGGCGTGGTGGTCGGTGCCAGTTGGCTGGCGGCCACCGTGCCCGCCGCGCACGACACCATCGAATGGCCTTTTGCTTTTCGTTGGGCCCCGGTGATCGCCTGGAAGCAAGACCCGACACCAACCCTGCAAGCCTTGTTGGCGGCGGCGGCCCTGTGCCTGTTGGGGGGTGGGCTGTGGCTGTGGTTGCGGCGGCGGCATCGCCCACTCGCGCGGGGATTAGGCGTGGGTGCCGGCCTCTTGGCTTTGGCCGTGGCCTTGCCTGCCACCACCATTCCTGCGTACCCGACCACCTACATGCATTCATCCGCGCGGCTGGATGCCGACTCGGTGATGGCCGGACAGGCCTTGTACCAACGGCTGTGCACCGACTGCCACGGTTTGCACGGCATGGGCGATGGGCCGCTGGCCAAGCAACTCCGACTGCCCGCAGCCAATCTGACCGAGCCGCACGTCAGTTGGCACACGCACGGCGACATGTTCTGGTGGTTGAGCCATGGGCGCGGTGCCATGCCGGGCTTTGCATCGGTGACCTCGGTCGATGAGCGTTGGCATTTGATCAACCACCTGATCGCGCTGTCGCTGGGCCATGAATCACGCAGCATCAGCGACAAACCTGCGCCCTTCAACCCGTGGTTGCCGAGCATCGATTTTCGGTTTCAGATGGACAACAACAATTTCATGTCATTGTCCGAATGGCGGGGCTTGCACCCGGTGCACCTGATCATCGTCAACCAAGAAAACGAGTTGCAGCGGGTGCGCGATTTGTTGAAAGACATGAACGGGTTTCCGGCACAACTGGTGGTGGTGAGCAAGCCTGCTTGGTTGAAAGACTTGGTGAAAGGCCCTTGCGAAGCCGTGTTGGTGCCCGACACCGACGGCGTCATCGCCAAAGCCTGGTCGCATTACCGACGCTCGTTTGCCGCGCCCGATTTTCAAAACGAAGAGACCGAGGTGGCGCGCATCGAGTTTTTGATCGATCGGTATGGGTTTGTCCGGGCCCGCTGGCGTTCGGATGAAACGCCCAACGCCCTGAGCTTGCGCGAACTCCAGGGGGTGTACGACAGCTTGTCGGCCGAAGGCCCAATCAAATCAGCGGCGATCCACCAACATGACTGACCCCTCGACGCCAACCACCTGGGTGCAACGCGGTCAGCGTGCGTTGTTGCTGCTGGCCGTGTTGGGCTTGCTGTATGTGTTCGCCCAGTCTTGGTTCAAACAGCCCTTGCCCGAACCGGCGGCCAACCTGAAGACCTTGCCCGCTGGTTGCGACACACCGTTGCCCGGCCAAGCGGGCCGACACCCGGATCTGACAACGCCTGGTGGTCTGCGTTACAGCGTGGTGACACCGAGCAACTACCAGGCGCAACGCCAGCATGGCTTGCTGATGATGTACCCGCCAGCGGGTTTTTCCAACGACTTGGCAGAACGCTACTACCAAGTCACACGGCAAGCGAACGAAGCGGGTTATGTGGTGGTGTTCAGTGCCGCCATTCCTTTGTCAGCGCGTGCCCTGCGCCTGCAAAGCGAGGTGGTGCCGCAGGTCATGCAACGCTGGTGCATCGACCCGACCCGCGTGGTCTACGGCGGCCATTCGGATGGGGGCAGCCTCAGCACCGGTTTGACGGTGCGTGCATTGACGCCCGATGTCCACCCTGCGCACATCGTGGTGAGTGCGGCGGGCATTCGATCCGAAGACTTGCAACAAGAGTCTTGTCCCCAAGCCTTGAACGTGACCGTGTTGCACAACCCGTCGGATGATTTGTTTCCAGGCTATGGCGAAGGCGCGGTGCAATGGTGGGGTCGTTGCATGCAGTGCAGCGCGTCAGTGCAAACCGAGGCATCGGGCTGTGAGGTGCGTGCGTGTGCACAGGGCAAGGTGTTGCGTCATTGCGTGACCTCCGAGCCGCATGTGAAGTGGCCGGCGGTGGCGTCGCATCTGTTCGAATGGATCGACTGAAACCCGACGTTCACGCGGCCCAACTGTCTTTTGGCGCCTTGAAGGTTTCGTCAGGGGGCTTCAAGCCGCCGCGCGCTGCAACCGGTCGCGCACACCATCCCAGGCTTCATCAGCAGGCGGTGTCTCGACCCAAATCTCGGCCACACCACGGGCGTCCATGGCGCGCAATTGGGCAAACAAATCATGGGCGCAT
>JBDKLR010000028.1:0-14375 GCA_039795515.1 Pseudomonadota bacterium | reverse complement strand
ATGATTTGCTGACGCTGTGGCCGGTCTTCTTGAGCTATGTGCTGAGCTTCGCCAACGTGGGCATTTATTGGAACAACCACCACCACATGCTGCATGCGGTGAAAAAAATCAACGGCCCCATCTTGCTGGCCAATCTGCATTTGCTGTTTTGGTTGTCCTTGGTCCCTTTCACGACCGGTTGGATGGGTGAAAATCACTTCACAAAGATTCCCGTCGCTGTTTACGCCTTTGATTTGCTCATGTGTGGCATTGCTTATTTCATCTTGCAAAATCACATGATTCGAATTCATGGCAAAACATCCACCTTGGCCTTGGCCGTCGGAGCAGACTACAAAGGCAAGTTGTCATTCAGCACTTACCTGGTTGCGCTGGTGCTGGCTTTGTTCGACCACACAGTCATTTCCTTGGTCTTGATGTTCCTCATCGGATTGATTTGGTTGATTCCAGACCGTCGAATTGAAAAACGATTACAACAAGACTCTTCCCAATAAATCATGGCCACGAAACGCGACTTTTACGAAATATTGGGTGTACCCAAAAACGCCAGCGACGACGAAATCAAAAAGTCATATCGCAAGCTGGCCATGAAGTACCACCCTGACCGCAACCAGGGTGACGCTTCGGCGGAGGTGAAATTCAAAGAGGCCAAAGAAGCCTACGAAATGCTGTCTGACGCTGAAAAGCGCGCGGCCTACGACCAATACGGTCATGCCGGTGTGGACCCCAATATGCGCGGCGCGGCAGGGGCTGGCGGTTTCGGTGGCTTTGGTGAATCGTTTGGCGATATTTTTGGCGACATCTTCGGACAAGCGCGTCGCCAACAAGGCGGTGGTGGTCGACAAGTCTTTCGTGGCAACGACCTCAGCTACGCCATGGAAGTCACCTTGGAAGAAGCCGCGGCCGGCAAGAAAACCGAAATACGCATCCCCAGCTACGACGAGTGCGACACCTGCCACGGCAGCGGTGCCAAACCTGGGACCAGCCCCAAAACCTGCGGCACTTGCCAAGGCCAAGGCGTGGTGCAAATGCGCCAAGGTTTCTTCAGCGTGCAACAAACCTGCCCGCATTGCCGAGGCAGCGGCAAGATCATCAGCGACCCCTGCTCACCCTGCCACGGTCAAGGAAAAATCAAACGTCAAAAGACCTTGGAAATTGCCATCCCAGCGGGCATTGACGACGGCATGCGGATTCGCAGCACGGGCAATGGCGAGCCCGGCACCAACGGTGGCCCGCCCGGCGACTTGTACATCGAGATCCGCCTGAAAAAACACGAGGTGTTCGAGCGCGACGGCGATGATTTGCATTGCGCGGTGCCCATCAGTTTCACCACCGCCGCCTTGGGTGGCGAGGTGACCGTGCCCACCCTGAGTGGCGAGGCGGCCATCGACCTGCCCGAAGGCACGCAAACCGGCAAGCAGTTCAGGCTGCGCGGCAAAGGCATCAAGGGTGTGCGCGCCAGTTTCCCTGGCGATTTGTACTGCCACATCACGGTGGAGACACCGGTCAAGCTCAGCGAACACCAGCGCAAGCTGTTGAAAGAGTTGGACGAATCGCTGAAAAAAGGCGGTGCCAAACACTCGCCCACCGAGTCGGGATGGGCTGACAAATTGAAAAATTTGTTCAGCTGATGGCTTTATAAAAAGCGATCGAGCAATTTGCGGCTGTGCCTGTCCAATGCGGACAGGTTGCGGATCAGGAATTGCACCCCGTGCTCGTCGGCCACGATCAGGGTTTGACCGCTCAAGCGACGAATGTCTTCCTCGCCTCGCAACACAAACTGGGTGAAGCCCCGGCTGGTTTGCACCGACCATGTCGAGGGCGTGGTGAAACTGCTGACCCCGTCCACACGCTGAATTTCAGGCATGAATTCGCGCGCTTGCAAGGCCGCCAGCACCGATTGCCGAAGTCCTTCGGGCAGGTTCAAGGGCGCGTCCAACCACAGCAATTCATGGCCCTCGGCACTCAACACCGACACCGCCTCATCGGGTGCGCCAATGGGGAAGGCCCGCACCACGGTGACGCCGCTGTGTGTCTCACCATCCAATCGCAATTGCCAAACGCCCAAACGGTCTTGAAACAGTTCAAACGATGTGTTCATGCCCGCACCTCGCGTTCTGTGCCCAGGGTGAGGCCTTGTTCTTCGGCTTCTTTTTGACGCGCCTGCGCTTCGTACAAGCGCCAGTAAGCGCCTTGACGCGCCAGCAGTTCATCGTGCTGGCCTTGCTCGACCAACTGGCCATGCTCCATCACCACCAGACGGTCGGCGCGACGCAGGGTTGAGAGTCGGTGGGCAATCGCAATGGTCGTTCTGCCGCGCACCAGGTTGTCCAAAGCTTTTTGAATTTCTTGTTCGGTCTCGGTGTCGACCGACGACGTGGCCTCGTCCATGATCAGGATGCGCGGGTCGATCAGCAATGCGCGGGCGATGGAAATGCGCTGGCGTTCGCCGCCCGACAAGCCTTGGCCGCGTTCACCCACCAGCGAGTCGTAGCCCTGGGGCAATCGCAAAATGAATTCATGGGCATGGGCGGCACGCGCGGCCGCCACGATCTCGGCGCGGGTGGCCCCTGGTTTGCCGTAAGCGATGTTGTCGGCGATGGTGCCGAAAAACAAAAACGGCTCTTGCAGCACCAGCCCAATGTGGCGACGGTAGTCGGCAATGCGCACATCGCGAATGTCGGTGCCGTCGATGCGAATGCTGCCTTCGCTCAAATCGTAAAAGCGGCAAATCAGGTTGACCATGGTGCTTTTGCCCGAGCCGCTTTGCCCCACCAAGCCGATCATTTCGCCGGGCGCGATGTCCAAACTCAAGCCCTTGATCACGGCGCGATTGCCATAGCGAAACCCCGCGTCTTGAATTTGAATATGACCCACCACCTCGGGCAGCGCCACCGGGTTGACGGGTTCTGGGACGCTGGAGACATGGTCCAAGATTTCAAAAATGCGCTTGGTGCCTGCGGCTGCTTTTTGGGTGTGCGACACGATGCGGCTCATGGCGTCAAGCCGGGCGTAAAAACGAGCGCTGTAGGCCAAGAAAGCCGTCAACACACCCACGGTCACTTGCTGGTGCGCCACTTGCCAAATGCCAAACGCCCACACCACGAGCAAACCAATTTCGGTGACCAGGGTGACGGTGGGTGAAAACAAGGACCACAAGAAATTGATGCGGTCGTTCACCGCCAGGTTGTGTTTGTTGGCTTCCTGAAAACGCTTGGCCTCGCGGTTTTCTTGCGCAAAGGCTTTCACCACGCGGATGCCGGGGATGGTGTCGGCCAGCACATTGGTCAACTCCGACCACACCCGGTCGATCTTCTCGAAACCGGTGCGCAAGCGGTCGCGCACGATGTGGATCAACCACGCAATGAACGGCAGCGGCAGCAAGGTGGCCAGCGCCAGCCAAGGGTCGATGGTGAACAAAATCACCGCGGTCATGAGGATCATCAGCACATCGGTGGCGAAATCGAGCAAATGCAAGGACAAGAACACGCACAAGCGGTCGGTTTCGCTGCCAATGCGGGTCATCAAGTCGCCGGTGCGACGCCCGCCAAAGTACTCCAGGGAGAGCTTGAGCAAATGCTCGTAGGCGGTGGAACGCAAATCGGCGCCAATGCGCTCGGACGCCAAAGCCAGCACATAGGTTTTGAACCACCCCAAGCCCCAGGCCAACACAGCCGCCGCCAGCAAACCACCCAAATACCAAGCCACCAGGCTGACGTCGATTTGCTGCCCGTTTTGGTAAGGGATCAGCACCTTGTCCATCAGGGGCATGGTCATGTAGGGCGGCACCAAGGTGGCAGCGGTGGACGCCAAGGTCAGCACAAAACCCAAGAACAACTGGCCTTGGTAAGGCTTGGCGAATCGCCACAAACGAAACAGGCTCCAGGTGGACGCCGGGGTGTCGTCTTCGTCGGACTCACAGGCGCGGCAGGGTTGATCGGGGTCGTTCAGGGGCGCGTGGCAGTTGGGGCACCAGGCTTGCCAGGTGGCGGGGCTTTGGCCCGCTTGCAGTTTGTTGAATGTGGACTGCAGGCTGGCGGCTTGGAGGTTGTGGCCCAGGGTGAAGCGCCATTCGGCGAGTTGCTGGTCGGTGTCGCGCAATTGCAGCTTGCCCACACCCGCGTGGTCGCTCAAATCGAGTTGCAAACCCGCTTGCAAAGGTTGGCTGTGCCAGCTTCGGGGGGTGTTGGTGGACTGCCAAATCAGGCGCTGGGAGGTCAGAACCAGCAGGCCTTGCGCGAAATACAATTGCGCATCGAGGTCAACCTCCAGCCAAGCCAGCACGTTCTCTTGGGACGACAACTGAAGCTGCAGATCCTCCCGCCAAGAAGCTGGCAAATCCAGCAGCACTGGCGCAACAAGTGAGGGAAGATTCATTCTGAGTAGGATGACCGGCAGTAAAAAATGATTCTAACCCTGCATATCAGCCGCAACGGCCCATTCCACCCCCACCCTCTCCCCTTATGACATTTCCCGATATTGCCGTTTTGCGCATGCGTTATTTGCGCGGCCCCAATGTGTGGACCTACCGCCCTGTCATCGAAGCCTGGGTCGACCTCGGCACGCTGGAAGACCACCCCTCCAACACCCTGCCCGGCTTTGTCGAGCGACTCACCACCTGGCTGCCCGGCATGATCGAGCACCGTTGCGGTGTGGGCGAGCGTGGTGGTTTTTTTGAGCGCCTGCAAAGCGGTACATGGTGTGGTCACATCATGGAACACGTGGCCATCGAGTTGCAAACCTTGGCAGGCATGCAAGTGGGATTTGGCAAGGCGCGCGAAACCAGCCAGCGCGGTGTGTACAAGGTGGTCATCCGCACCCGCCAAGAAGAAGTCGGCCGCGCCAGTTTCATGGCGGCCCGCGACTTGGTCATGGCCGCCATCAACAACACCGCTTTCGACGTGAAAGGCACGGTCAGCCGCCTCAAAGCCATGGTGGACCGGTTGTGCCTGGGCCCCAGCACCGCTTGCATCGTGGACGCCGCCACCGAACACAAAATCCCGTCCATTCGCCTGACCTCGGGCAATTTGGTGCAACTGGGCTACGGTGCCAAACAGCGCCGCATCTGGACCGCCGAAACCGACCGCACCAGCGCCATCGCCGAGAGCATCTCCAGCGACAAAGACCTCACCAAAATGCTGCTCACCCAATGCGGCGTGCCCATCCCCACCGGCGAGGTGGTGGATTCGCCCGAACAAGCCTGGGAAGTGGCGCAAGACCTGGGCCTGCCCGTGGCGGTCAAACCCACCGACGCCAACCACGGCCGTGGTGTGGCCCTCGATTTGCGCAGCCGCGAAGACATCGAAGCCGCGTTCACCGTGGCGCAGCGCGAAGGCACCGAGGTCATGGTGGAGCGCTTCATTCCCGGCGAAGAGCACCGCTTGCTGGTGGTGGGCAACCGCGTGGTGGCCGCCTCGCGTGGCGAGACCGCCAAGATCACTGGCGATGGGGTCCACACCGTTGAAGAACTCATCGAGTTGCAAATCAATTCCGACCCTCGCCGTGGCGAAGAAGAAGACTTCCCGCTGGACACCATCCGATTGAAAGACCTGCCCACGGCGGTGCTGGAGTTGCAGCGCCAAGGCTTGAGCGCCACGAGCGTGCCCGCCAAAGACCGCGTCTGCATCGTGCAGCGCACCGGCAACATGGGCATTGACGTCACCGACGAGGTCCACCCCGATGTGGCTGCTGTGGTGGTGTTGGCCGCGCGGGTCATTGGATTGGACATCGCTGGCATCGATCTGGTGGCGCAAGACATCAGCAAACCCTTGCTCGCCCAAGGCGGCGCCATCGTCGAGGTGAACGCAGGTCCTGGTTTGCTGATGCATTTGAAGCCCGCCATTGGCCAACCCCGCCCCGTCGGTGAGGCCATCGTGGCCCACTTGTTCAACCCGCAAGAACCCACCCGCATTCCGGTGGTGGGCATCATGGGCCGCAGCCAAACCGCCGAACTCGCCCATCTGGTGAATTGGCTCATCCATTTGTCGGGCCGTCGCACGGGTCTGGCGTCATCACGTGGTTTGTTCATGGACCAGCGTTTGGTCGACCCCAAAGACGCGCGTGTGTTTGAGGCCAGTCAACGCCTCTTGATCAACCGCGCGCTCGACGCTGCCGTGTTTGAAAACTCGCCGCTGCAAGTGCTGGAAGAAGGCCTGCCTTACGACCGCTGTCATGTGGGCGTGCTCACCGACATGCCCGACGCCACGGGTTTGCAAGACCACGACGTGCAAACACCGGAGCAAGTGCGCAACGTGGTGCGCACCCAAATCGATTTGGTCCTGCCCGAGGGCGCTGCCGTGCTCAACGCCGAAGACGCCGCCGTGGTGGATTTGGCCGACCTGTGCGATGGCGAGGTCATTTACTACGCGCCCGACGCCAGCAACAGCGTCATTGGTCAACATCTGAGCAACCAAGGCCGTGCCGTGTTCACCCACCACGGCGAAGTGATCTTGGCCCGTGGCACCACCCAAACCGTTTTGCTGCAACTCGATTTCCCGCCGATCGCCAAGCTGCTGAAAAACGGGGGCCTGAGCCTGTCGCATGTGCTGGCCGCAGTGGCTGTGGCCTGGGCCTTGGACATGTCCCCCGAACTGATTCGCGCTGGCCTGAAAAACTACGGCCAACCCGCACCTGAAGTTGCCAGAAAGAAAGCCTGATGGAAGTCACCCGCACTCGCGCCCTGCGCGGACCCAATTTGTGGACACGCCACACCGCCGTTGAAGCCATGGTGCGCTGCGCCCCTGGTTTGGAAAGCGACCTGAGCGCCCAACAACACGCGTTTGAAAAACGCTTGCGCCATGCATTCCCCGGCTTGGGCCGCTTGCAACCCGGCGAAGCCAGCGCCCACCTGAGCATGGCCCACGCCTTGGAAGCCACGGCTTTGCATTTGCAAATCCAAGCGGGCTGCCCCGTCACCTTCAGCCGCACCACCGCCACGCCTGAAGACGGTTTGTTCCAAGTGGTGGTCGAGTACTCGGTGGAGCAAGTTGGCAAATTGGCCTTGAGCCTGGCCGAACAACTGTGCATGGCCGCCTTCAACGACACCGCTTTCGATGTCGATCAAGCGCTGCACCAACTGCGAGAACTTGACGAGGACTTGCGCTTGGGCCCATCCACTGGCTCCATCGTCGACGCGGCCTTGGCACGGGGCATCCCCTATCGCCGTTTGTCCGATGGCAGTTTGGTGCAATTTGGTTGGGGCAGCCAACAACGCCGCATTCAAGCCGCCGAGACAGACTTCTCCAGTGCCATCGCCGAATCCATCGCGCAAGACAAAGAACTGTCCAAAAAACTCTTGCAAGCCGCTGGCGTGCCCGTGCCCATGGGTCGCCCTGTCATTGATGCGGAAGACGCGTGGGTGGCGGCGCAAGAAATTGGTCTGCCCGTGGTCATCAAACCGCGCGACGGCAACCAAGGCAAGGGTGTGGCGGTCAACCTCAAGACCCGCGAAGAAGTCATGGAAGGTTTCAACAACGCCCTCGAGTACCGCGACGACATCATGATCGAGCGTTACCTGCCCGGCAGTGACTACCGCCTGCTGGTGGTCGGCGACAAGATGGTGGCGGCGGCGCGCCGCGAGCCGCCCTTGGTGGTTGGAGATGGCACTTCCACGGTGCGTCAATTGGTCGACAAGGTCAACGCCGACCCCCGCCGAGGTGACGGCCACGCCACCTCGCTCACCAAGATCCGATTCGACGACATCGCTTTGGCGCGCTTGAAAGAACAAGGTCTGGACGCCGACAGCGTGCCCGCCAAAGGCGCGCGCGTGGTTTTGCGCAACAACGCCAACTTGTCCACGGGCGGCACCGCGACCGACGTCACCGACGATGTGCACCCCGAAGTGGCGGCTCGCGCCGTCATGGCCGCACAAATGGTCGGCTTGGATGTGTGCGGCGTGGACGTGGTGGTCGAGTCGGTGCTCAAACCCTTGGAAGAACAAAACGGCGGCATCGTGGAAGTCAATGCCGCACCGGGTTTGCGCATGCATTTGCAACCCTCGTTTGGCAAAGGCCGCGATGTCGGCAGCGCCATCATCGACACCATGTTTGGGCCCGGCCAAGACGGCCGCATTCCCCTCATCGCTGTCACGGGCACCAATGGCAAAACCACCACTGTTCGCTTGTGCGCGCATTTGTTGCGTGCCAGCGGTTTGCGCGTGGGCATGACCAACACCGACGGTGTGTATGTGAATGGCATGCAACTCGATACTGGCGACTGCAGCGGACCGCGCAGCGCCCGCAGTGTGCTGATGCACCCCGATGTGGACGCGGCGGTGCTGGAGACGGCGCGCGGCGGCATGTTGCGCGAAGGCTTGGCGTTTGACCGCTGCCATGTGGCCGTGGTGACCAACATCGGCATGGGCGACCACTTGGGCTTGAACTACATCAGCACCGTGGAAGACTTGGCGGTGCTCAAACGTGTCATCGTGCAAAACGTCGCACCCAACGGCATGGCCGTGCTCAATGCCGCCGACCCGATGGTCGTCGCCATGGCTCCCAACTGCCCCGGCCAAGTCACCTTCTTTGCCATCGACCCGCACAACCCCACCCTGGCCACCCACCGCGCGCAGGGCAAGCGCGTGCTGTTCGTGGAAGACGGTCACATCGTGGCCAAAGAAGGCGCCCAGCAAGTGCGCATCTCTTTGTCGGAAGTGCCACTCACGCAAAACGGCGCCATTGGTTTCCAAGTGGAAAACGCCATGGCTTCCATCGGCGCGGCATGGGCCCTCAACCTGTCGTGGGCGGCCATTTGCCAAGGCTTGTCCAACTTTGTCAGCGACACCCAAGGCGTGCCCGGTCGCTTCAACATGTTCCAGTACAAAGGCGCGACCATCATTGCCGACTATGGCCACAACCCCGACGCCATCAAGGCGCTGGTGCAAGCCGTGACCAACCTGCCTGCCCAGTCCCGCAGCGTGGTCATCAGCGGCGCGGGCGATCGGCGCGATGAAGACATCCGCGAGCAAACCCGCCTGATTGGCAGCGCCTTCGAGCGCGTGGTGTTGTTTGAAGACGCCTGCCAACGCGGCCGTGCCGATGGCGAAGTGTTGGCCTTGTTGCGACAAGGCTTGCAAGGCGCCTCGCGCACCCAAGACATCAGCGAGATCCATGGCGAGTTCATCGCCATCGACCACGCATTGGGGCAATTGAATCCCGGCGACCTGTGTTTGATCTTGATCGATCAGGTGGAAGAAGCCTTGGCGCACATTGCCATGCGGGTGGCTGAGCAGTCCTGAAGCTGTTGTCGCCAGCAGGCGGCAATTAGTGACGCATGGACGCCGCCTGTGTGAGCCCCAATGACTTATTTGGGCAGTGCTGATTGCAGCAACGAAGAGCCGAGCCGCGCAAACTGACATCCTCTTTATTTCATGAGGTTAGCGAGTTTGCTAATATCGTCCTATGGCGTATTCAATTGAATACTTCCATCCCAAAGTACTGCAACAAATTGAATCATGGCCTGCAGAATTGTTGGCAAGCCACTTCAGACTGGTTGTACTTTTGGTGGAGCATGGTCCTGCACTCCAAATGCCATATTCGCGTGCGATGGGTAATGGTTTGTTTGAGTTGCGACCAAGCGGCAAAAACAACGCAGGGCGAAGCATGTATTGTTTTTTGAAAGGGCGACGCATCATCATCGTCCATGCGTTCATCAAGAAAACAGAACAAACACCATCATCAGATTTGAAAATTGCGCTCCAACGCATCAAGGAGTTGAAAAATGCCTGACTTGAAGTACCAACCTCTTCCTCATCAGCATGAATCAATGCTCGCCAAAGCACGCTTGCGGCCTGGCTTCATCGAGGCCTATGAAGACTTGGATTTGGAATTTCAATTGGCAGATCAAATGTTGAAGGCCAGAGCCAAAGCAGGCATGACACAAGATGCAGTGGCCGCGAAGATGGGGACGACCAAAAGCGCTGTGTCACGACTGGAAGCTGGCGGCAAACATACCCCTTCACTGAATTCCTTGAGGAAATATGCCGCAGCTGTGGGGTGCGAGTTGCAAGTGCGTTTGGTGCGACCCAAAGCCCGCTGACCTCGAAGTGAAACAGCCATCGATAGCCAAGGTCATTTAGAAGTGCAATCTGGTAAAAATTGAACCCACTGTGCTGATGGCGTTTACGATGGCTTGAAACTTATTTCAGGACTGACAGCGCGGTTTCAGGTGATCTATACAACAGCTTCAACAATGTTTTGGCTGCACCTGTGGGTCGACGCTTCCCCTGCTCCCAATTGCGAATGGTTTCAATGGGAACCTCGATACGCTGCGAAAACTCCAGTTGGGTGAAACCCAATTGTTCTCGAACTGTTTTTGCAAATTGCGCAGCATCCAGCATCGCTTCGAGTTCATCTTGCTTTTGTTGTTTGTGAATGTCTTGCTCTGAAGTGGTGTCGAGCAAGATTCGATTAACTTTTCCTTTAGGCAGTGATTGGGGATTGTTGAGATCAACTTTGATTCGCACTGTTTTCATATATCTCGACTTCCCTTAAATTTGCTTTTCTGGCAGAGATGATGCGGATGACTTGATTGCGATGGGTGAACACCACAACATGAACACGCCCCGCAATCTTCCCAATGACTTGAAATCGATCCTCGCCATAGTCCCAACGCTTGTCGGTGAAAGTGACCTTGTTCACATCAGTGAATATCTTCAATGCGAATGCAAAGTCAAATCCACGCTGCATCAAGCATGTATTGCTTTTTGCTTTGTCCCACTCAAATTCAATGTGCGTCATGGTAGTTCATTGAACCAGTTGCGTCAATGCCCGATCGCCATGGCATGACGCCAATACCGCTTGCTCTGTTCCCTTTCACACACCACCTCGTCAGGTGATTCACTGCGCCATGTCATGGCTCCACACGCCGGTGACAACTTGAACGCCACGCCTCGTTCGATGTAACGCTGCAACACTTGCGGCGCGGGGTGGCCGTAGCGGTTGCGATAGCCCATTTGGAACAAAGCCCAACGCGGTTGCACGGCGTCGATGAAAGCTTCGGTGGACGATGTCTTGCTGCCATGGTGCGGCACCAACAGCACATCGGCCTGAAGCTGTGTGGCGGCGCGTTCGACCAGGGCGTGTTCTTGAAAGGCCTCGATGTCAGCGGTCAACAAGACCACCCGTCCGTGGGCGCTGATGCGCAGCACGCAGCTGCGTGCATTGGGGCTGAGCACTTTGGCATAGTCCTCAGCCAGTGGATGCAGCATGTCAAATTGCACGCCGTCCCATTGCCACTGCTGCCCTGCTTCGCAACGTTGCACCGGGCGCTTTTGAGCCAACCAATGGTCGTGCGCCATCGAGGTCAGCACCTCGGCTTGCGGATGCAGGGCTTGCACCGACCAGGCCCCGCCCGTGTGGTCACTGTCTTGGTGGCTGAGCACCAAGGTGTCCAGGCGCTCGTTCGTGGTTTGCAGCAAAGGCAGCAGCACGCGCTGTCCGGCATCGCTGTCGCTGCCAAAACGCGGGCCGGTGTCAAACAACAAACTGTGCGTGGCAGTGCGCACCAACACCGCGTTGCCCTGGCCAATGTCGGCGGCCACCACGGCCACATGGCCTGGTGCCGGCCTGCTCACAGGCCAAACGAAGCACGGCAGCCACAGGACCACACCCCATGCGCGCCAACGCCAACGCGTTGCCCATGCCAACACGCCGCCACCCACCACACCGATGGCCCCCACCCACCAAGGTGGTGCGGCCACTCGCCACAAGGCCCAGGGCAGTTGCGACAAAGGCTCGAGTACAGCGCACAAGCCTTGCAACCCGAGGCTGCACCACTGCCACAGTGGGGGCCACAGCGCCCCCAGAAACGCCAGTGGTGTGACCACCAAGGTCACCCAAGGAATGGCAAACAAATTGACCAGCAAACCCACGATGGAGATTTGTTGAAACAGCACCACGGTCAGCGGACCCAAGCAAACGCTGATGAGGAGTTGTTCTCGCAAAAGTTGATGGGTTGGCGGCGCGGTGCGCCCCGTGTGGGGCGGGCTGCTCAAAAACAAAATCCCCACCGCCACAAAGCTCAACCAAAACCCGGCTTGCAGCAAGGCCCAAGGCTCGATCAGGACCACGCACACGGCCGCCAGCAACCACTGCGGCCACAAGGGCCAACGCAAGGCCCGCACGCGCAACCACGCCGCCACGCCCAGCATGACCACGGTGCGTTGCGCAGGCACACCCCAGCCGCTGATCAAGGCATAAGCCGTGGCCAACAACACCCCGCCCCACAAGGCCGCCAGGGGCGCGGGATAGCGCAAACACCATGACACGCCCCAGACATCGCTGTAACGCCACAAGCGCCACACCAACCAGCGCGCCACCCAAGCCCACAAGGTGATGTGCAAACCCGAAATGCTCATCAGGTGGGCGATGCCGGTGACGCGAAACAAATCCCAATCGGCGCGCTCAATCGCGGCTTGGTCGCCAATCAGCAAACCAGCCACCAGGCCCGACCATCGTGGCTCGGGCAGTTCTTGCGTGATGCGCTCGCGCAACCATTGCCGCCATTGCTCGATGGGGTGTTGCCCAGTGGCATGCACCCGTTGAGCAGGCGCGTCCCGCGCACCATCGCGCACATGGCCGGTGGCTTGAATGCCTTGCGACCACATCCACAATTCGGCGTCCCAACCGCCCGGGTTGACCAAGCCATGCGGTTGCTTGAGTCGGGTGCTGAACGTCCAACGCTCGCCGGCTTGCAACCGCGGCAGGGTCTTGCGATCACCATCCCAGTTGCTGCTGTACCAGCCCAGCTGAATCAAAGGCGGCAACAACACGGCTTGACCGTCTGCAACGCGCATGGCGTTTTCAACCTCGAACTGGAAACGCACACCATCGGCATGCACTTGTGGCATCTGGGCAATGACACCCGTCACCGCCAAATCCACGCCTTCCAATTCAGCAGGCAATCGCTGCTCGGCCAACAACACGGCACGCCATCCCACACTGGCAAAGGACAAGGCTGCCACGGTGCACACGATGGCGATCAACTTGACCGCATGCGACCAAGCTTGTGCACCACGCACCCCACCATGAACCAGGATGCCAACCAACCCACACGCCAACACCATGTAGAGGTATTGAAACGCTGTCCAAAGCGCTGCTTGCATGAGTTGGCAGGCGGTGCCCAGCAACCAGGCCAACAGCACAGGGCTCAACCAGTGAACACGGGTGAATGAATGCAGAGATCAGCTCCTTCCAACACCCCCCTGCGCGCTGGCAAGAGTGGGAAGAAACTGTAGTGAGAACCCTCAGGGCTCAGAGGGAGCGCAAATTTGTTTTTTCAGAAGTGACAGGTACGAACCAGGGCGAATAGCGGCATCACGCGGACGCCAATCGGCGGTTTCGTAAAACGCCACCTCGCGCCCCTTGCCCTCGGGTTTGGCGTAAAAACTCTCAGAGAGTTTGACAAAGGAATCAGATTTGCATTGGATGCGCCAACGCGCCATGGACGATTGGTAGTCCTCGCCATTCGGGGCTTTGGCGGGCTTGCCCAGATTGGACATGGTCCAGACATAGCGGCTGACACTTTGCACCCGCATCGATTCTTTGTCCCACATGTAGCCGATGTCTTCGTCTTTCATCAACTCGGCCCACTCGGCCTGGGCCGCGCCCATGCCCGCCACCCAGACCGTGGCGGCCAGCAAACAGCGAAGCAAGGCAAGCGTTTTCATGGTGGAAGAATCGTCAGCAAACCCCAAGGCTTGAATCAGTATTTGTAGCTCAATCCCACCACGGCTTTGGGCACAAACGACCATTGGTATATCGATTTGCGAATGCGATCCACCTCGGACTGCACCGTGGTGTCACTCACCGAACCATCGGTGGTGCTGCTGGCGTTCAAAGTCGCCAACAACATGCCCACTTCGGCAAAACCTTCCCAGCCTCGGTCGTTGAATGATTTTTGTGCATAACGGATGCCCACATAGGGTGTGAGCAGGGGCAGCTTGTATTCAATGGCCAAACTCGCATCGGCCGTGGTTTGCACCTTGATGCGGTGGTTGTTCAATGTCAGACCACCGGTGAGGAACCAGTTGTTGTCCTTCGGCGACCAGTCCATGAACACCCCCAGGTGTTGCTCGTCGCGCGTGGTTTTGTAAGTGCTGCCGCCGTAGCTTTTGTTGGCCTGCGGCGCGATGAAACCGTCTGACCATTCGACACGGTATTGACCACCATCGGGCAAGGGCATGTTCAGGCCCACCACGACGCTGGTGCCTGAGCCTGCATAGGCCGAGGCCTTGGCGAACTCGGCGGGTCCAGCCAAACGGTTACGGGGATTGGTCACCAAAATCTTCTCGCGCGCCAAAGCAGGCCTGACGGTGAGCAGGGGGACTGGTTCGGGGGTGGGCGGCGGTTCTGTGGCAAGTGTTGGCGGGGCAGGCGGGG